>NZ_CP166625.1:1127500-1479375 GCF_041320595.1 Pleomorphomonas sp. PLEO
CATTGCAAGGGATGGGCATGGGTAATGAGAGCGATCAAGTGACGTAAGGGCATCTGGTGGATGCCTTGGCGCTGAGAGGCGATGAAGGACGTGGTACGCTGCGATAAGCCATGGGGAGCTGCGAACAAGCTTTGATCCGTGGATTTCCGAATGGGGGAACCCATCTTCAGCGAACAGTGATCAGTTGGCAGTCGAAAGCGCGCCCGGCAGGGAAAGCGGCTCGGCAAAACTGCCATCCGGTTACTGTTTGCAATTATGAAGATATCTTATCCCTGAATACATAGGGGATTAGAGGCGAACGCAGGGAAGTGAAACATCTAAGTACCTGCAGGAAAGGACATCAACCGAGACTCCGCAAGTAGTGGCGAGCGAACGCGGACCAGGCCAGTGGTCAATTGGTTTAAAGCAGAACGGTTTGGAATGGCCGGCATTATGGGTGACAGCCCCGTATGCACAGATATCCAATTGATCCTTGAGTAAGGCGGGACACGTGCAATCCTGTCTGAACGTGGGGGGCCCACCCTCCAAGCCTAAGTACTCCTCAGCGACCGATAGTGAACCAGTACCGTGAGGGAAAGGTGAAAAGCACCCCGACAAGGGGAGTGAAACAGTTCCTGAAACCGGATGCCTACAAACAGTCGGAGGCTGCAATGCTGACGGCGTACCTTTTGTATAATGGGTCAGCGACTTAGTCTGTCGAGCGAGCTTAAGCCGTTAGGTGTAGGCGCAGCGAAAGCGAGTCTGAACAGGGCGTTCAGTTCGACGGATTAGACCCGAAACGAGGTGATCTAGTCATGAGCAGGTTGAAGGTGCGGTAACACGCACTGGAGGACCGAACCCACGCCTGTTGAAAAAGTCGGGGATGACTTGTGACTAGGGGTGAAAGGCCAATCAAACCTCGAAATAGCTGGTTCTCCGCGAAATCTATTTAGGTAGAGCGTCGGACGAATACCTCGGGGGGTAGAGCACTGCATAGGCAAGGGGGTCCTACAGACTTACCGATCTTAAGCAAACTCCGAATACCCGAGAGTACTATCCGGCAGACACACGGCGGGTGCTAACGTCCGTCGTGAAAAGGGAAACAACCCTGACCATCAGTTAAGGTCCCGAAGTCACGGCTAAGTGTGAAACGATGTGGGAATCCCAAAACAACCAGGATGTTGGCTTAGAAGCAGCCATCATTTAAAGAAAGCGTAACAGCTCACTGGTCTAGTCAAGGGTTCCTGCGCGGACAATGTAACGGGGCTCAAGCCGTGCACCGAAACTATGGGTTTGCACTTGTGCAAGCGGTAGCGGAGCGTTCCGTAGGCCTGTGAAGGAGGATCTGTGAGGACCTCTGGAGGTATCGGAAGTGAGAATGCTGACATGAGTAACGCTAAGGGTGTGAGAATCACCCTCGCCGAAAGTCCAAGGGTTCCTGCGTAAAGCTAGTCTTCGCAGGGTTAGCCGGTCCCTAAGGCGAGGCCGAAAGGCGTAGTCGATGGGAATGAGGTAAATATTCCTCAGCCAGCAGGTGGTGACGGATGTGAAGGATCGTAAGGCCTTATCGGATTGGCTTTGCTGTCTCAGCGTTCCAGGAAATAGCCCCTGCATCAGACCGTACCCCAAACCGACACAGGTGGACTGGTAGAGTATACCAAGGCGTTGAGCGAATTGTGCTGAAGGAACTCGGCAAATTGCCTCCGTAACTTCGGGAGAAGGAGGCCCCGGTTGTGGGCAACCATAATCGGGGGGCACAGACTAGGGGGTGGCGACTGTTTAACAAAAACACAGGGCTCTGCGAAGCCATAAGGCGACGTATAGGGTCTGACGCCTGCCCGGTGCCGGAAGGTTAAGAGGAGGGGTGCAAGCTCCGAATTGAAGCCCCGGTAAACGGCGGCCGTAACTATAACGGTCCTAAGGTAGCGAAATTCCTTGTCGGGTAAGTTCCGACCTGCACGAATGGCGTAACGACTTCCCCGCTGTCTCCAGCACAGGCTCAGTGAAATTGAATTCCCCGTGAAGATGCGGGGTTCCTGCGGTCAGACGGAAAGACCCCGTGCACCTTTACTATAGCTTCACACTGGCATTCGTGTCGGCATGTGTAGGATAGGTGGTAGGCTATGAAGTTTGGGCGCTAGCTCAGATGGAGCCATCCTTGAAATACCACCCTTATCGTCATGACTGTCTAACCGCGGCCCGTCATCCGGGTCCGGGACAGTGTGTGGTGGGTAGTTTGACTGGGGCGGTCGCCTCCCAAAGAGTAACGGAGGCGCGCGAAGGTAGGCTCAGACCGGTCGGAAATCGGTCGACGAGTGCAATGGCATAAGCCTGCCTGACTGCGAGACTGACACGTCGAGCAGAGTCGAAAGACGGCCATAGTGATCCGGTGGTCCCTCGTGGACGGGCCATCGCTCAACGGATAAAAGGTACGCCGGGGATAACAGGCTGATGATGCCCAAGAGTCCATATCGACGGCATCGTTTGGCACCTCGATGTCGACTCATCACATCCTGGGGCTGGAGAAGGTCCCAAGGGTTCGGCTGTTCGCCGATTAAAGTGGTACGTGAGTTGGGTTCAGAACGTCGTGAGACAGTTCGGTCCCTATCTGCCGTGGGTGTAGGAGTATTGAGAGGATCTGTCCCTAGTACGAGAGGACCGGGATGGACATACCTCTGGTGGACCTGTTGTGGCGCCAGCCGCATTGCAGGGTAGCTAAGTGTGGACTCGATAACCGCTGAAAGCATCTAAGCGGGAAACGAACCTCAAAACTAGTGCTCCCTATCAGAGCCGTGGTAGACCACCACGTTGATAGGCCGGGTGTGGAAGCGCAGTAATGCGTGAAGCTTACCGGTACTAATAGCTCGATCGGCTTTATCGCTCTCATTATCCCTGTCCATCCAAAAGGATGAAACAAGGACACGAAATACAAAACACGATCCGGCCCTCATAAGCCGCCAAAGACCATACGTTCGCTCATGACCAGCCCTCAAAGCTAGCCATGAGCTCTTGCCCTTCGCCGGCCTGGTGGTCATGGCGGGGAGAAATGCACCCGATCCCATCCCGAACTCGGCCGTGAAACTCCCCAGCGCCAATGGTACTCCGTCTTAAGACGCGGGAGAGTAGGTCGCTGCCAGGCCTGCAAAGGGCAAGACAAACAAAATCAACATCACACGATAATAGCTCTTCATGAAACCCGAACCAACACAAAGCCCTCGACGAGAAATCGCCGAGGGCTTTTTGCTGTCTGCCGCCTCGGGACACGCCAACCCAAAGCGCGACACTCCCGACAGACCAAGCCCAAAGCCAGCTGATACCCAAGAACCACGGTAGTGCCCTGACGATTGGGCGACGCGCGAACGTGCGCGCCGGTCAGGTGAAAGCCGCTCCGGGCGAGGAGAGCGAGACAAGCGGTGTTGCCCGGGCCGACAGTGCCAAAGATGGAGCCGAGCGATCCGCAGGGGGCAATGTCACAACCACCAACGCTAGCGCTTCCGACATCGACCCCTGATGCTGATCGCGAGGAAGCAGCCAATAGACGACGTCCGCGATCCTGTTTGAGAAGTCCCAGCTCAAGCACAGAAGTCTGGAGCCTTCGGAGAGGACAACTGCCTGTCGACAGGTGGAAAATTGGCGGACGTCGCTGCGATTGGCGGCAGGCTTCAGTGGAGACCTTCGTTGCTCTACGTAGTATCTCGTATCAATTGCCGCCTACCGATCTTGACGCGGGATCAAGCAGATGTTTTTGTCCCCAGGAAAGCCGCCGCACATGCGCGCTGCGATGCCGTGATCGGCAAAGCCGCGCCGCCTCGCCGGAAAGGACCGAGACTTGACCATTCTGAACCAGCCGTCCACCGCCTTCACCCGTTCACTTGCCAATTCGCACCTCGCCGTCAAAGCGGCCGCCGTCGTGTTCGGCTCGCTGCTGATCGCCGCTGCGACGCAGATCGAAGTACCGTTCTTCCCGGTGCCGATGACGATGCAGACTTTCGCCGTGCTGCTGGTCGGTCTGCTCTTCGGGGCTCGCCTCGGTGCCGTCGCCGTTCTTACCTACCTCGCGGAGGCAACACTTGGCCTGCCGGTGTTGTCGGGCGGCGCTTCGATGGCGATGATGTTCGTCAAGCCGGCGACCGCCGGTTACCTCGTCGGCTTCGTTGGTGCCGCCTTCGTCGCCGGCCTGATCGCCGAGCGTACGGCTGGTCGGTTCTGGGGTGTCGTTGCCGCCGCCTTCGCAGGCGAGGTGGTGCTGATGGCCCTGGGTGTTGCCTTCCTGGCCTGGCTGATTGGCGCCGAGAAGGCCGTTACCTTTGGCTTGATTCCCTTCGTCCTCGGCGATCTGCTGAAGATCGTGCTGGCCGTGGCGGTTGCCCGTGGTGTCGGACGTCTGTCGTTGCCGGGCGCGCTCTAAGCGCACCTCCTGACAAAGCCTAGGTTGGAACGGCCGTCGGTTCATCCGGCGGCCGTTCGTTTATTGGATAACTCGCTTTTTACCGGTCGTATTCAGGGTTTTGAAACGATCCCCACTCACACTCCCCCACTCGGGGACGGCTGCGGTGATTCTTCCGAGCCGGGGAGTGACGAGGGTGATGACCAGATCGGGCGCAATCGAGAAGAAGCGGCTGCGCGAGCTTTATCGCTACCGCATTCTGGATACGCCGTCCGAACCGGAATTCGACGGTCTCTGCGAACTGGCGCGCAGCCTGCTTTGCGCCGATGTCGCCGTCATTACCTTTCAGGATACCGATCGTTCCTGGTGCAAGGCTTCCGCTGGCCGGCATGTCGTCGCCTTGCCGCGATCGGCGTCGGTGAGCGAGCAGGCCGTGCTCGCAGGCCATGTGGTGGTGTTCGAGGATCTGGCAAGCGAGCCGGTGTTTCGCGATCATCCGCTTGTCCATGGCGAGTGCGGCTTTCGGACCGCTGTCGGTGTTCCCATCGAAGTGAAGAAGGGGCTGTGCATCGGCGCCGTGGTGTTGATGTTCGGCGAAAGGCGTCGGGTTTCGAGTTCCGATATCGAGAATTTGCAACGCCTGACACATGCGATCATCGATCGACTGCATCTCCGCCGCATCCGCATCGACCGCGAACTCGACCAGATCACCCGCGCCAAGAAGGATGCCGAGATCGCCGCCCAGAAATGGGAGATCGGCAAACAGCGGCGCCTTCTCGAGCAGACGGCGCGCCTCGCCCGTATCGGCGGTTGGGAATATGACGTTGCCGCCGACCGCATGATCTGGTCGGCCGAAATCTACCGCCTTCTGGAACTCGACGAGACGGCTACGCCGCCCGATTTGCTGACGCTGCTGGCCTATTGTCAGGAGGAGGCTGCCGGCGAGGTCAGGCGGCTGATCGTCCGGGTGCTGAAGCGCGGCGAGTCCTTCGAAACGGAAATACCGCTGATCACCGAATCTGGTCGCCGCCGCTGGGCGCGGTGCGTCTGCGAGGCGGAAGTTCAGCGCGGCAAGGTCGTCCGCCTTCTGGGGACGGTGCAGGACACGACGCTGCAGCGTGCCACCGAGGAGGAAGTCAACTTCATCGCCACTCATGACATGGTGACGGGGCTTCTCAACCGCGCCGTATTTCAGGAGCGGCTCGATCGTGCCTTGGCCTTTCGCACACCAGCCCGTACCGTCGGCCTCTATCTGATCGACGTCGACCACTTCAAGTCGGTCAACGACACGCTCGGCCACCATGCCGGCGACGTCCTGCTGGCCGAGGTGGGGCGGCGGCTGCGCGAAGCAGTCGGCGAGCTTGGCATCGTCGCCCGGCTTGGCGGCGACGAATTCGCGCTGTTGATGCCCGATTGTGGCGGCGAGGACGAACTGACCGCCATCGGCGAGCAGATGATGCGCGGCCTGCAGGAGCCGATCTCTTACGATGCCGAATCAATTCCCGTGACCATCTCGGTCGGTATTGCCCGTGCCCTCTCAGGTACGGCGGCCGACCAGCTGTTCAAGGACGCCGACATCGCCCTCTACGAGGCCAAGGGCGAGGGACGAAACCGTTTCGTGCTGTTTGACCGGGCCATGCGCGAAGCCATCGAGCTGCGCCACTCCATCCTGAGGGCCATCCGTCAGGCCATCGATCGCGGTGATCTCCGCCTGCACTACCAGCCGAAATATTCACTTCGCACCGGCGTGCTTGCCGGCTTCGAGGCGCTGCTGCGCTGGCATCGGCCGGATGGCTTCATCGCCAGTCCCGGCTTCTTTGGCATCGCCCTCGACGATTCGCAGCTGGGCCTTGCCATCGGCGACCTCGTCATTCGCGAGGCCGTGCGTCAGGCGGCCGACTGGCGTGCCCGCGGCATCGTCTTCGATCACATAGCGATCAACGTCGCCACGCCGCAATTTCGGCGCGGCGACCTCTGCGACTGCCTGACCCGTGCGCTTGAGGAGTATGGCGTGCCGTCGTCGGCGCTGATGGTCGAAGTGACGGAGAACGTGCTGCTGTCCAAGGTCGCCGACGAGGTGCAGACGACCCTTTCGCAACTGGCCAGCAAGGGTATCAAGATCGCTCTCGACGACTTCGGCACCGGCTATGCCTCGCTGAGCCATCTCAAGGATTTTCCGGTCGACCTCCTGAAGATCGATCGTTCCTTCGTGGCAACGCTGACCGAGGAGCGGGAGAGCCGCTCCATCGTGCGCGGCATTACCGCGCTCGCCCACGATCTCGGCATCCCGGTAATCGCCGAAGGCGTCGAGACGGCGGCGCAACGCGATATGCTCAGGCATTTCGGCGTCGATTTCGGTCAGGGCTACCTGTTTTCCCGCGCCATGTTGCCGGCGCAGATCGAGTCGTCGGGCCTGGTCAACGTTGTGGCTACGCCGGCCCGAGCCTGATCAAACGACTTCGCCGACCGGGCATCCCGATCGGCGAATAAAAAGGCTCAGGCCTGCTTCAGAAAATTCAGACGGCGATCGCCGCCGCTTCCCTGGCCAATTGCTCGATGCGGGCCCAGTCGCCAGCCTTGACGGCGTCAGTCGGCGCGACCCAGGAGCCACCGACGCAGATGACGTTCTTGAGCTTCAGGTAATCGGTCGCGTTGTCGAGGCTGACGCCGCCGGTCGGGCAGAACACCATCTCTCCGAGCGGCGAGGCGAGCGCCTGCAGGTATTTCGGGCCGCCGGCCGGGCCGGCCGGGAAGAACTTGACGATGCGGTAGCCCTTGTCGCGGGCAACCATCGCTTCCGATGCCGTGGCGACGCCCGGCAGCAGGGGTACGCCGAGTTCGATCGCCGCGTCGAGCAGGTCGGGCGTGGCGCCCGGACTGACCAGGAACTTGGCTCCGGCCTCGACGGCCGCCTTGGCCTGGGCGCGATCGAGCACCGTACCGGCGCCCACTACGCCGCCCGGAATGCTGCTCATGGCCCGGATCGCTTCGAGGGCGACCGGCGTGCGCAGTGTCACTTCCAGTGCCGGCAGACCACCCTTGACCAGCGCGGTGCCGAGCGGCACTGCGTCCTCGAGGCGGTCGATGATCAGCACCGGAACCACCGGCGCGCGGCGGAGAACGGCGAGAAGGGCGGCTGTGTCGAACATGACGGATCCTTTTTCGTCGGCGACCGGGTCGCCGGAAGACGGCGGCAGGACTGCCGGAAAAAGCGCCCAGGAACGTCCTGCCATTCCAGTGTGGTATGGCAGAAAACCACCTGCTCAGCCACTCGATTCCCGAATGACCAGATGCGGAGCTATGAGTTTATGCTCGAACGGCGGCTCCTCGCCGACGATCAGCGCGTAAATGGCGCGCGCCGCTTCCCGGCCGATTTCTTCCGAACCGTTCTCAACCGTGGTCAGCGCCGGCGCCCATGTCTCCGAGCCATCGACATCGTCATAACCGGTGACGGCCATATCGATGCCGGGGCGGATGCCGAGGCGGGCAAAGCTGCTCATCAGGCCGAAGGCCAGAACGTCATTGAAGCAGACGACGGCCGAGGGGCGCGGCGAATGGCCGGCGATGATCTCGGCGGCCTTGCGGCCGTCGCCCTGGGTCATCAGTTCGGGAATGTCGAGCACTGGCACGAGGCCGGCCTCGGTCATCGCTTCGAGGAAGCCGGCGTAGCGGTCGCGGCCTGACGAGGTGTAGCGCAAGCCGCCGACGAAGGCGATGTTCTTGTGCCCCTTGTCGATCAGCAGGCGGGTAATCTCGTACATGCCGTGGCGGTCGTCGCCGCGCACGCTCGGCGCGTTGGCGCCATCGACGTCGCGACAGACTAGCGTCACCGGAGTTCCAGTGCGCATGATGGCATCGATGTCGGCGACGGTGGTGCCGACCGACGGGCAGAGCACCAGGCCGTCGGCGTTCTGCTGCTGCAGCACCTGGACGAAATTGCGCTGGCGCTCGATGCTGTCGCGGTGATTGCAGATGAGGATGGTGAGCCCGTAGGTCTCGAGCTCGGCCTCGACGGCGCGGAACACCTCGGCGAAATAGGGATTGAGCACGTCATGCACCACGACGCCGACGATGTCGGTACGAGCGGTGCGCAGCGAGGCAGCCTGCCGATTGTAGATGTAGCCCATTTCGACAGCCAGCGCCTGCACGCGCTTGCGCGTCTCGGCCGATACGGCCGGGTTGTCGCGCAACGCCAGGGATACCGTCGCGGTCGACACCTCAAGCTGCGCGGCGAGCTGGCTCAGCGTCACGCGGCGGCGGCGGAATCGGCGGAGGTCTTCCCGTTTGCTGGTGGTCATAGAGGGTCCTGTTTCTGCCTTCTCAATCGATCACATGAAACATAAGAGCGGGCGACGTCAACTGAATTGCTTACGTACGGAGCCGCTGACCTTCCGCCGGCTTTCTTTCCGTCAAACGCGGGCGGCGGCAATTGCGCGGGCGTGCAGGACGCGCTCGCGGTTGAGCAAGTATAGCCCCGAAGCGATGACCACGCTGGCGCCGACCAGCGTCCAGACCGACGGTAGGTCGGCGAAGATCAGATAGCCGGAGATGATGGTCCAGATGAGCTGGACGTAGCCATAGGGGGCGAGGGTGGCGGCCGTTGCGAAGCGATGGGCCGTCATCACCAGGAAGTGGCCAAAGCCGCCAGCGGCCCCCATGAAGACCAATAGGCCCCAAACGAGCGGCGACGATGGCGTCTGCCAGACGACGATCAACGCCGGCACCAGCAGGAGGCTTGGCACGGCGGCAAGCGAGATCACCAGCGAGCCCGGATTGACCCGGGTGGCCAGATGGCGGGTGACAAGATTGTAGACGGCGCCCGACGCCATTGAGGTGAGTGCGAGCAGCATGGCCGGGTGGAAGGTGCCGAAGCCCGGCTGGGTGATCAGCAACACGCCGAAGAAGCCGACGACGATGGCGACGACGCGGCGGATGCCGATCTTCTCGTGAAGGAAGATGACCGACAGGAGCGTGATCACCAACGGAGACAGGAAGCCGATCGACGTCGTCTCGGCCACCTGCAGGTAATGCAGGGCACTGAAGTTGGCGAGCGTCATCACCGTCAAAAGCAGCGCCCGGACGATCTGCAGTCCCGGCAGTTTGAACCGCCAGGCGCCGGGCGAGGAGATCGGGTTCAACACCGCCATCGCCATCAACAGATTGATGACGTAGCGGAACCAGGAAATCTCGATCACCGGCAGGTGGTAGCTCATCGCCTTGGCCGTCGTGTCGAGGCAGGCGAAAACGATCGTCGAGCCGAACAGCGGCAGCAAGGCCTTGAGAGGTGCGCGGGCAGGCGGAATGGACGGCGAGGGCGGGGTGGGCCCAGAAGAAGACATTGAGGTTTTCGCTGGCGCATAAGGACAGGTCACCGGCGCGGAATCCGCCTCCGGATCGATTCAAAGTCATACTAAAGTATTGTCAGTGCCGATGTAAGCCCGCTTCGAGACGGCGCGGTTCAGTCGGTGGCGCCTTCCTCGGCTTCGTCGTGGAGGATCGCTGCGACTGGCTTGCTCGTCGTTTCGGGCCCCTCGTCGTCGTTGTCGTCGTCGGCGTGGGCGGCGACACCGGCCGGCATGAGGTTCTTTTCGATCTGGCGCAGAAGCCTCTTGAGGCGCTTGCGATCCTTTTCGTCGAGCCCGGCCAGGGCCTCCTTCTCGACGCGCTTCCAGACGGCGTCGACGGCGCCGGCGCGCTCGCGGCCGGCGTCGGTCAGGAAGACGCGGGCGAGGCGACCATCGGCGCTGGAGGTCTGGCGGGTGAGCAGCCCCTGCGCGCCGAGGCGGGAGATCATCTTGGTGACGGTCGGCGGCTGCACGGCGAGTTCGGCGGCGAGTTCCGACATCGACTGGCCGTCGCGGTCGGCGAGCGCTTTCAGCACCGCCTCCTGACCTGGGTGCAATCCGATGCGGCCGAGGTGGACCGCGGCGCGTGTGCGATGGACGCGAGCCGCCTGTACCAGACGGTGAGTAACACTCTTGCGATGGTTGAAGCTCATGCCGCTTCGTCTCCCTCGTCGGCGCCGATCTAGCCGGTCGCCATTGTACACCTTTGAGTGATCCCCTTTTCACACGAAACTATGACACTTATTTAGGGGCCGAAGATTTTTCCATGAACCGCCGTCCGCCTTTGTCGTGCGCCCGTCAGGAGGGCGTGCTAGGACAGCGGTCCTCTCATCCGTGGAGATGCGCATGTCCGCTCCGGCCGCCACCCCGCCCATTCCCGTCACTGTCCTCACCGGCTATCTCGGCGCCGGCAAGACGACGCTGCTCAACCGGATCCTCACCGAGGATCACGGCAAGCGTTATGCCGTCATCGTCAACGAGTTCGGCGAGATCGGCATCGACAATGACCTCGTGGTCGACACCGACGAGGAAGTGTTCGAAATGAACAACGGCTGCATCTGCTGCACCGTGCGCGGCGATCTGATCCGCGTCGTCGAGAATCTCGCCAAGCGGCGCGGCACGTTCGACGCCATCTTGGTGGAAACCACCGGTATTGCCGATCCGGTGCCCGTCGCCCAGACCTTCTTCATGGATGAGGAAGTCAGGAAGTTTGCCCGCCTCGACGCCGTCGTGACGCTGGTCGACGCCAAGTTCTTCCTCGACCGGCTCGGGGATGCGCCGGAAGCTGAGGATCAGGTGGCATTCGCCGACGTCATCGTCCTCAACAAGACCGACCTCGTCACGCCGGAACAGCTGCGCGAGGTCGAGAAGACCCTGCGTCAGCTGAACCCTTACGCAAGCATCCACCGGGCGACGCGCTCGGGCGTGGCGCTCGATGCGATCCTCGATCGGGGTTCCTTCGATCTCGATCGGGTGCTGGAACTCGACCCGTCCTTCCTCGACGCCGACGAGCATGACCACGACCATGATCATGTCTGCGGTCCGGATTGCGATCATGACCATCACCACCATGATCATGACGGCGAGCATCACCATCATGGCCACGAGACTCACCACGATACCGAGGTGACGTCGGTGTCGCTCAAGGGCGGTGAACTCGACCCGGACAAGATTCTGGGCTGGATCACCGAGATCACCCAGGCGCAAGGGCCGAACATCCTGCGTCTCAAGGGCATCCTCGCGTTCCCGGACGAGCCGAAGCGCTACGTGGTGCAGGGTGTGCACATGATCGTCGAGGGCGACCTGCAGCGGGACTGGAAGCCGGGCGAGGCGCACGAGAGCCGGTTGGTGTTCATCGGCCGCAGGCTCGACCGCGCCGAGCTCGAGGCTGGCTTCAAGGCCGCGGCTGTTTAATTCAGCCTCAGTCGCCGGCGGGCCTCCGGCCCTTGGCTTCCGCTTTGCTTTCGCCTGACGGGGCTTTGCCACGTCAGGCCCGCTCCGCGCGGCGCCACTTGGCGCCGGAAGCTGCCATGCGGCTTCAAGGGGGCTCTTGCATTTGCAGGCGGGATGCCGCACTCCCGTCGACACGTTCCAACACCGCTCCGGAGCCGCTAACTTGCCCGAGGTTACTCCGCTTTCGCTTTCCGGCTATGTCATCGATGTTCATTATGTCGGCGGTGTGCCGACTTTCATCACAGGCGACGGCGCCATCGCGCTGGGCACGGCTGGCCGCGTGGTGAAGCCGCACGCCGGTGGTATTCTCGCCTCGGTTCTGGCCGTCGATGGCAAGTCGGTGATCACTGGTGGCGACGACGGCAAGGTGATGCGCACCACCGCCGATGGCACGAGCACGCTGATCGCCGAACGTGGCCGCAAGTGGATCGACGTGGTGGCCGCCGGGCCGGGCGGCGCCGTTGCCTTCGCCTCGGGGCGGACCGTGGTGGTGATCGACGGAACTGGCAAGGTGCACGAGCTTGAGCGGCCGCGCGCTGCCCTCGGCCTCACCTTCTTTCCCAAAGGCCTCAGATTGGCCATTGCCGGCTACAACGGCGTCGGCCTGTGGTTCCCCGGGACCGCCGCGCCGGTGCAGGAGCTCGAATGGAAGGGCTCGCATATCGCGGTGACGCTGTCCCCGGATGGCGCCAACGTCGTCACCTCCATGCAGGAGATGGCGCTGCACGGCTGGCGTCTCAGGGATGGCCAGCACATGCGCATGTCCGGATATCCGGCCAAGGTGAAGTCGATGTCCTGGTCGGTCAAGGGACGGTATCTTGCCTCGTCCGGGGCCGGCGTCTCGGTCCTCTGGCCGTTCTTCCACAAGGACGGACCGATGGGCCAGCGGCCGCTGGAACTGGGCGGCCGGCAGGAGCTGGTGACCCGTGTCGCTTGCCACCCCATGGAGGAGATCGCAGCCCTCGGCTATGACGACGGCATGATCCTGCTCAGCCGCTTCTCCGACCGTGAAGAAGTGTTGCTCGCTCGCCCGAATGGCGCGCCGGTGTCGGCGCTGGCCTGGAGCGCCAACGGCCTCGAGCTGGCCTTCGGCTGCGAGAGCGGCGCCGCCGGCCTGGTCGACCTGACACTCTGATGACCGCGCTTCGATCCCTTCCCTCTGGCCGCACGACACCGGGCGAACAGCACGACCTCGATGCCGCCTACGCGGCGCTCGCCACCAGCGAGCGGCTGTTGCCCATCAAGGTTCCCGCCTTCTATCAGCGCAAGCTTGACGAGGAGGCGGCGGCGCTCGGCCATACCGAGGGGCCGCTCCACCGCATGGTCCGGCCGACGCGCGAGCGCTTCGGCGCGCCCACCGGCGGCGAGGTGCCGGACTGGGTCGACGATCGTTCCAACATGCCGGTGCCCGGTTCGCAGGCGATCATCCATAAATACGCCGACCGCGTCTTGTTCATGCCGACGTCGATCTGTGCCGGCCATTGCCAATACTGCTTCCGACAGGACGTCCTGACCGACGCCCACGCCGAGGGCGGCGACCTCAAGGGTCTTGCCGCCGAGATGGGCCGGTTGACGGCCTATCTTGGTACGCGGCCGGAGGTATCGGAAGTCGTGCTGTCGGGCGGCGATCCGCTGACGCTGTCGATGCGCGACCTCGGCTTGGTGCTCGCCGGCATTCGCTCCGTGCCGACCATCCGGTCGATCCGCCTACACACGCGCACGCCGGCCTTCGCGCCGAAGGTATTCGCCGACGACCGGAAACTTGATCTCCTGGCCGAGGCCGACGTGCGGCTGGTGCTGCACTTCGCCCACCCTTACGAGATCTGCGGCGAGGTGGGCGACGTGCTGGACCGGCTCGATCGGCACCGCATCCGCCTCTACAACCATTTTCCGCTGCTGCGCGGCGTCAACGATCATCGCGACGTGCTGGCGCGGCTGATCGAGACGCTCGACGACCACCGGGTTCGCACGCTCTCGGTCTATGTGCCGGAGCCGATCCGCCATTCGGCCCCCTTCCGGGTGACGCTCGATCGCTTCTTCGCGCTGCAGGACGAACTCACCGCCACGACGCCGAGCTGGATCAACGCCATCCGCTTCACTCTCGACAGTCCGGTCGGCAAGGTTCGGCGCGAGCATATCGTGGCGCGCGACCGGGCGACCGGCCTCGTCACCTTCGAGAAGGCGGGAAAGCGCTTCGTCTTCCCCGACTTTCCTGAGGAGCTCGACGTTCCCGGCGCGCGCGACACCCTGCTCTGGAAGGGTTGATCAAGCCGCGACCGGCAGGAACAGCAGCACCGCGAACAGGATGGCGCCCGAGAGCGCCAGGAAGGACGCGGCGACGACCAGCGGCTCGAAGCTCGGGTAGCCGTTGAGCAGTAGTGCCAGCGAGGGGAACATCACCACGGCGGCGATCGTGTTGAGCGCCCAGAGGATCTTGGGCAGGCGGCCAGTGCTCTTCAGCGGGTTGAGAGCGAAGAAGATGCCATAGATCGACATCAGCACGAAACCGATCAGGTTGAGATGGGCGTGAGCCCCGGTAGCGGCATGGTTGCCGCTCGCCGACATGTAGATGCCGAAGAGCATGCCGACGATCAGTAAGATGGCGGCGGTACGAAAGAACAACAGCGAAATGGAATTACTCAAAATGGCCCCCGTCGGCAAAAGCCGATCGACGTGGATCGACCGTTTGCTCCAATCTTTTGATTTTACAGATACTCGGCTGCCCGAAGCCCCCCGGCGTCGGGCGCGGATACGCATGCCGGCAAACGGCCGGTCAGGATAAGCATACTACATTATACGTAGAAATATAGTGGGTCTGTAACGTTCGTAACCGACCGTCGCTCATGAAGCGTTCGCCGGTCCGATGGACGCATCGGACTATCAAGCGAACGCTACAGGCCAGTTGTTCGGGGCGCTACTTGAGCGCCCCGGACCGGCAAAGCCTCCCGTCAACGGACGAGAATATTGCGGAAGCTCCAGGGGTTGCTTTCGTCGATATCCTCGGGGAAGAAGCCCGGCCGGCCGGCAAGCGGCGTCCAGTCGGTGTAATAGCCCTTGACCGGTCCGAGATAGGGCATCTGCACTTCAAGGCAGCGTTTGTGATCCATCTCGTCGGTCTCGACGATGCCGGCCGTGGGGTTTTCGAGCGCCCACACCATGCCGGCCAGTACCGCCGACGTAACCTGCAGACCGGTGGCGTTCTGGTAGGGGGCCAGCTTGCGCGCCTCTTCGATGGTCAGCTGAGAGCCGTACCAGTAGGCGTTCTTGCCATGGCCATAGAGCAGCACGCCGAGTTCGTCGGCGCCGTCGATGATCTTGTCCTCGGACAGCACCTCTGTCGTCGTCTGCACCTGGCCGCCGCCGCCGAACATCTCGTGCAGGGAGAGCACCGCGATGTTGGCCGGGTGATAGGCGTAGTGGCAGGTCGGCCGATATTCGGGATAGGTGCCTTCGCCGACCGTGTAATAGTCGGCGATGGAGATCGCCTCGTTATGGGTGACGAGGAAGCCGAACTGAGAGCCCGGCGTTGGGCACCAGGTTCGGACGCGGGTGTTGGCGCCGGCCTGGAGAAGATAGATCGCCGCCTGGCAGCCGCCATCATGGCGACGTGCGGTCTCCGGCTCCCAGGTCTCGCCGGTGCCCCAGCCCAGTTCGGCCGGCTGCAGGCCTTCCGACACGAAACCATCCACCGACCAGGTGTTGCGGAAGACATCCATCGAATGGGGAATCAGCGTGCGCTGGGTGTCGCGTTCGGCAATGTGGATGCCCTTGACGCCCACGGTCTGCATCAGCCTCGCCCATTCCTCGCGGTTTTGTGGGTGCTTGAAGGCGATACCCATGTCATTGGCGAGGTTTTCGAGCGCGACCTTGACGAACCAGGACACCATGCCGGGGTTAGCGCCGCAGCAGGAAACAGCGGTGGTGCCGCCTGGATTCTGTCGTTTCTCGGTTCGTACCGCTTCGCGCAGCCAGTAGTTGGTGCGGTGGGCCGGCTCGACTTCCTTGTCGAAGTAGAAGCCCTCCCAGGGCTCGGTAACGGTGTCGATGTAGAGCGCGCCGATTTCCCGGCACAGCTTTATGATGTCGAGCGAACCGGTGTCGACCGAGAGGTTGACGCAGAAACCCTGCCCGCCGCCGACGGTCAGCAGCGGCGTCAGAATGTCGCGATAGTTGTCGATGGTAATCTTCGCCTGGATGAAGCGAATGCCGTGATAGGCGAGGATATCCTTGCTGGAGTCGCTCGGGTCGATGACGACGAAGCGCGATCGGTCGAATTCAAGATGCCGCTCGATGAGCGGCAACGTACCGCGTCCGATGGAGCCAAAACCGATCATGACAATGGGACCGGTGATCGTGCCATGCACGGGCGATGAATTCATTCAAACCTCTCCTGTCGCGGCACCCCTGGTGCCGGAAGATCTCCGCGTCTTTCAGGTCAACGGGAATAGCTAATAAAGGGTGAAACGGCGGCGCCTGTACCTTCCATGCCGTTCCCTCGACACATTAGAGCATGCCGGCAACAAGTTTTCTAGTCGCACTCGCAACGGAAATGCCAAAGTTCGACATCCGGCCTTTCTCTGAAAAGCCGGGTAATAGTCGCTT
The DNA here is from genome assembly GCF_041320595.1 of Pleomorphomonas sp. PLEO. NCBI lineage: Bacteria > Pseudomonadati > Pseudomonadota > Alphaproteobacteria > Hyphomicrobiales > Pleomorphomonadaceae > Pleomorphomonas > Pleomorphomonas sp. PLEO. Next base: position 1,143,767 of record NZ_CP166625.1, read on the forward strand.
AAAGTAAGGTTGTGCCGCGCAGTGAACTTCGCGAACGCTAAGAAAACCCGCAATCGTCCCGATCAAAACCAGCCTTGAAGTTCGCGGCGGACCACGTGTTCAATGACCACCATGCCGTCATCGCCATCGTTGAGGCAGGGTATGCGGGCGAAGTTGACACCGCCGTTCTGCCGGAAGATGTCGGCATTCTCGACCCCGATCTCCTCGATGGTCTCCAGACAGTCGGCGACGAAGCCCGGTGTCAGGACGGCAAGCGACTTGACGCCGGATTGCGCCAGCGCCTCTACGGTCTTGTCGGTGTAGGGCTGGAGCCATTCCTCTGGTCCGAACCGCGACTGGAAGGTGATGCGAAGACGGTCTTCGCTCCAACCGAGGCGCTCGCGGAGAAGGCGGGCCGTCTTTTGGCAATGACAGTAATAGGGGTCGCCCTTGGCAAAATAGCTCTTGGGTATGCCGTGGAAGGAGGCGAGCACCACCTCCGGCTCGAAGGACAGCGTCGATAGATGCTCCTCGACCGAGCGGGCGAGAGCGTCGATGTAGACGGGGTCGTCGTGATAGGGCGGCACGGTGCGCAGCGCCGGCTGCCAGCGCTTGGTGAGAAGATGGGCGAAGGCCTTGTCGTTGACGGTGGCCGTCGTGGCGGCGGCATATTGGGGATAGAGCGGGTAGATGAGGATGCGTTCGCAGCCCGCCGCCTGCAAGGCGTCGAGACGGGAGGCGATTGATGGATTGCCGTAGCGCATCGCCCAGTCGACGACGACACCCTCTCCAAGGCGGGCCGAAAGCTTCTCCGCCTGCGAGCGCGTGTAGGTGCGCAAGGGGCTTTCGTCGCGCTCGCGGTTCCAGATGGTTTCGTAGTCGCGGCCCTTCTTTTGCGGCCGCGTGTTGAGAATGATGCCGTAGAGCACGGGGTACCAGATCAGGCGCGAGGTTTCGATCACCCGCCGGTCGCTCAGGAACTCTTCAAGATAACGACGCATCGAGCGTCGGTCTGTGCCATCGGGCGTGCCGAGGTTGACGAGCAGGACGCCAACTTTGCCATGGGGAATCCTGGGGTGATCGGTCGGCAGCGGCATCTCGGCTCAATCCGTCTGTAAGTTTAGAGTCTTTCTAGCGGAAACCGGTCTGGTGCGCGAGCCCAGCTTCGTACCTAGCGAGGCGGTCGCATCGCTTACAGGTCTTGGAGAAAATCCGCCAAGACCATATAGGTATTGCGTATTCCCTGCGGGTTGCTTGTGTTTCTTGCCGAAAATGAGCTATTGAAGCCCGGCTTCCGCGGAAAACGCGGTGGGTTGGCTCTGATGACGATCGCACTTACGGGGAATGGCGGCCATCCGGCCGGGGGAAGATGATGCGAGGCTTGCTCAAGGTGTGCGCGGCGATCGACGTTTTGAATGTCGGCGTCAATTATTTCGCTCGCTGGTTGGTGTTGGCGGCCATTCTGCTGTCGGCTGGCAATGCCATCGTCCGCAAGGTCTTCAACTACTCGTCCAACTCACTCCTTGAGGGACAGTGGTACCTGTTTTCGGCGGTGTTTCTGCTCTGCGCCGGCTATACGCTTTTGAAGGGCGAGCACGTCCGGATCGACATCGTCGCTTCGCATCTGAGCCGGCGGACCCAGGTGATCATCGACATTGTCGGCACGCTGTTGTTCCTGCTGCCGTTCACCGCGGCGGCCATCTGGCTCAGCTGGCCGCAGGTGGTGTCCAAGATGGTGAGCGGCGAGGTGTCGTCGAGCGCCGGCGGCCTGCCGCTGTGGCCGGCCTGGATATTGATCCCCGTCGGCTTTTCGCTGCTCGGTCTGCAAGGGGTGAGCGAGATCATCAAGCGCATCGCCTTCCTGACGGGCGATGGACCGGATCCGTTGCCGACTCACGGATCCCAAATCTGACCGACGAGGACTGCTTGCCATGACCGCCTTCCTCGTCGCCAACCTCGCGCCGATCATGTTCGGCTCGATGCTGCTGTTCCTGCTGATCGGCTATCCCGTAGCCTTCGCGCTGGCTGCGTGTGGCTTCGGCTTTGGCTTGATCGGCATCGAACTCGGCCTGTTGTCGCCCAACCTATTCCAGGCGATCCCCGATCGCGTCTGGTCGATCATGAGCAACGACACGCTGCTCGCCATCCCGTTCTTCACCTTCATGGGGTTGGTGCTGGAGCGGTCGGGCATGGCGGAAGATCTGCTCGACACCATCGGCCAGCTGTTCGGGCCGATCCGCGGCGGCCTCGCCTACGCGGTGATCTTCGTCGGCGCGTTGCTCGCAGCCACCACCGGCGTCGTTGCCGCGTCGGTGATCGCCATGGGGCTCATCTCGCTGCCGATCATGCTGCGTTACGGCTATGACCGCCGCATCGCCTCGGGCGTCATCGCCGCCTCGGGCACGCTCGCCCAGATCATCCCGCCGAGCCTGGTGCTGATCGTGCTGGCCGACCAGCTCGGCCAGTCGGTGGGCGATATGTATAAGGGCGCGCTCTATCCGAGCCTGATCCTCACCGCCCTCTACGCGCTGTTTGTTTTCGTCGTCTCCATTATTCGGCCCAACTGGGTGCCGGCCCTGCCGCCGGAGGCGCGAACGCTGCGCGGCTGGCGCCTCCTCGCTAGGGTGCTGACATCGCTGGTGCCGCCGCTGGTGCTGGTCTTCCTGGTGCTGGGTACCATCTTCATCGGTGTTGCGACGCCGACCGAGGGGGTGCCATGGGGTCGGTCGGCGCGCTGCTGCTCGCCATCGTCAACCGCCGCCTCACCTTCACCATGGTGGTGCAGGCGCTGGAGCAGACGGCCAAGCTGTCCGCCTTCTGCATGTTCGTGCTGCTCGGCGCCCGCGTCTTTTCGCTGACCTTCTACGGCATCAACGGTCATCTCTGGGTGGAGAGCCTGCTGGCCGGCCTGCCGGGCGGCGAAGTGGGCTTTCTGATCGTCGTCAACCTCCTGGTGTTTTTCCTCGCCTTCTTCCTCGATTATTTCGAGCTGGCCTTCATCATCATCCCGCTCTTGGCGCCGGTTGCCGACAAGCTGGGCATCGATCTCGTGTGGTTCGGCGTGCTCCTGGGCGTCAACATGCAGACGTCCTTCATGCACCCGCCGTTCGGCTTCGCGCTGTTCTTCCTGCGTTCGGTGGCGCCGAATCACCCTTACGTCGACAAGATCTCCGGCCAGAGGACGGCGCCGGTTACCTCGTCGCAGATCTATCTGGGCGCCATCCCCTTCGTCTTCATCCAGGTGCTGATGGTGGCGCTGGTCATCCTGTTCCCGGGCATGGTGACGCACTACAAGGGCGATCGCCCGGCGGTGAACCTCGACAACGTCAAGATCGACATCATGGCGCCGGCACCGGCGGCTCCGGCTTTTGGCGCACCGGGAGCGGGGGGCAGCCCGTTCGGAACACCGGCCGCGCCCTCGTTCGGGGCGCCAGCGCCGTCCTTTGGGGCTCCCGCGCCGGACTTTGGCGCCAAGCCCTGATGCGGACCGAAAAGCGAAAGGCCGGCGGATCGCTCCGCCGGCCTTTTGCTTTGTGCGATGCGCGCCGGCTTACTTGCCGGCAGCCTGCTGCGAATAGACGTAAGAATCGAAGTTGTATTCGGCGACGCGGAACCACTGGTAACTCTCGGCGCGGAACTGCTTCCACGGCTCGTAGATCTTCTTGAAGGCCGGGTTCTTGGCCGATTCATCGGCGTAGAGCTTGAAGGAGGCGTCATAGGCGGCGTCGAGGATCTCGCGGCTGAAGGGCCTCAGCTGCACGCCCTGCGCCACCAGACGCTTCAGGGCGGCGAAGTTGCGGGCGTCATAGGCGGCGGTCATGTCGTCGTTGGCAAGCGCGGCGGCGGCCCTCAGCACCGCTTTGTAGGCCTGCGGCAGCTCTTCCCACTTCTTCTTGTTGATCATGTACTGCAGCGCCGACGAGCCTTCCCAGAAGCTCGGATAATAATAGTACTTGGCCACCTGATAGAGGCCGAGCCGCTCGTCGTCATAGGGACCGACCCACTCGGTGGCGTCGATGGTGCCCTTCTCGAGCGCCGGGTAGATGTCCGGGGCCGGGATCTGCTGCGGCACGACACCGAGGGTCGCCAGCACCCTGCCGCCGACGCCGCCAACGCGGAACTTCAGCCCCTTGAGATCGGCGACGGTGTTGATCTCGTTACGGAACCAGCCACCCATCTGCGTGCCGGTGTTGCCGCCGAGCAGCATCACAGCGTTATAGTTGGCAAGGAAGTCGTTCATCAGTTCGAGGCCGCCGCCCTGGTAGATCCAGGCCTGCTGCTGGCGGGTGTTGAGGCCGAAGGGCAGCGAGGTGGCGATGGCGAAGGTCAAGTCCTTGCCGATGAAGTAATAGGAGGCGGTGTGGGTGATCTCGACGGTGTCGTTCTGCACGGCATCGAGCACCTGCAGCGGCGGCACCAGCTCGCCGGCCGGGAACACCTGGATCTGGAACTTGCCGTCGGTCGCCTCGGACACCGTCTTGGCAAACAGTTCGGAAGAGCCGAAGATGGCGTCGGTCGATTTCGGAAAGCTCGAGGCGAGGCGCCATTTGATCTCCGGCTGCGACTGCGCGATGGCCGGCATGGCGAGCGTCCCCACGCTCGCCGCGGCGCCGGTGGAGACGAGCCCGGCTTTCCTGATGAACTGACGACGATCCATGCGATCCTCCCCTTGCCCCTATTTCATGCCCCGCTTGACGCGACGGCATCGCTTAAATTCCAACGCCGCTCAGCTTCCGAAGGGAGGCCGGAACCGGCGCGCGCGGCATTAAAAACGGAAAATTCGGCATCACGCAATTAGGTGATGCTACAATCCTGCAAACTTTTCCGAAAGTTGCGCAAAATCGTCATGCGTGGCAGCCTGGCCAAAACTCAGGCAACAATGTGTCTCCCGCTTATCCGGACAATCGGCTAACAAGGTTGGGTTCTCAACGCTTCGGATCCATTCATGACTGCTCCCGTCGTTCTCTTCACAGCCGATACCCGTGATTTTGACGGCTACACTTGGCACTGCGCGCCCACCACCTACCTCGAGGCTGTGCTCGGGGTGTCGGGCGGCCTGCCGGTGATCCTGTCGGCCTTCGGACCGCGCCTCGACCTCGACGCCGTTCTCGATAGGGTCGATGGCGTCGTCGCCACGGGATCGAGAACCAATGTCCATCCGTCGCATTATGGCGTAGCGGCGACCGAGGCGATGGGCCCCTATGATGAAGTGCGCGATGCAACCAGCTTGCCGCTGATCCGGCGGGCGATCGAGCGCGGCGTTCCGCTGCTCTGCATCTGTCGCGGCTTGCAGGAACTCAACGTGGCGCTCGGCGGATCGCTCGCCTCCGATGTTCAGGATCTGCCGGATCGCATGGACCATCGCCATCCCGACGTTGCCGACATGGACGGCAAGTTTGCCATCCGCCATGGCGTGACGATCGCCGCTGGCGGCTGCCTTGGCCGCATCGTCGAGGGGGAGATACAGGTGAACTCGCTGCACCGGCAGGCGGTGGCGCGGCTTTCCGACCGTCTCGCCGTCGAGGCGACGGCGCCGGATGGCACCATCGAGGCGGTGTCGGTGAAGGGAGCCGCTGGCTTCACGCTGGGTGTTCAGTGGCACCCCGAATACTGGGGCGCGACCGACGGTCCGTCGAAGGCCATCCTCGAAGCCTTTGGCGCGGCAATCGCCGCCGAAGCCGCCAAACGCTAAGCGGTCTCTCCAAGGGGTCGAGATCAACCCCAGAGAGACGCGCCGAACATCAGCAGGCCGAACAGCAGCACAGTCACCGCCGCGCCGGCTTCGATAACGGTGTGCAGGCGGTGGCCGAAGTCGCCGCCGCCGGTGGCGGCGAGGCGGACGGCCAAACCGCGTGTCATGACGGCGGCGAGCGTCAAGACGGCGACGGTGAAGCCGGTGCCGAAAGCCATGGTGAAAGCCGAGGCGATGCCCGCGGCCAACAGGCCTTGGCTCAGGGCGAATACCAGCACGATCAGCGCGCCGGTACAGGGCCGAAGACCGACGGCGACGACCGCCGACCACGCCTTCTTCCAGTCGAGGCGGCCGGTGGCGACCTCCAGCGACGGCGCGTGAACATGACCACAAGACTCGTCGTGGACGTGGCGAGCCGGCTTCAGGCCAAGCCTGTGGTGATCGTGGCCGCACCCGTCATGGCTGGCGGCGCCAAAGCTGGTGGTCATTACGGCGGGAGCGCCGCCGATCGTGACGGCGACCGGAGCGTAGCGTTCGGCAAACCAGTCACCGAGGGGGCGGACGATCTTGCGCCAGACCAGCCAAAGACCGAGCAGGACGATCAGCGCGAAGGATCCCGTTTCCATCGCCGCGGCCGCTTGTGTCATGGCGATCGAGGTGGCGCCGAGCAGCACGGCGGCGATGAGCACCATGACGACCGCCGTCACCGCCTGGGCGAGTGCCGAGACGAGGGCGAGAATGGCGCCGTTCCTGGCCGTTTCGCGATTGGCAAGCACGTAGGTTGAGATCACCGCCTTGCCATGTCCGGGACCGACGGCATGCAGCACGCCGTAAAGAAACGACAGCGTCATCAGCCAGACACCGGCGTTGCCGTTGGTCTTCATGGCGGTGATGGTCGCCGTGAGGTCGCGGTAGAAGGTGGCCTGCCAGCCGGCTATGAACCGGAACAGGCCCGGCAGGAAAGCGCCGCCGGTGGCGGCCGGCTCCGGCAGCCCGACGCCGAACGGGCCGGTCGAAGCGAGCGCCGGAGCTGCTAAGAGGAGGAGTGCGACGACGCCGAGGCCGACGATGGGGGCAGGGCGAACGGTCAAGGGCATGTGATGTCGGCCCCATTGGTCTGGTCGTCGGCCAGAAGCTGCAGCTCGGGTGGCAGGTTGCGCTGGTCAGCCGGGATGGCGGCCAGCGCGGCGGCGGCTGCTGGGTCCATGTCCGGCGGCCGGAATGTTTTGATGGCGCAGGCGGCGGGAGCGCCGTCGAGGACGATGGGGCCGTTCTTGTCGTCAATCATGCGGAAAGCGACGAAGAAGGTGGGGTCGTAGACCTCCAGCCTTATCTTCCCTGTGGATTTGAGCGGCGCCTTGGTCGGCAGCGTGAAGAACAGGATGAGGTGATCGCCGTCTTGCTGCAGCCAGTACTCAGTGGGCTTGTTGAAGTCGATGTCCTTGCCGTCGGCGGCGGTGATGAAGGTGAAGTAGGCGTAGTCCTTCAGCGATTTGACATTGAGGTCGGCGAGCGGCTTCAGTTCGTCGGCGCTGAGCTTGCCGTCGCCGTTGGTGTCGAGGCCCTGGCTTGCGAAGGCCGAATAGGCGTCATCGAAGCGCCAGATGTTGCGGATGGCGGTGATATCGCCCTTGCCGTCGAACACCACCTCGGCTTTGGCATCGACCCAGACGTGGGGATGGGCAGCGGCTGGCGCGGCCACTGCAAGGGCGCCGGCAAAGGCGGCGGCGAAGAAATTAGTCCTCTTGGTCACGAGCGGCATCCCGTGGCGGTGGCAGCAGCGCCTTCGGCGACACATCGCTGCCAAACAAGGCGGGACGATGTCAACTCGGCTGTTCGACTTCGACCTGTCCGGTTTCGACCTGTGCCGTCTCTGGCCCGCCATTGCATTCGTCGCCGTTTTTCTGGAACCAGTCGGCCATGAAGTCGACGAAGGCGCGGATCTTGGCGGAGAGGTGCCGACGATGCGGGTAGACGACGTAGATATTGGCGGCGCCCAGCTCGAAGTCGGCCAGCACGATTTTAAGCCGGCCGGCGGCGATATCGTCCTCGACCATCTTGTAGGGTACGGACCCGTAACCGAGACCGGCGAGCACGGCGAGGCGCACGGCGGACGGCGAGTTCACCTCAACACGGCCGGATACCGGCACCGTCTGCCGGATGCCGGCGACCAGGAAGCGCCAGTTGAAACGGTTGCGAAGGTTGGAATCGATGATGCAGGGTAGCCGCGTCAGGTCGTCCGGTGTGTCCGGCAAGCCGTGGATGGCGACGACGTCGGGATGAACCACCGTCGCAAAGCGATAGTCGGCGAGTTTGCGGGCGATCAGGCTCGAATCGGATAATTCGCTGACGCGGATGGCGCAGTCGAAGCCCTCGTCGATCAGATCGACGAAGCGATCGTCGAGCCTGAGGTCGAGGCGGATGGCGGGATTGGCCGCCACGAAATCCATGATCGCCTTGCCGAGCGTCGAATCGCCGAAGGTGCGAGGAGCGGCGACGCGTAGCAGACCGGTCGGCTCGCCGTGGCGTTCGCGCACCATGTCCTGAAGATCGTCGACCCGCTGGAGGATCTCACCCGCGTCGCGAAAATAAGCCTGCCCGAGTTCAGTGAGCGACAGACGCCGCGTCGTGCGGTTCATCAGGCGGGCGCCCAACTCGTCTTCAAGTTCTTTTACGTATTTCGAGATCAGGGCCTTCGACCTGCCGAGCTTTCGTGCCGCCGCCGAGAACCCTCCCGCTTCGACGACCTCCACGAAAGTCCGCATGCGTGTGAATGTGTCCATTGTCCGCCGCCAGTTCGAGCACGTTTCCGCCTTCGACATCCCAGCACGAGCAGTTCCGTGGCCTCCGAAACCCTCCGCGAGATGGCGAAAGCGCTTTAGGGCCGACTTTGTAGCAGCCCAGCAATCGGCCAACCGACAGTCACGCCCGTTAATCCTAATGACCTGAATCCGCTTAGTGCCGTCAATATGAAAAATAAGGTCTCCATCGCAGAATCATGCGATTTTCTGCTGTTTTACGTATCGTTTCCCGTGAGTGGACAATCGAATTCTTCCTGTTGAACTACTGCCGCTTCGACAGTGCCTGTTGCACTTGACCTGTGACGCCGCAAAGGATGGCGGGCATTCGTTTGGCTGAGGTGCCGCCAGGAGGGCGCATCGCGTGAAATTGTCGTCACAAACGAATTTTCGAGTTCGAAGGTCTTGCAGAAGGGGGCAACGCAGAGTACATGCGTCCTTGCCCAATTTCGCACGTGCCTGTGGTTGCGTGCCGGTTTCGCTAGGGCCGCTTAACGGCGGTTCCGGCGAGGGCAACCGGTGACCGGAGTTAAACCGGGTCTAAGCTGCTTCTCAAGCGGCGGACGCGACTTAAAGCAACGACGTAGAGGGCTTTTTTGGTCTCTGCTGGCGCTCCAAACGCTGGCGTTACTAAAGAGGCACTTACTTCCTTGCCGGACGTGCGGACTGGAGTAATCCGTCCAATCAAAGGCTCTACGACCAACGGTCATAACCGCTCGGCGCCTCTTCGCCGAGTGTTTGGGATCCGAGGTCGCAACTGACTTTCACCGCCTTTCGGAAACGGAAGGTGAGGGTGCATTCGCTTGCGCGTGCCGGGTCCACACCGGTCGCGGAGAGAGAATAGCTCACCCTCGGAACGCAGAGCTTGGACGACGGAGTTCACTGAGCCATGACCGCTCGCATCCTTGATTTCCTTGCCGCCCGACGACCCGAAGGCCCCTGCTTGGTGGTCGATCTCAATGTCGTCCGCGATAACTTCAACGCCTTCCGCCATGCGTTGCCCGATACCCGCATCTATTATGCGGTGAAGGCTAATCCGTCGCCGGAAGTGCTGCAGCTGCTCGCCGACCTCGGCTCGTCCTTCGATTGCGCCTCGATCCCGGAGATCGAGATGGTGCTGGCCACCGGCGCAACGGCCGACCGCATCTCCTTCGGCAACACCATCAAGAAGGAGCGCGATGTCGCTCGCGCTCTCGAGCTGGGCGTCAACCTGTTTGCCGTCGACTGCGAGGCCGAGGTGGACAAGGTTGCCCGTCAGGCCGAGGCGACCGGCAAGCTTGGCGCCAAGGTGTTCTGCCGCATCCTGTGCGACGGTGCCGGCGCCGAATGGCCGCTCAGCCGCAAGTTCGGTTGCGAGCCGTCGATGGCCGCCGAGGTACTTGAGCACGCCCATCGCTCCGGCCTCACCGCCCATGGCATCTCCTTCCACGTCGGCTCGCAGCAGGGCAACCTTGATGCTTGGGACGGTGCGCTCGCATCGGCCGCCGCCATCTTCGGCGAGCTGGCCGATCGCGGTATCCAGCTCAAGATGGTCAATCTCGGCGGTGGCTTCCCGACCCGCTATCTCAAGGACGTTCCGGCGACGGAGGCCTACGGCCGCTCGATCGACGAGGCGGTGCGTCGGCATTTTGCCAACCACGTGCCCGAGACGATCATCGAGCCGGGCCGCGGCATGGTCGGCGGTGCCGGCATGATCAAGGCGGAAGTGGTGCTGATCTCCAAGAAGCATCGCGACGACGAGCAGCGCTGGGTCTATCTCGACATCGGCAAGTTCGGCGGTCTCGCCGAGACGATGGAAGAGGCGATCCGCTATCCGATTCGCACCCGCCACGATGGCAGCGCCACGGCGCCCTGCGTCTTGGCTGGCCCGACCTGCGACAGCGCCGACGTTCTCTACGAGAAGACGCCCTATGAGCTGCCGATCAGCTTGGAGATCGGCGATGAAGTGCTGATCGAAGGCACCGGCGCCTACACGACGACCTACTCGGCGGTGGCCTTCAATGGCTTCTCGCCGCTCAAGTCCTACGTGATTTGACATCGCTCCGGACGGGGTCCGTCCGGCTCCCTTTGTGACTTCATCGCCCCGCCTGTTGCGGCGGGGGGCGGGGTTGCCTTGATGATCGCCTACATGAATGAACAGGCGGGTGATGTGTTCGCCCGCGAAATGCTGCTCGACCGCGCCTTCGGCCCGGCCCGCTTTCGTAAATCGTCGGAAAAGATTCGCTCGGGGCGTCTCCCTTCCGAAGGTTTGGCGCTGGTTGCCCGCGATGGCGATCGCCTCGTCGGTAGCGTGCGCCTGTGGGACGCGGCGGCCGGACGGAAGCCGCTGCTGCTGCTCGGTCCGCTCGCCGTCGATGACGACTGCCGGGGCTCTGGCATCGGTGCCGCGCTGATGCGGCTTGCCGCCGATCGGGCGCGGGCGTTCGGTCATGGCGCCATCGTGCTGGTCGGTGACGAGCCCTACTACCGGCGCTTCGGCTTCTCGACGCATGGCATGGAGCAGCTCGCCATGCCCGGTCCTTTTGAGCGGGCCCGCTTCCTTGGCCTTGAACTTGTGTCCGGCGCGCTCGATGGCGCCGAAGGCGTGCTTCAGCCGGTCGGCCGGCTTATTCCCGCCCAGCCCGCGACGGTTGCCGCTTAAGGTGGCAATCGCCACCGGCGATTGCTTTATCCGTCTCAATCGCCGGCGGCCTGGCTATGGGCTTTCGTGCTTGCCACGCTGGCACCGCCTGGCGCCGGAAGTCGGTCACGCGGCTTGGATATGTCCGCCCGCTCGGCGTGTCATTTGATATCCTCCCCGGAAATGCCTAGACTTACTGAGCATTTTCGGGAGGATCGTCATGGATGTCTTTTTGAGTGGCGGCGACATCGCCATCATCGCGCTGGTTCTGCTCGCCATCATCGTCCTGTTCGCCGGCATCAAGCAGGTGCCGCAAGGTTACAACTGGACGGTGGAGCGTTTTGGCCGCTACACGCGAACGCTACAGCCCGGACTCAACCTGATCGTTCCCTTCTTCGATCGCATCGGCGCCAAGCTCAACCGCATGGAGCAGGTGCTGGATGTGCCGAGCCAGGAGATCATCACCCGCGACAACGCCACCTGCACGGTGGACGGCGTCGCCTTCTATCAAGTGCTCGACGCGGCGCGTGCCGCTTATGAAATATCCAATCTGCAGCGCGCCATCCTCAACATCACCATGACCAACATCCGCACGGTGATGGGCTCGATGGACCTCGACAATCTCCTGTCCAACCGCGACGAGATCAATTCCCGCCTGCTTCGCGTCGTCGACGCGGCGACCGAGGCCTGGGGCGTCAAGATCACCCGCATCGAGATCAAGGACATCAATCCGCCGGCCGACCTTGTCGCCTCCATGGCCCGGCAGATGAAGGCGGAACGTGAGAAGCGCGCTCAGATCCTGGAAGCCGAGGGCTCGCGCCAGTCGGCCATCCTGAAGGCCGAGGGCGAGAAGCAGGCGCAGGTGTTGCAGGCCGAGGGCCGGCGCGAAGCGGCCTTCCGCGATGCCGAGGCGCGCGAGCGTCTCGCCGAGGCCGAAGCCAAGGCGACGGCGCTGGTGTCCGAGGCGGTGTCTAACGGTGACGTGCAGGCGCTTAACTACTTCATCGCCGACAAGTATACGCAGGCGCTAAGCCAGTTCGCCCATTCGCCCAACCAGAAGATCCTGATGCTGCCGATGGAGGCGACTGCCTTGCTCGGTTCGCTGGGCGGCATTGCCGAACTGGCCCGCGCCGCCTTCAGCGACGACGGCGCGCGGGGCGGACCGGCCGACACGTCGCCGCGCCGGCGTGGCGCCGTGCCGCCGGTCGGCGGTTGAGGGAAGGATACATCATGGGCCTTCTCGAAGGGCTGATCGTCTATCTCGGGCCGTGGTCATGGCTGCTGTTGGCGTTGCTGTTGGCCGGCATCGAGGTGGTGGTACCGGGCACGTTCTTCATCTGGTTCGGCGCAGCGGCGATGGTCGTCGGCTTGCTGGCCCTCGCCATCGCCATGAGCTGGCAGGTGGAGGCGGTGCTGTTCGTCCTGTTGTCGGCGGCGGCCGTGCTGATCGGCCGGCGCTTCTATGGCCGGGCGTCCAAGGAGGGAGACGGTTTTGCCAACGACCGGCTCGGCCGGCAGGTCGGTCGTCTGGCTGTGGTCGATCGGGCGATCGAGGGCGGATCCGGCCATATACGCCTCGACGACACCATCTGGCGGGCCGACGGGCCGGACCTGGCAAGCGGCACGCGGGTGCGGATCGTCGGTCACCGTAACGGCCGTTTCCTGGTCGAGCCGGAGTCCGGGGGCTAATCCCGGCTCGGGCTGTTCACCGCCGGACAGCTGCCTAACGGCTCGTTAACCTACATCCTTTACTCTTCGTCAACACTGGACACCGCTCGGGGCGGTGAGCGCGGCGACGGAGGCGGGGCGTGCATCGGCGGCAGACCTTTCGGGCTCTGACGATGGCGTCCGTTCTCCTCGCCGCGCCCTCCTACGCGCAGGAGGGCGGCGACCCGGACGTCGTGCCGGCGCTCAGAACCACACTGCCCGCCAAGCCGGTCAACACCACCGCCGACGCGACTCTCGGAGAGGCGGCGGACACCGCTGCCGCCAAACCTGATGCCGCCGAGTTTGTCATTCCGTCCTTGCGCGCCAGCTTGCCGGCGACCGACCTCAGGACGGTTGTCCGGCCGGTGCCGCCCAGCCTTTCGGCCAAACTGGCGGCGGTGGCGCCGAGCTTGCCGGCCGTGACGCGCGAGGCGGATGCCCGCGCCGAATATGAGCCGCTCGGTCTTCGTCTTGGCAGTTTCGTGGTGAATGCCACCACCTCGACGGGCATCGGCCTTCGCCATCATTCGGTGGACGGCAACGAAACCTTCGTCCGCTCCACCGGCGAAATCGACGCCCGTTCCGACTGGGAGCGCAACAGCCTGGAGATGCGGCTTTCCGGCGCCTACCGCCGCTCGCTTTCCGGCATCGATGAAAAGCTGCCCGAGGGCGATGCCAGCATCGTCGGCCGCTTCGATCTCACCAATGCCGATCGTCTCACGGCGTCGGCTGGCTGGACGCTTCGCGACGACACATCTGGCGACGGCAAGGAAAACACTTTCTCCGGCACGCTCGGCTACGAACGGTTCGGCGGCCTTATCGGTCTCAAGACCGGTATCGGTATTGATCGCACCGTGAACGAGACCGACACGACGCTCGACAATACCGACTTGTCGTCGTCGTTGCGCCTGTCGCTCGACAGCGGCGCCGTGTTTCAGCCATTTGTGGAGCTTGGCGCCTTCGGACGCACCTTCGATCGGCCGGCAGCCGGCGATGGTGTCAGCCGGAGCGGTGTGGGTGGCGAGGCCAAGGCCGGCGTTTCCGTGTCGCGCGACGACGTCACCGGCGAGATCGCCCTCGGCTACGGCTACGAGTGGCTCAAGGAAAGCTCGCTTTCCGATATTTCCGGCGTGATCGGCTCGGCCTCACTGACGTGGGATCCCAGCGAGTTGCTCCGTCTGACGGGGGCCGCCTCGACCAGTTTCGCGCCGACATCGACGGCTGGCGCGTCGGGCGTACTCAAGCGCACCGGCGAGCTGACGGTGACCTATGCGCTGACGCCGAACGCCTTCGTGGTGACCGGTGGCGAACTGACGCTGGAAGATTACGCTGGTATCGATCATCAGGTGACGACCACGACGCTGAAGGCCGGCGTCGGCTACAAGCTGAACCGAACGGTGGAACTCGGCCTCGACGGCGCGCACAAGATCGTCCGCTCCGACACGGCTGGCGGCGATTATACCGACAGCAGCGTGACCGCGACGCTGACGCTGCGCCAGTGACCATTTCTAAGTTCTACTCAGACGGCCGCCGGCGCGAATTCTCAAACGGTCCCAGAAGGTCTCGCCTCCCTCAGGCGGTGACCCCGCCGCGCTTGCTCCATTCGGCCCAGAAGATGCCGCCGAGCACGAGCGCCAGCGCCACGGCGTGATAGGCATGGAAGCTCTCGCGGAGCACCAGCACGGCGAGAACCGAGGCGAAGACCGGGATGAGGTTGATGAACACGCCGGCCCGTCCCGGTCCGACCAGTTCGACACCGCGCACGAAGAAGATCTGCGAGATCACCGACGGGAAGACGGCGCAATAGGCCACGACCAACCAGCCGAAGGGCGTCGGGGCGACATATTGCCCCATGGCGATCTCCACGGCGAGAAAGGGCAGAGAGGTAAGGAAGGCGGCGACGGAAAGGCCGGCGAAAAAAGAGAGACCGGCAATCTTCGGCCTGCGGGGCAACAGCACGGTGTAAAGGGCATAGACGACGCAGGCCCCGAGCATCATCAGATCGCCGGCATTGAGGTCGAGCGAGGCGAGGGTGCTGATGTCGCCCTTGATGGCGATGACACCGACACCGACAAGCGTCGTTGCCATGCCGGCCAACTGGCCGGACCCGGCCCGCGTGCCGGCGATCAGGTAGGCGAAGACAAAGACGAGGCCGGGCAGGGCGCCCTGGATGATGCCGATGTTGACCGCCGATGTGAAATGGGCGGCGATATAGAAGAAGGCATTGAAAAAGGTGAAGCCGAGCGCGCCCATCGCCAGCATATAGGGCAGCCGACTTTTCATTACCGACCAGTCGGCAACCACGGGCTTGCGGGCGAAGACGACAAGCAAAAGCAACACGCCGGACCAGCGAAAGGTGGTGAGTGCCATGGGCGATACATGGCCAACGGCGAGGCGACTCGCCACGGCATTGCCGGCCCAGAAGAGCGGCGACAATATCAGGAGAAGATAGGGCCGGCTGTAGAGACGCGACCAAATACTATCATCGGTCACAAAGCACCTCTCGTCGATCTCTGGTCATCTCTTCCTAGTGGGTTCGAGATCGCCCCGCACGTCTCTTTCGCGAATTCCGGTACGCCGGCTTCCGGATAAGTGGCAGATTTCCGACATCGCGACTTTCATTGAGAGGCGGGGGCCGTTATAGTCGGTCAAGCCCCGGTGCCCAAAGCATCGGGGCTTTCCGTGTGGGTGCTGCCATCGGCGGCGCGGCGCGGAAAGGTCTGGCACTTGAACGACAGGACCTTTTCAATGGCGAACGTAGTGGTGGTCGGCTCCCAGTGGGGAGACGAAGGCAAAGGCAAAATCGTCGACTGGCTGTCCGAGCGGGCCGATGTGGTCGTCCGTTTCCAGGGCGGTCATAACGCCGGCCACACGCTGGTGATCGACGGCGTTTCCTACAAGCTGTCGCTGCTGCCCTCCGGTGTCGCCCGCCCGGGCAAGCTTTCCGTCATCGGCAACGGCGTCGTGGTCGATCCGCGTGCCTTCGTTGCCGAAGTGACGCGTATCCGCGAGCAGGGCGTCAAGATCAGCCCGGATAACCTGCGCATCGCCGAGAACGCCACGCTCATCCTGTCCATTCATCAGGAGCTCGACGAGCTGCGTGAGAACGCCGCTTCGCCATCGACCCGCATCGGCACCACCAAGCGCGGCATCGGCCCCGCTTATGAGGACAAGGTTGGCCGCCGTGCCATCCGCCTCGTCGATCTCGCCCACCCCGAGACGCTGAACAATCGTATCGAGCGATTGCTCTCCCACCACAATCCGCTTCGCCGCGGCCTCGGTCAGCCGGAAATCGCGCCGGAGACCATCCGCGCCGAGTTGATGGCAGTCGCCGATTTCATCCTGCCCTATATGGACGTCACCTGGCGGCTGCTCGATGAGAAGCGCAAGTCGGGCGCCCGCATCCTGTTCGAGGGCGCCCAAGGCGCGCTGCTCGACAACGATCATGGCACCTATCCCTTCGTGACTGGTTCCAACACCACGGCCGGACAGGCCGCCGCTGGGGCCGGCATGGGGCCGGGGGCGCTCAACTACGTGCTCGGCATCACCAAGGCCTACACGACGCGCGTTGGTTCCGGGCCGTTCCCGACCGAGCTGTTCGACGAGGTTGGCGATTTCCTCGGCGAGCGCGGCCGCGAGTTCGGCACCGTCACCGGCCGTAAGCGCCGTTGCGGCTGGTTCGACGCCGTGCTGGTGCGCCAGACGGTGGTCACCTCGGGCATCAACGGCATCGCGCTCACCAAGCTCGACGTGCTCGACGGCCTCGACGAAATCAAGGTCTGCATCGGCTACGAGATCGATGGCCGTACCCTCGATTACCTGCCGGCTAATCAGGAAGAGCAGGCGCGGGTGAAGCCGATCTACGAGACGATGGAAGGCTGGAAGGAATCGACGGCCGGTGCCCGCTCGTGGGCCGAGCTGCCGGCGCAGGCGATCAAGTATGTGCGCCATATCGAAGAATTGATCGGCGCGCCTGTGGCCATGTTGTCCACCAGTCCCGATCGTCTCGACACGATTCTTGTGCGTGATCCGTTTCAGGATTAAGTGATTCACCACGTTTTGCTGGCTTTCCTGCCGCAAAAAAGCCCGGCCGCCATCGCATGGCTCGCCGCCGGGTGTCCTATCGAAACAGCGTTCCGCCGCAAGGCGGGGCGCCAAGCCGAGAGATGCGGTACATGGCCGACTACTATCCCGTATTGAAGCGTGCCATTTCCTCGCTGCCGTCTGGGTCGGGCGAGGCGAGGCGCGCCGTCTACGAGAAGGCTCGGGTCGCGCTGCTCCGCCAGCTCAGCTCGTACAATCCGCCGCTGTCGCCGACCGACATCGCCGACCAGCGTGTGGCGCTTGAGGATTGCATTCGTAGAGTTGAGGCCGAGGTGGCGGGCATCGCCGAAGAAGCTTCGACCAGGGCGGAGCCTGCGCCCGTTGTCAAGGCGCCGCCGCCGGCCCCAGCGGAACCCGCGCCGCGCGCCGAGCCGGAGCCGCACCCCGAACCCAGGCACGAGGAACCCTCGGCCCCGTCTCGCAAGGGTGGCTTGGCCTCGCTCGCGACACCCGATATGAATCCGTTCCGCCATATCGAGCCGCTCGCGACGCCGGACATGAATCCGTTCCGACACATCGAACCGCTGACGGCGCGCGGTGCGCCCGCCCGTTCGGAGCCGCCAGTTCGCGCTGAGTCTTCTGGCCGGGACGCGCCCCGCGCACCGGCGAGCCTGCCGACCGAGCGGCCGAGATTGCCGACCGCGCGCCTGCCCGACGAGCATGGCGAGCCGCGTATCGGCGTTGGTGTCAGTGCGCTGTCTCGGACGCTGAAGCAGGCCGATTCGCTGGGCGAGGCATCCTCCACGGCCTTGCGCGCCGCGCGCCACGCCATGAACGAGGTGGACGAGGTCGAAGAACCGGCCCCCGGGGCAAGGGTTGAGCCGGACTTCGGACATGCCCGTCCGACCAGTTCGCGCCAGGAAGCCGTTATCCTGGCGACGCCCGACAATCTTGAAACCGACCGCTTGCAGCCTCAGCGCGAGACGGCAACGCTGCCGTGGCCGGACGATGGCGCCGGTTCGGGGCGGCGCCTTCGCTTGCTGCTGATTGGCGCCGCCGTAATCTTGGTGGTGGCGCTTGGTAGTGCCGTCTTCGCGTATCGCGATACCTTGTCGGGATTGTTCGCCGGTGCGCCGCAGACCGAGAGCAACGCGGCGACGACGAGCGACGACGGCCTTGCTCCCAAGATTCTCGATCGGCTGCCGGCTGAGGGCGAGGCGCCGGCGGCGCCGGTCGCACCGGATGCCGTCGCAGTACAGACGGAGGCGGTGCCCGCGCCAGCTACTGTCGATCCCGACCTGCCACCGGCGCCTGGTGGTGCAACGGCCATGGCTCCGGCGGCGCCGAGCCAGACGACCCCGCTGGCCGACGCAGGACCTGTCCTGGCGCCCCCCGTCGCGCCGTCGACCCCGCCGGCCGCCGCTCAGAGCGGCCAAACCATCGGCGTCGCTCAGAAGGCCATCCTCTACGAGGAGCCTATTCCGGGCGCTCCGGGAACCAAGCTCGATGGCACGGTGCTGTGGACCTTCGTCAACGAACCAGCGCTGCCCGGCGACAAGCCGGTGCCGCAGATCCGGGGCGATGTCGAGATCCCGCAACTGGGCCTCAAGATGCGCCTTTCCATTCACAAGAACGACGATCAGGCGCTGCCGGCCAGTCACATCGTGGAATTTTCCTTCGATGTGCCTCCGTCGTTCGCCGGCAAGTTCATCGACGCCGCTCCTGGCATGATCGCCAAGCAGACCGAGGAAGCGCGCGGCGACACCATCACAGGCGCCGTCGCCAAAGTATCCGACAGCCTGTTCTGGCTGGCGCTGTCCGGCCTCGAGCAGGACGTTACCCGGAACGTTCAGTTGCTGAAGGAGCGGTCCTGGATCGATATTCCGATCCGTTATGGCAGCCGGCGTCGCGCTATTCTCACCTTCGAGAAGGGCGCGCCCGGTGAGAAGGCGTTCGCCGACGCCTTCGCGGCCTGGGGAGAGTAACCTTTCGATACCGGCGCCTTCCAAACGGCGCCGGTGTTGTCTTAAAGGTGGTTCAATAGCTTTAAGTCTCGACGTTACTTCGCCAGCAGCACGGCGCGGCCGACCAGCTTGCCGGAGGGCAGGTGGTGGATCTCGATCACCTTACCCTCGGGGCCGTCGATGGTCAGCGACAGGCGGTCGGCGTCGACCTCGGTGCTGACGATGGTGCCGGGCGTGACCACCTCGATCAGGGTCTGGAAGGGTGTGCCGGCCGGTGCTGCCGCCTCGCCGCTCCGCGCCACCCGGAAAGCGATGGCAACGAAGACGGCGATCAGGCCGATGCCGAGCGTGCCGGCGGCGATCAGCATCATGGTGCGCAGGCGAGCCTGTACCCGGGCGATCGCCGGATCGAGCGGCGCCTCGCGGTCTTCGTCGATCGGCCCTGCCATGATACTTTCCTTCAGCGCGGATTTCTGCGATAGGCGGCGTTTAGCGAATCCGGCGCGGTTTGTCGACGCGCCGCTGGGAGCAAGCGATCGGAGCCGATCGTCTTTTCTCTGGTTCACGGTTTTCATGCATCCGCTCTTGCGAAAAGTCTCCCAATTTTTCGGACGGATGCGTTAGGGGTAGCGATGGCAGACGAGGACGATATTGGCCTGGAAGACGAGTCTGGCGAGACGCGGAGGGCCACCGTCGAGGTGGCAGCGAAGACGCGGTTCGACAAGCTTGTCGCCGACGCTTTTCCCGACACCAGTCGGTCGCGCCTCAAAACGTTGATCGAAGCGGGGGCGGTGGCCGTCGACGGTGCCGTCATCACTGACGCGTCCGGAAAGCTGATGGGCAACCTGACGCTCACCGTTGTGGTGCCGCCGGCCGAGGAGGCCGAGCCGAAAGGCGAGGACATTCCGCTCGACGTCGTTTACGAGGACGCCGAGCTGATCGTCATCGACAAGCCGGCTGGCTTGGTGGTGCATCCGGCCGCTGGCAACTGGACCGGTACGCTGGTCAATGCGCTGATCGCCCATTGCGGCGACAGCCTGTCCGGCATTGGTGGCGTCCGTCGACCAGGTATCGTTCATCGCCTCGACAAAGGCACCACCGGCCTGATGGTGGTGGCAAAGACCGACCGTGCGCATGCCGGCCTCGCCGCCCAGTTCGCCGACCACGGTCGCACTGGGCCGCTCGAGCGTGGCTATCTGGCGCTCGTCTGGGGCAGTCCGGATCCATATCGGGGCACCATCGACGCGCCGCTCGGCCGTTCACCGTCCGATCGTACCAAGATGGCCATCGTACGGGGCGGCACCGGCAAGGAGGCGATCACCCATTACGAGGTCGCGGAGCGCTTTCCGGCCGAGTCGGGGCGGGGCGCCGTTGCCTCGATCGTCGAATGCCACCTCGAAACGGGGCGGACGCACCAGATCCGCGTGCATCTGACGGCCGCTGGCCACCCATTGGTCGGCGACATGGTCTACGGCTCGCACTTCCTCACCAAGGCCAACCGGCTGCCGGAAGCCGCCAAGTCGGCAGTGCATACCTTCTGGCGCCAAGCGCTGCATGCTTTCCTGATCGCCTTCGAGCATCCCGTTACCGGCGAACTGCTGCATTTTGAGAGCGGACTGCCGCCGGATATGGCAGACTTGGTGGCTACGTTTCGGGAACTTTAGGCTTTTTCATAAGTTTCCCATGAAATTGCCGGGATCGTCCCTATATTCGATTTTCGGTGCGCTTGCGTGGCAAGGCGCCGGAGGGGATGCCGTGTCCGTCCGGGAGCGGTCCCGCGAACGAAAGGGGGGTGCTCAATGGCCCGTACCACATTGCCGATGATCGCCGCGGGAGAAGGTGGCCTTAGCCGCTATCTCGACGAGATTCGTCGCTTTCCGATGCTTGAGCCGCAGGAAGAATACATGCTGGCCAAGCGCTATGCGGATTACGGTGATCGTGACGCCGCCCAGAAGCTCGTAACCTCGCACCTGCGCCTCGTTGCCAAGATTGCCATGGGCTATCGCGGCTATGGCCTGCCGATCGGCGAGGTCATTTCCGAAGGCAACGTCGGCCTGATGCAGGCGGTCAAGCGCTTCGAACCCGACAAGGGCTTCCGTCTCGCCACCTATGCCATGTGGTGGATCAAGGCGGCGATCCAGGAATATATTCTGCGGTCTTGGTCGCTGGTCAAAATGGGTACGACGGCCAACCAGAAGCGTCTGTTCTTCAACCTGCGCAAGGCCAAGAGCCAGTTGCAGGCGCTGGGCGACGGCGACCTCAAGCCCGATCAGGTCGATGCGATCGCCACCAAGCTCGGCGTGACCAAGGAAGACGTCGTTTCCATGAACCGGCGTTTGTCCGGTGATGCCTCGCTCAATTCGCCGCTGCGTTCGGACAGCGAAAGTGGCGAGTGGCAGGATTGGCTGGTCGACGACCGCGACAGCCAGGAAACAGTGCTGGCCGAGACCGAGGAGCTCGATCAGCGCCGGGCCATGCTGAAGCGGGCGCTCGGCGTGCTCAACGAGCGCGAGCGCCGTATTTTCGAGGCGCGCCGTCTCGCCGAGGACCCGATGACACTGGAAGATCTTTCCACCGAGTTCGGCGTCAGTCGCGAACGCGTCCGCCAGATCGAAGTGCGCGCCTTCGAGAAGGTGCAGGAAGCGATGAAAGCCATGGCTCGCGAGCAGTTGCCGACCCTCGTCGACGCCGACTGAGGGTAAGCGCCGGAAACCGGCGCGAAAAGCGCCTGCTCGCCTCCTGAGCGCTTGTTCGCGTCGAGCCTTTGCGCTATAGAGGCGCCCGACCGGGCCATGCGGTGGACCGGAGACGAGCCGCCCGAGAAGTTCCTCGGGGCGGCTCGTTCCTCTGATGAGCCGCTGCAAGGCCGATATCCAACACCGGGCGCCCCGACAAGGCCGGCGTCTCTGATGCGTCCAAGCGACGCCGGAAAGGACCGAGAAGATGAAAGAGGGCATTCATCCCGACTATCACGAGATCAAGGTCATCATGACCGATGGCACCGAGTTCATTACCCGTTCGTGCTATGGCGCGAAGGATGCGAAGCTCAATCTCGACATCGATCCGAAGGTGCATCCGGCCTGGACCGGCGGCACGCAGCAGCTGTTGGACCGCGGTGGCCGTCTGTCGCGCTTCAATTCCAAGTTCGGTGGTCTCTTCGCCGCCAAGTAAGGTTTGGCGAAGACTCAGATATGAAAAACCCCGGCGAGTGCTGCTCGCCGGGGTTTTTGTTTTGAGTGACGAAGGGCGGCTGCGAAACGGTGGCCTTTGGCCGGCTCCCCCACCAACGAACCTCCAGAAATGCTTAGAGCGCTTCCGGTGAAAACATGTTCTCCGGAAGCGCTCCATGTCTTTGTTCTCAAGCAATTTCTGGCGCAGAACCGCGATGCGCTTTGCTGGAATGGATCAGCTGTCGATGCGGCGGGCACCGAAGGCGCTGGCCAGGCGGTCGAGGTCGCGGGCGACGAGGTTGGCGGTTGGCTCGGCGGCGACTTCGTAGGCTGCCTTGTCCATGTGGACGATGCGCTCGTGCAGGCGGTCGGTGCGTTCGATGATCGAGCGAAGCGTCGCCGGCAGCTCGCTCCATAGCGGGCCGGACATCACCGGCGACTGGAAGTCGAGACGGACCTTGTTCTTCTCGCTACGGGCCTGCTCGGAGGACATCTCGCCCTCGTTGACGGCGCGCTGCATGAGAAGCCAGGAAGCGATCTGCATCAGCCGAGTGGTGAGGCGCATCGACTCGGTGGAATAAGTCAACGTGGCAGCGCGGCCGAGAGCGCGGCTCTCGGTGCGACCGTCGCCATCGAGATAGCCGGCGGTCTCCTCGACCAGCGCCATGCCCTCGCGGAACAGCTCACGGAACAGCTCCGAATTGAGCGCGCGCGCACCGAAGGCAATGGCCTCCGTGCCGGAATAGGACTTGCCGGAAAAATCACTCATCACGCCACCTCTGCACCAGACGCTCGGACGATTGGCCCGGACCGTTCCGCCGCCCATGAGTTGGACCGTGGAGACGCCGCCGCAAAGAAAAAGCTGACGAATGTCGCCGCTCTTCCCCGCAATCCCCAGAAGGAGACAAAATCGCATCCCTTTCCGGAACACTTGCCCGACTTTGCGATCAAGGTCGCAACCGGCATGCCAGAGACAGCTTAGGCCATCCCAGACATGAACAAAAGGTTAACGCAAAGCGGTGGGAGAGTCTCGGCAAATCCGAGTGATCAAAAAAGAAGGCCGCCATGGGCGGCCCTTATTAAGTTAAACAGGGAGGCGTCAAAAGAGTGACAAGAGCCACTCGCGATCCAACCGTGCGGATCACCTTTTTGATAAACGAAACTGGTAAATAGATCCTTACCAATGAATATATTTCGATGGATTCCATTCGCCATGCGCCTCAGAACTTGAACAAGGAGTCGGCGGCGCTGCGGACATTATCCTTAAGGCGCAGGGCGTCTTCGATCCGGTGGATCTCTTCCTGCAGGAGGTCGATGCGTGCGCGAAGTTCGGCAACGGACAGGCGTGAGAGATCCTGGCCAACGACATGGGCGGGCGGTGGCGGCTGAGGCCGATCGTCATCGGTGGTCATCGGGCTTTCTCCTCATTATGGCACAGGAAAGTGAAGGCTCGCTTGCCCGGCGTGTCAAGTCGGCGAAGAGATGGTATCGCAACTGCCACAACGAGGCAGCTCCCGCATGGTGAATTGCTCCGCCTGAGCCAGGGGCTTGTTTCACCGGTGCGGCAACATGCAGAGGGTGCCGCTCCGCGTGGACCTTCGTGCTCCGGAGTCCCGAATGACCCTGACCATTGTCTCCACTAAGGATCGCCCCGATCTTGCCTTGACCACCGGTACGTGGCGGTGGGAGGCATTTTTCAGCGCGGACGATGTTCCGCTGGCGGATGTGCTCGCCTTGGATGTCGATTGCGCGCGTAGCCGGGATCTGATGCCCACAGTCCTAGTGATGATCGAGGACCGGCGACCTGTCGGCATGGTGGCACTGTGCCTTGATGACCTCGAAGGTCGCCCCGAGCTCAATCCTTGGCTGGCAGGTCTCTATGTCGCTCCAGGGAATCGCGGAAAAGGCTAAGGTCTGTGCCTGGTTGCCGAACTTGAAACTCTTGCCCGCACCTCGCGCATTCCTCGCCTTTCCCTGTACACCACCGGTGCCGAGGGCCTTTATGCCAGGGCGGGGTGGAAGACGATCGAGACCTTCGAGAAACGTGGCCAATTGTTCTCGATCATGCAAAAGCATCTCTAGCTGTTGCTTGGCGGAAGGCGTCCACATTTCATTTCATGGAGACCCAAGACATGGCCACGCTACCCACCGATATGCTGGCGATCGAAATCAGCCATCCCGGCGGACCGGAGGTTTTGAAGCCGGCACGGCGACCCGTGCCTTCGTTGACTGCCGATAGCGTGCTCATTGCCGTTGAGGCGGCTGGCGTCAATCGTCCGGACGCGTTGCAGCGGCAGGGGGCTTATGCGCCACCGCCCGGCGCATCCGATATTCCCGGTCTGGAGGTGGCGGGTACCATTGCCGCCGTGGGTTCGCAGGTGCGTGGACTTGCGGTCGGCGACAAGGTGACCGCGCTGGTCGCCGGTGGCGGTTATGCCCAGTATTGCGCTGCGCCGGCCGGAAGCTGTTTACCCTGGCCCGACGGCTATGACGCCGTGCGGGCAGCGGCGTTGCCGGAGACATTTTTCACCGTCTGGTCCAACGTGTTCGACCGGGGGCGGCTCCAGGCTGGCGAGAGTTTCCTCGTCCATGGTGGTACGTCGGGCATCGGGACCGTGGCAATCCAACTGGCTCGCGCTTTTGGCGCACGCGTATTTGCCACCGCCGGCAGCCCGGACAAGTGCGATGCCTGCCGACGGCTTGGTGCCGAGATCGCCGTCGACTATCGCAAGGAGGACTTCGTCGCAGTGCTCAAGACTGCCACCGAGGGGCGGGGCGTCGACGTGATCCTGGATATGGTGGGCGGTGATTATGTCGACCGGAACTATGAGCTTGCCGCCGTGGATGGGCGCATCGTGCAAATTGCCTTTCTCGGCGGGGCCAAGACCATGGCCAATTTTGCCAATCTGATGCAGAAGCGGCTCGTCCATACCGGGTCGACGTTGCGGCCGCGCGAAGCGGCCTTCAAAACGGCGATCGCCTCGTCGCTTGCCGACAAGGTATGGCCCCTTCTTGCCGCTGGCTCCGTCGCACCAGTGATCGACCAAGTGATGCCTTTGGAACAGGCGGCTGAGGCGCACGCCCGCCTTGAGGCGGATCACGTGGGCAAGATCGTGCTGACATCAGGCTGAAGCCCCGATTTCCCGGCCCATTGCGATTGCGGAACACCAGTGTGATCTGTATATAGGGTGCATTCCCCAGTCATCGTGATACGAGACGGAGGGCCGCCAGCGAGAGCCGGTGGACCAGCGAAGAGGATTTATCGATGTCGACCCCGTTGATGCCCAAGGCAACCGCCGTCTGGCTGGTCGAGAACACGGCTCTGTCGTTCGACCAGATCGCCGCCTTCTGCAAGCTGCATGCCCTCGAGGTCAAAGCCATCGCCGATGGCGAGGCGGCCCAGGGCATCAAAGGTCTCGATCCGATCCTGACCGGCCAGCTCAGCCGTGACGATATCGAGAGAGCCGAGAGGGATGGTTCGATCCGCCTGAAGTTGCTCGATCCGAAGGTGCGCGTTCCCGAGGCCAAACGCCGTGGTCCGCGCTATACGCCGGTGTCGCGCCGTCAGGACAGGCCGAACGCCATTCTCTGGCTGGTGCGTAACCATCCCGAGCTCAAGGATGCGCAGATCATGCGCCTCGTTGGCACGACCAAGACGACGATCGCCCAGATCCGCGACCGTACCCACTGGAACTCGGCCAACCTGACGCCGTCCGATCCGGTGACGCTCGGCCTCTGCTCGCAGATCGAGCTGGACATGGAAGTGGAGAAGGCGGGCAAGGTGTCGCCGGAAAAGGTGCTGACGCAGACGCTGCTGCCGGTCGAGGAGACGACGTCGCCCGACGCGCTCACCGGCTTCCGCGCCCCGTCGCGCCACGAAGAGGAACTCGACGCCGAGGCGGTGTTCGCCAAGCTCAACGCGCTCTCCGGTCCGAAGCCCGACGAGGACGACGATCTCTGATTATCGCGCAAGCGTTGCAATGGCGGCCGTCCTTGGGGGCGGCCGTTTTCGTTAGGGAAAGACTCACGGCGGCGAGAAGCGGACACCGGGAAAGATCGAGGCGATCCATTTGCGGTGCGGTGACACGCGGCAGAACCAGGACGTCTCGCCATAGGTCGCTTCGCCGGTGCCATTGGAGTTGACGCCGACCAGCAGCCAGCCGGCCTTGGTCTTCATCCACGCAGAGCCGCCGCTGTCGCCGGAGCCGAGCAGGCCAACCAGCGGTGTGGCCGGCCGGTTGGAGCCGCCGAGCGAATTGTCGATCGATCCGTCTTCCTTGGGCAGAAATACACCGAGCTCGTTGCCGGCCTCCTCGCCATCCACCGGTGGACGTACCAATTCCTCCCAGCTGTCGACGACGCCTTGGGCCGCTGCCTTGTCGGACCCTTCGTAATACTCGTCCTTCTCACCGGACGAGCCGATACCGCGGCTGCCGTAGCCGACGAAGGTGATCAGCTTTCCCGCTTCGCCCGCCCCCGTGTAAAGCACCGGTTGCGGCCCGGCATCGTCGATCTCGTCCTCGAGACGGAGGATGGTCAGATCGTAGCCGGCGCGGATATTGGGGTCGCCGTCCCATTCGGGCAGGACCCAGACGCGGTCGATGCCGAGTGTGTCACCGTCGGGCGTGCGCACGACATACTGGTCGGTGGTGGGTGGAAAGTCGAAAATGTGGGCGGCCGACAGGATATAGGCATGGCCATCCCTGTTGCCCAGCCAGGTTCCTGAGGCCTCGCCCCAGGCCTCGCCGTCGCTCGACAGCGCCAGTACCGCGCGGAACTGTGGTTCGGCGGCAAGTCGCAAAGCCGCGCCGAACCCACCGCCCTCGTTGCCCGGTTCGCCGCCTTCCTTGGCCCAGGTGGAGTCGAGAATGACGACAGCCTCGGCCGGCACGGCGGCAATGACCAGCCCAGTGGTGACAAGCAAGGCGAAAGCTTTCCCGGCGCGCATGTTCACCTCATAGCGGGTGACGCGACGACGCGCGGCAGCCCCATGCTGCCTGTCCATATCAGCGAACATTTGGTGATTGGTTGACGGGTTACTTCAAAGCCAGCCCGCTGCTGACAGAGTAGCCGCATGTCGCATTCGACTTTGGACTAAGCGAACGCGAAGTTGATGGGCACTTGGTGAGACCTTGGTCGATACGGCAACAAATGGGAACATATGTAGCTATCACGCGCAATTATACACAAAGATTACGCAGCAACGCGCAATTTATTAACAGCCCGAGACGCCTTGAAAGGCGGGCCCATCGACTTCATATCAAAATTGTGACACGATCACTGTGTTGAGGCTTAGCCCACAGCAAGGAGGCCCGAATGTCTGTTCAGTCGCATATTGCAGAACTTGAACGCCGTCACGCCGCTCTAGAGCGTGAACTCGACGAGGCTAGACAGCATCCGAGTACGGACGGCACGACACTGCGCGAATTGAAGCGGCAAAAACTGGCCCTGAAGGACGAGATCGTCAAGCTATCTACCGACGAGAAGGTCCTGCACTAAGGACAATGCGGTTCGGAATACCTTAATCCCGCAAACGCCACGGCCTCTGGTCCGTGGCGTTTTGCTTTAGTGAAGAGCTACCGCTTCAAGCGGTCACCGTGTCCTTGCCGGCGGCGGTTGCCGTGTCTTTTTCGCTAGCCACCGGGACCCTGCTCGGAACGGCCTTAGCCTTCGCCTTGCTGGCATTGCCAAGATAATCGAGGAAATAGGCAAGCGCCGCTTGGGCGGCGATGCCGACGGCGATGAAGGCGATCTGTTCGGCTGGACCGGGCTGATCGGTGAACAGCACCACTTGGCCCACCACCGACAAGGCCGTTCCCAGCCAGAACACCGGCAGGGAATTGCGGCCGATGCGCGACAGCACGCCTTCGGGCGAAAAGCGACCCAGCCAGCCCATGATCGGCCGGCTATGGCCGATGACGTAGGCCAGCGATAGGATGTGGAGGAGGCGAGGCAGCGCCACCCAAGGCTTCTCGTTGATCTGGAAGTTGACGGGCAACCAACTGACGGTGGGAATGCTGCCGTAGAGATTGAAGCGGTGATAAATGCAGGCGGCGACCAGGTAGGCGAGCGCCAGCCACCAGAGCGGCCGATAGAAGGGCACTGGCGTTTCCCCGCGCAACACGCGGACGCCGATAAAAAAGCCGACGCCGAAGATCAGCTGCCAGGTGAACGGATTGAAGAACCAGCCGCCGCTGCTCGGATAGCTCGGCATATTGAGGCCGAAGATTTGGGCGGCGGCGTAAATGGCGATGGACGTCGCCAGCATGGCGCCGAGGCCGAAATATCGGGCCACCGCCATCAGCACGGGCAGGAAAATCAACAGGCAGACATAGAGCGGCAGAATGTTGTGGTAGCCGATCTGCTGGGTCATCAGGGGAATGCCGATGAGGGCCTTGGTCGGCTCGGCATAGATGGCGTCGATGTTGAGCGGCGTGTTGAGAATGGGCATGCCCCACCGCTGAAGCGCAAAGCAGAAAATGCCAAGACCGACCATCAGGGAGGCGATGTGGGCGACATAAAGCACCACGACGCGCTTGGCGATCTTGGCGAGCGGCAAGGCTATGGCCCCGGCATTAAAGCGGGGAAAGTAGGCGAAGGCCGAGGCAACGCCGGCCAGCAGCACGAAAGCCTCGGCGGAATCGGACAGGCCGAAGTTCTTATGGGTGAAAGGCTCGAGAACGTTGCCGGGAATGTGGTTGATGAAGATCGACAGAAGCGCCAGGGCGCGGAGGACGTCGATACGGTGATCGCGTTTGCCGAGAGGCTTGATATTCATCTATTTTCTCCCTTCTCGGGCGCCCCTTTCGGGCTTTCTGGAAACCAAGTTCCGACGGAAAACGTAAGCTCCGACCTCGGCGAAGACGCGGCGGAAGTGTGGCCCAACGGCACTAACGCGTCAGAAGCCAAAAAGATGCATCGCGCCGTCATAAATTAATTTGAGGCCGACGGCGCACACCGAGATCGTCAGGATTCGGTAGAAAAGCCGCTGGTCGATCCCCTTCACCAGCTTCACGCCGACATAGGTCGAGCCAACGGTCAACGGCGCCAGAATGGCGGACATGAGCAGATTTTCGGTGGTGAATTGGCCGAGCAGCGCGTAGGGGATGACCTTCATCATGTTGAGCACGCCGAAGAAGATGGCCGAGGTGCCGGCGAACAGCATGGGACTGAGTCGCATTGGCTGGACATAGGTCTGAAAGGGCGGACCGCCGGCATGGGCGACGAAGGACGTGTAGCCGGTGAGCGTGCCCCAGACCGCCGCGCCCAGGGCCGACTTTCCGGTCGGCGCCGGTTCACCGATCGCCGTGCCGGCCGCGACCTTGCGTGCGTGTGCCCGCTCGAGGAAATAGATGCGGGCGACAAAGGCGATGGCGAGGACGCCGACGACGAGGCGGAGCGCATCATCCGAGACGTAGCGAGCGGTCGCCCAGCCGAATAGCGTGCCGAGCACAGCGGCGGGCATCAGATGCCAGATGAGATCGGCGCTGAAATGCCGCCGGTACGACCACATGGCCACCACGTCCGAGATCAGAAGGATCGGCAGCATCAGGCCGGCGGCGCGGACCGGCGAGACCACGAGCGCAAGGATCGGCACCGCCGCCAGGCCGAAGGCAGCTCCGAGCCCACCTTTCGACAGGCCGGTGAGGATAACGGCTGGGATGGCGGCGAGGTAGAACAAGGGGTCGTCGATCATTGCGTCGTCACCTATTCCAGCGCGGAAAAGCGACAGGTTCGCATGGTCGCAGCCGGCTTGTATCGATTCGGAGCCCAGGTACGGACCATGCGTCGCATGGGGCGGGCCGCCGGCTTGCAACCGGTCATGGGTGGTCCGAGAAAGGTCATATTGCCCGTGCGCACCCTTCACGGCGGGCACGGGAACCATCGTTGTTAGACACATTCGATGAGGCCGGCAAGGTAGAGAAACGCCGACTATCCGGTCTTCCGCCCCAAAATGCGGGATAATGGCTGTGAGCTGGCTAAGTTTGCCGCCCCGTCGTCTCTTGAGGGGAGAGGGACGACGGCTGAGCTCGCCGTGGTCAAAAACGCTGCCGGGCGAGCAAAGGTCGGACGGGGTCGCTCTCGAAAGGCGGGGGCTTTCCCGCCGAGGGCCATGAAAAGGCGGCGCGGATCTGCTAGACTGTGACAAATGTCGGCGCGTGGTCGCCGGCGGGGACGAGGCGAAGGGTTTGCTGGATGACCGGGCAGGAAGAAGCCAATGAGCAGGTGCAGCTGGAACTGGCGCGGCTCCGCCAGGAGCACCGAGATCTCGACGCCGCCATCGATGCGATGGTGTTGCTCGGCACCGCCGATTCCATCCAGATCCAGCGCCTCAAGAAACGCAAGCTTGTGCTGAAGGACCGGATACAGCAACTCGAGGATCAAACGGTTCCCGACATCATTGCCTGACGATTGCCTGATGCGGGCGAATGTCGAAGATGAGCGGTGGATTCCCGTCCTTTGATAGCCCGCTGAGATGCGCGGAGATGTCGCAACGCCAGAAGGGGCGCGACAGGGCCTTGCTTTCTGGCGGGAGATTTGCGCCCGAGGCTTGCCAGAGCTCGTTATTTCCCCTACCGCCATGGGCACCACGACGCGAGCCGGGGATTTCCTGAGATGACCGATAAACCGCTTGTCGCCATCATCATGGGCAGCCAGTCCGACTGGTCGACCATGAAGTACGCCGCCGACACGCTGGACACGTTGGACGTGCCGCACAGGGCGATGATCGTTTCCGCCCACCGTACACCCGATCGCATGGTTGCCTTTGCCAAGGGCGCGCGCGCCGAGGGTTTCAAGGTGATCATCGCCGGTGCCGGTGGGGCGGCCCACTTGCCCGGCATGGTGGCGGCGCTGACGCCCCTGCCGGTGCTCGGCGTTCCCGTCGAGAGCCACGCCCTCAAGGGGCAGGACAGTCTTCTCTCCATCGTGCAGATGCCTGGCGGCGTCCCGGTGGGTACGTTGGCCATTGGCAAGGCCGGCGCCATCAACGCCGCTCTGCTCGCCGCTGCCGTTCTGGCGTTGTCGGACGCTGCACTGGCCACTCGGCTCGATGATTTCCGCGCCCGTCAGACGGCGGCCGTTGCCGAGGAACCGGTCAATGACGCCTGAAATGCTTCCTCCCGGTTCGGTCATTGGCATGTTGGGTGGTGGTCAACTCGGCCGCATGATGGCGCTCGCCGCCGCCCGGCTCGGCCTTTCGGTCCACGTTTATTGTCCCGATCCCGAGAGCCCGGCTTTCGACGTCGCCAAGGCGCATACGATCGCCGCTTATGACGACGAGGCAGCGCTTGCCGCCTTTGCCGATCGTTGCGATGTCGTCAGCTACGAGTTCGAGAATGTGCCGGCCCGCGCCGCCGAGGTGATCGCCGAGCGGACCCTGCTGAGGCCCGGCGCGCTGGCGCTCGCCACTTCGCAGGATCGGCTCGTCGAGAAGACATTCCTGCGCGAGGCCGGCGCCGAGGTGGCGGCTTTCGCACCGATCGACCGGGTGGCCGATATCGACGCGGCAATCGCCGTGACCGGCTTGCCGGCCATCGTCAAGACGCGCCGCTTCGGCTATGACGGCAAGGGGCAGCGCAAGGTGGAGAGCCGGGAGTCGCTTGCCGCCGCGGTAACCGAACTCGGCGGCGGCGACCTGATCCTCGAAGCGCTCGTTCCCTTCGCTCTGGAAGTCTCGGCCATCGTGGTACGCGGTGCCGACGGCGCCACCGCCGTCTACGACATCGGCGAAAACTCGCATGCCAACCATATCTTGAAGGAAACCCGCGTGCCGGCGCGAATCAGCGCTGACACGGCTAGGGCCGCGGCGACGCTCGGTCGCCGCATCGCCGATGCGCTCGACTATGTCGGCGTACTCGGCGTCGAGTTGTTCGTGGTGCGCGACGACAAAGGCGAGCGGTTCGTCGTCAACGAAATCGCGCCGCGCGTTCATAACTCCGGCCACTGGACGGAAGATGGCGCGGTGACCTCGCAGTTCGAGAACCACGTGCGGGCGATCGCCGGCTGGCCGATCGGTTCGGTGGCGACCATTGCGCCGACGGTGATGGAAAACTTGATTGGCGCCGAGGCCGACGCCTGGGCGACGATCACCGCCGATCCCAGGGCGCGGCTCCACCTTTATGGTAAGGCCGAGAGCCGCCCCGGCCGCAAGATGGGGCACGTCAACCGGGTGGGTGTCTGACCTCAGGCGATGGCGACGCGAGCCGCGACCCGGCGGTCGAGTTCCACCTCGAAGCTGTCGAGGCGGACGTGGCCGCCCGGCTCCACCGTCAAAACCGTGTTGGGCGCAACGGCGGTCCACTGATCGTGGGCGGCGTCGATCGGCTCGGACACCACGGTGATGCCGTCGTCGCCGTGCCGCCAGTAGAGGCTGGGCGGCTTGTCGTCGGATGAATAGCGGAAGGCGTGCAGGTTCCTGCCGTCGGAGAGCGCGGCGGTGAGCCGCAACGGTTCGTCGACGCCGGCATCGATCATGGCCCGCCGCGTCTCGACGAGCACCGACTGCATGGCGGCGATCGGGTCGGCGTCGAGGTCGTCGGCGTCGAGCAGCAGGAACAACACCTCGGAATCGGTGGCGCCGCAGCGCTCATGATAGCGGGCATCGGACAGGCGCGCCTCAAGACGGCGGCGGATCCGGTCCCAACCACCGACCTGGCCGTTATGCATGAACATCCAGCGCCCGCTGGCAAAAGGGTGGCAATTGACGCGGGTGGTCGGCGTGCCGGTGGAGGCGCGCACGTGTGCGAAGAACAGCGATGATGAAATCTGATGCGTGAGGCTCTTCAGATTGTCGTCATTCCAGGCAGGCATGGCGTCGCGGAACAGTCCCGGTTCTTCCCAGGCGCCGTACCAGCCGAGGCCGAACCCGTCGCCGTTGGTCGCCGCGAGGCATTCAGTCGCCGACTGGCTCTGATGGACCAACGAATGGCAGGGCTTGGAAACCAAGGTATCCAGGAAGATCGGACGACCGGAATATGCGAGCCAACGACACATGGTAAGGGCGATCCCAACGCGGACGCTTCAATTCAGAGCGGGGCAGCAGTGCTGACCCGATTCCATCTTCGCAAATCTCATGCCGACCATCTTGGCGAAAATGCGTTAACCACGACCTACTGGCCTCATAAGGCGGCTCAGTTGTGGCTTCGAGGTTGCGCCTGCGACAGCGGGTCGGCAGGCCGGCGCATTTTCCGCTCTGTCCCGCCGATCTATAGTGGACAGGCTCCCGGCGATTTGCTAGAGAACCACCACTCTTGCGGTGCCTTGGCGCGCTGCGGCGGGAATGTGTCGTTCCCGCGAGATTGGAATCATCATGTCGCCTGAGACGCGAAGCCGCGGGTGTGTCTGCCCCCCGGCCATGTGGGTTTCACGGTGACCGACCACGGGAAGAACAGGCGTGCAGGTACTCGTTCGCGACAACAACGTCGACCAGGCTCTCAAGGCGCTGAAGAAGAAGATGCAGCGCGAAGGCATTTTCCGCGAGATGAAGCTGCGCGGCCATTACGAGAAGCCGTCAGAGAAGAGGGCCCGTGAAAAGGCCGAAGCGGTACGCCGTTCGCGCAAGCTGGCTCGCAAGCGGGCCCAGCGCGAGGGTCTGGTGTCGGTCAAGGCCCGCACCCACTAATATACGGGCTCCGTCGCCCGATGCTGTTTGTCGAAGTCGAGGGACGGTCACGCGAGTCGACCGTCTCTTTTGTTATGTCCGCTTTCTAAAGTTGGCTAGGGGTGGCACAAATGAGCTGCCAACTGGTTATATTGTGCGGACGACAGCGCCGAGCAAGGGTGCCCGCCGGTCCGGCTTGTCCGGTAACGCCTGAAAGGGATGGATTGATGCGGTTCATTGCGACGTCTTCGGCTCTTCGCGGTCTTACGGGTGCTCTCGCCCTCGGCCTTCTGGCTTCCGCCTGCACGACGTCCGGCCCGACGAACGAGCCAAGCTGGGTTATCGACGCCAGCGCTGGTTCGACAGCTAATATCGGTTCACTGACGGCGGCGATCCAGCGCGATCCCCAGAACCCTGTGAACTACAATGTGCGCGGCTCGGCTTACGGCCAAGCCGGTCAGTTTCAGGCTGCGCTTGCCGACTTCACCATGGCGATCCAGCTTAATCCCGGTTTCTCACAGGCCTTTAACAACCGCGCCCTGATCTATCGCCAGCTCGATCAGCCTCAGGCGGCGCTCGCCGATTACAATCAGGCGATCACACTCAACGCGGCCTACCAGCCAGCTTATCTTGGTCGCGGTATCCTCTATCGCCAGTCCGGCCAGTTGGACCTCGCCATGGCTGATTTCGATCAGGCGGTGACGCTCAATACGTCGGATGCCAAGGCCTATTACAACAGGGCGCTGATCTACCAGAGCCGCGGCAATCATATCCGGGCCATCGCCGATCTCGATGCCGCTATCGCTCTCGACGCCAATGCCTCCGAGCCCTACAATGCGCGTGGCCTCAGCCGCCTGCAGGTCGGCAAGAACAAGGACGCGTTGCAGGATTTCGCGGCGGCCGTCAACCGCAACAAGCAGTCGGCCGAATTCTGGACCAACCTCGGTATCGCCCAGATCCGGACTGGCGACGCGCAGCGCGGTCGCGATTCCATCAACCGCGCCATGGTGCTGAAGCCCGGCTATGGCCCGGCCCGCGACGCGTTGCAGTCGGCGGCGGCGCAGGGCTGACGCCCGACAAAGTTTCCTGGTCGAAAGGTCACGGTCGCCGGTTTCGGCGGCCGTTTTGCTTTCAGAGGGCCGGTGTCAGACCAAGGCAATGGCGAGCTAAAGAGAAAGGCGCCGGAACTTTGCGTTCAGGCGCCTTTCAATTTCATACGCGGTTTTGTCGTCCGGCTCGATCAGGCCGTCGGCTGTGGCGCGGCGCCGTCGGGCTCTTCGCCCTTGGGACGCGGCTTGGTGGTCGGAACCGCCGATCCGCGCGGTGGCGTCGTGTCGTCGAAGGTGGTGCGCACTGGCGGGTGGCCGGCCATGATGCCGCGCAGTTCCTCGCCGGTCAGCGTTTCGAACTCCAGCAGCGCTTCGGCGATGGCGACGAACTTGTCGTGGTTCTCGGTGATGATGCGGCGGGCGTTCTGCTCGCCTTCCTCAATGTACCGGCGAACTTCCTCGTCGATCAGCTTGGCGGTCTCGTCGGCCATGTTGGTCGACTGGCTCACCGAGTGGCCGAGGAACACTTCCTGCTCGTTGGGGCGATAGCGAACGCGGCCGAGCTTCTCGCTCATACCCCATTCCATCACCATCGAACGGGCGAGGCTGGTGGCCATCTGGATGTCGCCGGCAGCGCCGGTAGTCACCTTTTCCGGGCCGAAGGTCTGGATTTCCGCCTCGCGGCCGCCGAACAGCATGGTCAGGCGGGCCACCGCCTTCTCGTAGGTCCAGTTGTAACGGTCGCTTTCGGGCAGGGTCATCACCATGCCGAGCGAGCGTCCGCGCGGAATGATGGTCGCCTTGTGGATCGGGTCGATGGTCTTGTCGAGGATCAGCGCGATGACGGCATGGCCGGCCTCGTGATAGGCGGTGTTGCGCTTCTCTTCCGGCGTCATGGCCAGCGACTTGCGCTCGGCGCCCATCATCACCTTGTCCTTGGCGTCCTCGAATTCGGCCATGGTGACGATGCGCTTGTTACGGCGGGCCGCAAGCAGCGCGCCCTCGTTGACCAGGTTCATCAGGTCGGCGCCGGAGAAGCCGGGCGTACCGCGAGCCAGCACCTTGAGGTCGACGTCGGGCGCCATCGGCACCTTGCGCACATGCACCTTCAGGATCTTCTCGCGGCCGTTGACGTCGGGATTCGGCACGGTGATCTGACGGTCGAACCGGCCGGGGCGCAACAGCGCCGGGTCCAGCACGTCCGGACGGTTGGTGGCGGCGATGATGATGACGCCTTCGTTCTGTTCGAAGCCGTCCATCTCGACCAGCAACTGGTTCAGCGTCTGCTCGCGCTCGTCGTTGCCACCGCCGAGGCCGGCGCCACGATGACGGCCGACTGCGTCGATTTCGTCGATGAAGATGATGCACGGGGCATTCTTCTTGGCCTGCTCGAACATGTCGCGGACACGCGAGGCGCCAACGCCGACGAACATCTCGACGAAGTCCGAACCGGAAATGGTGAAGAAAGGCACGTTGGCCTCGCCGGCGACGGCGCGGGCGGTCAGCGTCTTACCGGTACCCGGGGGGCCGACCAGCAGCACGCCGCGCGGAATGCGGCCGCCGAGCCGCTGGAATTTCTGCGGGTCGCGCAGGAATTCGACGACCTCTTGGAGATCCTCCTTGGCCTCGTCGATGCCGGCGACGTCCTCGAATGTGACGCGGCCATGCGCTTCGGTCAGCAATTTGGCTTTGGACTTGCCAAAGCCCATCGCCTTGCCGCCGGCTCCTCCCTGCATCTGGCGCATGAAGAAGATCCACAGGCCGAGCAGGATCAGCATCGGCAGCCAGTTGAGCAGCGTGCCGATCAGCGAAATGCTCTCGGTGGGCGGGCGAGCGACGATGGTGACGCCGGCCTTGGTCAGCTCTCCGATGTAATCGGCATTATAAGGCGCGTAGCTCTGGAAGGCCGAACCGTTCTGCAGGTGACCCGATATCGTCTGGTTGACGATGGTCACGTCGCGCACGGCGCCCTGATCGACGTTCTTGAGGAACTCCGAAAAAGCCACGTCGTTGCCGGGCTGGCGAGTATCCGAGCCCTGGAACAGCTGGAACAGCGCGACCAGCAGCAACAGAATAATGACCCAGAGTGCGAAATTGCGGAAATTTGCGTTCATCGTCGACCTTTGAAGCGCATCGCGCGATGCGGGAGGGGCGGGCGAGTGGGTCCGGCCTTCATCACCCTAGCCCATGTCGGGTTAAGATAGGTTGTCGGTGCCGCCTTGCCAAGCCACGGGCCGGCAATCGTCGCTTGCGGCGGACGATTCCTGGTCGATTGGACGAATTACGGTCGCCAATCCGGTTGGCAGGTCCCCGCCATCGACCGCGCTGACGGCGGGAAGACTGGCAATCGCGGCGGCGGGCATGTCGCCTTTTCGCTCTGCAGAGCCGCGCGGACCGATGACGAGGTGGTGGCCGTCCGCGCCGGAGATCGAGACCACAAAGCGGCCATCCCAGGGATAATCGCCGTCGGCGTCGACGATGACCTCCGGAAAGCCGGTACGTCCGGCCTCGGCATAGAGCCATAAGCGATCACTGCGAAGATGCAGCACGACGCCGGCCATGGTGGCGCGTCGCGGGGCCGCGTCGGCACGGAACGCCGCATGCCAATTCTCCGGGGCGTCGGCGCGTGGTGGATAGTTCGACGAACGGATGGCGCGGATTAGTCGGACGAGAAGGCGGAGCCCGATCTCGTCGGGCGCGGCGGCGAGCGCTGCCGTCTCGACCGACCAGACGCCGTCGTGATTGATGGCGGCCCGGCGAACAAGATCGTCGGTGAATGATCGTAGTGCCACCTCGGCGCGGGCCATGCGCTGGGCCGTGCCGGCCAGGCGGTCGGCGGTAAGACCGAGGTCGGCGAGGGCGGGCAAGGCCTTGCGAATGCGGACGCGGGTGTAGCGATCCGACGCATTGGAGGGATCGGTGATGTAGGAGACGCCGGCTTGCTGGAGTACGGCGAGGAGATCGGTCTTGGCGACGCCGAGGAGCGGGCGCAGAAAGCGGATTCCGTCGATCATGCGTTCTGTTGGAATGCCGGCGAGGCCGGCGACGCCTGAACCACGCGCCAGATGCATCAGCAGAGTTTCGGCCTGATCGTCGCGGGTATGGGCAAGAAGGACGGCATCCAGCCGGCGCCTGTGGGCGGCTTCGACGAGGAGGCGATAGCGGGCGACGCGCGCTTCGGCCTGAATGTCACTTGTCGGCGGCGGTCCCTCATGATGCCAGACGAGCTTTTCGGCCGGGTGGCCGAGACGCTTGGCGAGGTCAACGACGGTGTCGGCTTCTTGCGAGGCTTCCGGGCGAAGCCCATGATCGACGGTCAGCACGCAAACATTTGGGGCGGCCGGACTTTCGCGCTGCCAGAGATCGAACAGCACGAGCAGCGCCGTCGAATCGGGGCCGCCTGAGACGGCGATGCCGACGCGGCAAAGGCCGGCGAGCGGAGAAAACAGGCGGTCGCGCAGCTTCGCCATGGGGAGATCGGGCGAGGCGGACCAGTCGTTCATATCAGCTGCAGCCGAGCTTCTGCTTCTGCGTGGCGACACGCGTCACAAGGCCAGACTGGGCCTTGGGGAATTTCTTGCCCAATTCGCCATAGGTGGCGCAGGCGGCGCTGGTCTCGCCAAGGCCTTCGAGCGACAGGCCCAGTTTGAACAGGCTGTCGGGTGCCTTCTGGCTGGTCGGATGGTTCTTGTAGGTAGCGAGGTAGGAGGTGGCGGCGTCGCGATATTGATGGCGCGAGAAATAGCTCTCGCCGAGCCAGTACTGGGCATCGGCGGCGCGTGCGTCGCCGGGAAAATCGGTGAGGAATTTCTTGAAGCCGTTTTCCGCCGCCGCGTAATCGCCGTTGAGAATCGATGAATAGGCGCGGTCGTAGTCGGCGCCAGGGTCGACGGCGGCCGGCGCCACCGAGGCCATCTGCTGTGGCGACGCGGGGCCGCTATTGGCGCCAGGAGGCGGCGCCAGCGTACCGGCGGCCGCGAGATCCTGGCTGGCGGCGGCCGCGAGGCCGCCGGAGTTAGTGATGTCGGTATTGCTCGGTCCCAAGTCTCCGCGGGCAATCGCCGACAGGTCGAGAGGCCCGCCGACGGCGCTTGCCGAGGGGGCGGCGGTATCCGCCGCCATGGTGCCAGGAAGGGTGCCGAGCGGGGCAGGGGGCGTGCCAAGCGGGGCGCTCCCAGCCGCTTGGCTGGGGGCCACCGCTCCGGGCGCGTCGATGGCAAAGCCAGCCGGCAGCGGGCCACCTTCGCCGACCGAGTCCATCGGTGCCTCGGCGGTGGATGTTGCCGCGTTGCCGGCGGAGGGCGCTGTCGACGGAGCAACCTCCGACCGCTTCTGTCCCTTGCCGCCTTCGAGCTGTTGCAGGCGGAACTGGTTGTCCTCCTGGGCGCGCTTCAACATGAGCTGAAGCTGCTCGATCTGATGTGTCAGCTCGTCGATGCGGCCGTTGAGGGTGCGCACCTGCTGTTCCATGTTGTCGATGCGAACCGCTTGCTGCGCCGCGTCCTGCTGGCCGATGGCCGGTGGTGTCGGATCGGAGCCGAACAAGCCGGCCGAGGCGGGGGCGGCGGTGAGCAAAGCCGTGCCCAGCGCGGCGACGGCCAGCGCGGCGAAACGGAAGCGGCTCGGTGGGCGGAAAAGGCGGCTGGTCATCAACGCGAGTATCCCAGACAAATCTAGCGGCGTCTTTCCTTACGGCCGGTGGTCCGCCAGCCGGAGGACGCCTTCATCGAAGACAGGACCATGATGCCGCCACGGGCGCAACCCCTGGGGATGGCGACGGACGGACTTTCGGACACCGCGGTGGTTGCTTTGGTCCCTCATCACGGACTAAAGCGCCGGACTTCGGCGGCATTGCGGCCGTCAAACGAAAATCCCGGACTCCACGAGGGATTCCGGGATGATCGTGCCTGGGGTGTGGCAGCGGCGACGGACGGAGACTAGCCGCCCGTGTTCAGCACGGTGACGGCGCGGCGGTTCTGCGCCCAGCAGCTGTCCTGATCGCAGAGCGCGACCGGGCGTTCCTTGCCGTAGGAGATGGTCTTGATACGGACGCTGGTGACGCCGCGGGCAACCAGGAAGTCCTGGGCTGCCTTGGCACGACGAGCGCCGAGGGCGAGGTTGTATTCGCGCGTGCCGCGCTCGTCGGCGTGGCCTTCGACGGTGACCGTGTAGCGCGGGTAGAGCGCCAGCCACTGAGCCTGACGGCCGAGGACGGTCTGGGCCTCGGTGTTGAGCGAGGTCGAGTCGGTGTCGAAGAAAACGCGGTCGCCGACGTTCACCACGAAGTCCTGGGCGCTGCCGGGCGTCGCGGCGCCTGCACCGCCCGCTCCACCGGCGAGCTGGCCGTCGAGTTCGCTCGGGCTTTTCGCGCAAGCGGCGGCGAGGAGGGCAAGGCCGAGAGCAAGTGCTCCACGGCGGCTGAAAATTCTGGTCGATGTCGTCATGATACCGGTAATCCTCGAATACGTTCTGACCGGATGTTTCGAGAGTCTTGGTAAACGGCTTTGGTTAAGCCCGCGTTCAAAGACATGGTTAATAAAATATAAAGCCCCGAATTTCCGACCTTTTGATGGTGAATCGGCGCCGAAGGACCTCCGGCGCCGATAATTTCATTACTTGAGCAGCGGCGACCATGCGGGGTCGGAGGCGAAGTTCGGCGTTGGGATCTTTTGCTCGTTGCGGCCGGTCAGATCGACCGAGAAGAGCTGCGGCCCGCCGTTCGGGCCACCGGCATCACGGAAGAACATGATGACGCGGCCGTTGGGAGCCCAGGTCGGACCCTCGTTGTGGAAGCCCTCGGTGAGAATGCGCTCGCCCGAGCCGTCCGGCTTCATCACGCCGATGGCAAAGCCGCCGCTGGACTGGCGGGTGAAGGCGATCAGGTCGCCGCGTGGGCTCCAGACCGGCGTGCCGTAGCGGCCGTTGCCGAAGGAGATGCGGGTGGCGCCGCCGCCGCCGGCACTCATCACATAGAGCTGCTGGTTGCCGCCGCGGTCGCTTTCGAAGACGATGCGCGAGCCATCGGGCGAGTAGGAGGGCGAGGTGTCGATCGCCGCCGTGTTGGTCAGCCGCGCCGGAGCACCGCCGATCGGCATGGCGTAGATGTTGGCGTTGCCGTCCTGCTCGAGGCTCATCACCACCGAAGCGCCGTCCGGAGAGAAGCGCGGCGAGAAGGTCATGTTCGGGAAGTTGCCGACGAGCGAGCGCTGGCCATTCTCGATGTTCAGAAGATAGACGCGCGGATCGCTGGTGCCGAAGGACATGTAGGTGACCTGCTGGGAGGTCGGCGAGAAGCGCGGCGTCAGCACGAGGTCCTTACCATTGGTCAGGAATCGAACGTTGGCGCCGTCCTGGTCCATCAGGGCGAGGCGCTTGACGCGATTGCCCTTGGGGCCGCTTTCGTCGACGAAGACGATGCGGGTGTCGAAATAGCCCTTTTCGCCGGTCAACCGCTCATAGATGGCGTCGGCGATGATGTGGGCGATGCGGCGCCAGTTCTCGGGCGTGGTGAAATACTGCTGGCCGGCGAGCTGGGTGCCGCCGAATACGTCCCACAAGCGGAAGTCGGCCTGCAGCCGGCCATCGGCGGCGCGGATGAGGCCGCCCGAAACCAGGGCCTGGGCGTTGATTACCCGCCAGTTCTGGAAATTGGGCACCGCGTTGGGATCGGTGATGCGGTCGACGTAGGAGGCCTGATTCAGCACTTGAAACAGGCCGGAACGCTGCAAGTCGGCGGCAATGACGCCGGACATCTGCTGGCCAATGGCGGCAGTGTCGGCGCTGCCGACGAAGCTCGGGACAGCGATGGGCAACGGCTGAACGTTGCCGCCGTTGATGTTGATGGTAATTTCGGCGCTGGATGGCGCCGCCGCGGCGACGACCGTAATGGCCGTCAACGCGGCAAAGAGAGTGCGGACCAGTTTTCGCATCCTAAGGTACTCCCAAACGGATGGTCCGGACGTGCTCCGATCGAGCGATGCGGCGCGGTCCGGCTCGATTTGCTTGGCTCGCCTCGTCAGTAGGACGACGGCGGGGTGAAATTCATGTTCACGACCTGCCATGTGTCGAACTTGTCCTTTGGCAGGAACGGGTAGGGCGCGCAACGCTGGACGGCGCGCACGGCTGCCTCGGCGACGGCTTGGCCGGCCGGGCCGGGGGGAACGGATTTGATCTCGGGCGGC
This sequence comes from Pleomorphomonas sp. PLEO, assembly GCF_041320595.1. Taxonomy (NCBI): domain Bacteria; kingdom Pseudomonadati; phylum Pseudomonadota; class Alphaproteobacteria; order Hyphomicrobiales; family Pleomorphomonadaceae; genus Pleomorphomonas; species Pleomorphomonas sp. PLEO. The sequence continues at coordinate 1,185,573 of NZ_CP166625.1, forward strand.
GAGGCGAGGTCGCCATCGATGGTGAAGGTCACGCGCAACGGCACGACCATTTGGTCGACGCCGTCGGCGCCAACCGGCGGATTGAAGCAAGCGGTTACCGCGGCGGTGAGCGCTTCCAGTTCGCTCTGGCTCATCTCGGCCACCGGGCCGGTACGGTTCTCAGAGCCGAGCGAGGCTTCCTTGTCGGATTGCTTGCCACCGCCGCCAGATGGGTCGACCTTGTTGAGGAGTGCCGCCATCTCGTTGGGGTCGAAGTTCTCGCTCTTGGAATCTTTCTGTGTCTGCTTGGGCTTTTCCTTGACCGGCTTGGCATCGGCCTTGTCCGGCTGATCGGCCGTATCCTCGGTCGGTGTCGGGGCCGGCGGCTTCGGCTTCACCGGCGGCAGCTTGGGTGGTGTAGGAGCCGGCTTGTCGGCTTCCTTGATCTTCTCGGCAATCTCGCCGGTATCGGCCTTGGGCGTGTCTTCCGCCGTTGCCACCTTCTCCTCGGCGGGCTTTTCGATCGGCGGCGGCGTTTCGGCCGGCTTGGGCGGCGCTGCCTTCGGTGGTGGTGGCGGCGCCTCGGCCGTCTTGGCGGCGGCGGTATCGGTGGCCTTTTCGGTGATCGGCGTCGACTGGTCGTTCTTGGCGGCGCCGGCCCGCTGCGAATCAGGCCTCGGTATCGGCGGCTTCACCTTGGCCTGAGACGCATTCTCGGATTTCGGAGCGTTCTTGGTGCCTTCGGCGATCTTCGACACGTCGGCGATCGGCACGAGGTCGACCGGCAGCGCATCCACCGGCGCGGCGTCAAACGGCTTCGCGCCGGAAAAGGATGCAAATCCCCAGGCGAAAAGCAGCACGTGACCGATGATCGATGTCGTAAGACCTATGCGCATGTATCAGTTGGACGGCGCCGCAGCCGTCCCCGTTTCCTCTTGCGTGATCAGACCGATCTTCTTGAAGCCGGCCGCCGAAATGCGGGACATGACACGCATCACCATGCCGTAGTCGGCGGCTTTGTCGCCGCGCACGTAGATGCGTTCCTCGACGCCATTCTTGGCGACGGCCATCAGCTTGGGAACCAGTTCCTCGAAGGAAATTTCGCTGTCCTGAATGAATACCTTGCCGGTGGGGTCGATCGAGATGTTGATCGGATCGGTCTGGCCCTCCATCGGCTTGGCGGCGGTTTCCGGCAGATCGATCGGCACACCGACGGTCATCAGGGGCGCTGCCACCATGAAGATGATCAGCAGCACCAGCATGACGTCGACCATTGGCGTCACGTTGATCTCGCTCATCACGCCACGGGCATGACGACGCCTGCGGCGGCGACTGCCCGCTGTGGATCCTCCGCCGGTGCCACCCATGCCCATCGCTCAGCTCCTGTCGTCGATCTGACGTGACAGGATGGCGGCGAACTCGTCGGCGAAGCCATCCATGCGCGAGCCGAGCTTGGCAGCGTCGGCGGAGAGTTTGTTATAGGCGAGAACCGCTGGAATGGCGGCGGCAAGGCCCATGGCGGTGGCGAGCAGCGCCTCGGAGATGGCCGGCGCCACGACGACGAGGCTGGTGTTCTTGGACGTGGCGATCGCCTGGAACGAACTCATGATACCCCAGACGGTGCCGAACAGGCCGATGAACGGGCCGGCCGAACCAATGGTGGCCAGGAAGATCAGCCGAGCCTCGAGGCGTTCCATCTCGCGGGAAATCGTTACGTCGATCACCTTGCCGATGCGATCGGTGATCCCCTGGAAGGACACGCGTCCGGCCTCGTGGCTGCGCTTCCATTCGCGCATGGCGGCGACGAAGATCGCGGCGAGCCCCTCGTTGGAACGGGACGTGAGCGAGCGATAGAGCTCTTCGAGTGACTGGCCGGACCAGAACACCTTCTCGAAGTGGTCCATCGAGCGACGGGCGCGATTATAAGCGATGATCTTGTCGACGATGATCGCCCAACACCAGACTGACGACGTCAGGAGGCCGAGCATTACCGCCTTCACGACGAAACTCGCCTGCCAGAACAATGCCCAGACGGACACCTCGGCGGCCGGTGCTGCGAGCACGTTCTGGGTCAGTTCGACCGCATTCATGAGTGTCTTCCGTTTGTCCGCAGAATGGGGCGGGGATTTCTCGACGCCAAGTCTCGTTGACCGTGGTGGGCTATGGCGGCAAGCATTGATGCCTTGACTTCCACATGGCGCCCAAATTTGGCGAAAACGGGACTTGACGGTCAGGAAAACCAAGGGATTTCGAACCCCTGCCGCCGGGACGGGTTCCGCCGCCGACGGCGCCGGTGTCCCGTTCCTGTCATCCTATGGTATGGTTAAGGAAGGTTTACCACAGTGGCCGCTTTCAGCGCGCACCAGCAATCAGAGCGGCCATGGCGGGCGGCAGGCGGCGCGGTCGACCGTTGCCGCCGGTTGCCACCACCTCTACCTCGGCGGCGGCGATGAGGTCGTCGCCACGCAGAAGGCGCTGGATGACGGTGAAACGCGGGCCGGAAATGCTGCCGATTTCCGTTTCCACCGTCAGCAGATCGTCCAAAAAGCCGGGCTTGCTGTATTCGATGGCGAAGCGCCGAACGACGAACAGCAGCGCGTCCGGCCCGTTGCGATCGGCCGTGGCGCTCTGGCTGATGCCGAGATCCCGTAAGAATTCGGTGCGGCCGCGCTCGAAGAAGCGCATGTGGCTGCCGTGGTAGAGAATGCCGCCGGCGTCGGTATCCTCAAAATAGACGCGGACGGCGAGGTGATGGACGGTCAAAAGGCGATATCCTCGGCGGGAACGACCGAAACCGGCGCATCGAATCGCGACCACACCCAGGTGTGATGGCGCACGACGTCGGCGGCTGAAAGATGCGGCCGATCCGAGGTCGTATGGCCGTTGGCGATCACCGTGGTTGCAAGGCCGCGCGAGGCAGCGGCGCGGACGGTGGTGTCGACGCAAAAATCGGATGCGTAGCCGCCGACCACGATGCTGTCGACGCCGAGCCGGTCGAGAGTGGCGGCAAAGTCGGTGTTCCGAAAGCCGTCACAGAAGGATTTGGCGACGACGGTGTCGCCGTGCCTAGGGGCGAGAGAAGGATGAAACTCCCAGCCGGGCGTGCCGCGCTCCCATTCGCAGCCCGCTTCTTCATGCTGGATGAAGATCACCGGAACGCCGGCGGCTCGCGCTTCGGTCGCCTTGCGGTCGAGGAGGGCGGCTATTTCGCCGATCCGAAAGGCGCGCGGCGCAACGAACAGATTGGCTTGAACGTCGATGATGACAAGGGCGCGGGTCATCTCATTCCTCCTCGCCGCTGGAAAACAGCGTGAACTGGGCCTCCTCGGCGGTCTTCGGCACGGCGAAGCCCATGTGGCGGAATGCGTGCGGTGTCAGCAGGCGGCCACGCGGGGTGCGCTGCACGAAACCCTTCTGGATGAGATAGGGCTCGACGATGTCTTCGATGGCATCGCGCGGTTCGGCGATAGCCGCCGCGATGGTCTCGATACCGACCGGCCCGCCGTTGAAGCTGAGAGCGATGGTGTTGAGATAGCGCAGATCGAGCGCGTCGAGACCGATGGGGTCGACGTCCAGCCGGAGCAGGGCCCGGTCGGCAATCTCGGCGGTGATCATCTCCTCCCCGGCGACAATGGCGAAATCGCGCACGCGGCGCAACAGACGGCCGGCGATGCGCGGCGTGCCGCGCGAGCGCTTGGCGATCTCGGTGGCGCCATCGTCGGCGATGCCGATGCCGAAAATTCGAGCACCGCGCCGGACAATCTTTTCCAGTTCCTCGGTGGTGTAGAATTCGAGACGGATCGGGATACCGAAACGGTCCCGAAGCGGTGTCGTCAACAGCCCGAGCCGGGTGGTGGCTCCTACCAGAGTGAACTTGGCGAGGTCGATCCGGACCGAACGGGCCGCCGGTCCCTCGCCGATGATCAGGTCGAGCTGATAGTCCTCCATGGCCGGATAGAGGATTTCCTCCACCGCCGGGCTCATGCGGTGGATTTCGTCGATGAACAGAACGTCGCGGTCCTCGAGATTGGTGAGGAGAGCGGCGAGATCGCCGGCCTTGGCGATGACCGGACCGGAGGTGGCGCGGAAGTTGACGCCGAGCTCACGGGAAACGATCTGGGCCAGCGTGGTTTTCCCCAGGCCCGGCGGGCCGACGAACAGCACGTGATCGAGGGCTTCCTTGCGAGTCTTGGCGGCTTCGATGAACACCTGGAGATTAGCGCGGGCCGACGCTTGGCCGACGAATTCGGAAAGCGCGCTCGGCCGGATCGACTGCTCGAAATCCTCGGCGCGTTTTTCGCCCGTGACGATCCGGCTCTCTTCGCTCATGGTGATCCGATCGTCTCCGGCGGTCTGGAGCTTTCAGGTGAAAGCCAGTTCACCAAAAAAAGCTCCATCTTCCTGCTTTGGCGCCCTTCCATACCGAAGCCGCGACAGGCTTTTTCTGGAATTGCTCTGGTGGCTCGGCTCCATGGTCGGGACCTGCCCGATGGAGGGCCCCACCGCGGGCGCCAGACCATCTAGCCGAATCGACCTGTTGTGCCGGTTGTTCGCCTTTCGTTTTGCACGAAAGGGAGGCGATTGCCAAGCAGTCGGCGGGGCAGTGAGAAACTGCCGCAGCCGATCGTGGGCTATTGTGCTCGATTGTTGGCCGTCAATGATCACAATTGCGTCACGCATCCGTGATCAGTTGGATTGACCTGAGCTGAGGTCTGGTTAATTCTCCTCTTGGGTTCGAGACGTTTCCATCCCTCCGCGACGAGGTGGTTATGGCAGCTTTCAGGACAGTGTTCGGGCTTATGTTGCTCGTGACGGCGCTGGCGGTGGTTGGCAATTTTCTGGCCAATCCAGCGCGAGCTGAAAGCATCGGCGGTTTTTCCGACGATGAGTTGATGGACGGCTTCCAGAAAACGGTGTTCGGTGTCGAATACGGCAGCGTGGCGGCGGGAAGCAGCGTCAAGAAATTCGAAAGTACCGTCCTCGTTCGCGTTATCAATCTCGCCGACAAGGATCGTCAGCGCCAGATCGCTGGTTTCGTCTCCCAGCTGCCGCGTCTCGTGCGGGGGCTCGACATTCGTATGGCGGGACCTGGTGACAATCCCAATTTCACCGTCTACGTGGTCGATCGCGCCGATTATACCGACACCGTGCGGACCGACGTGCTCGGTACGTCGCGCGGCGCGGCACCGGGTCAGTGTCTGGTGCGCGTTTACCCAGGGTCGCTTGGCATCGTTCGGTCCACCGCGGTGATCGTTTCCGATGAGGGCGACAGCCTGTTCCGGCGCTGCATGGTCGAGGAGATCCTGCAAGGCCTCGGCCCGATGAATGACAACGCCGCGCTCTACGCCTCGGTATTCAACGATCGTTCGCGCCACGATAGCTTCATGCCCTTCGATCGGGCTGTGGTGTCAATGCTCTATGACCGGCGCATTCGCCCCGGCATGAGCCGTTCCGAGGTCGGCACGCTGTTGCCGAGGGTACTCGCCGACGTGCGGCGCTCCGTCCGCTAAGAGCCCGACCCGAAACTCTACTGGGGTGGGCATCTAGCTTCGAGTTCTGCGCTTCCGGTGCTCACGAACAGGAAGTTCGCTCCGCTCCGGTTCTCGAACTCATCGCTATCTGCCTGACCCCAGCGAGTTTCGAGTCAGGCTCTAAGAGATTTGGCGATCAGATTGAATTCTTCTCTGATCGCCAAGTGCGACCCGTCCAGTTAAATCTCACTGGAGCGCCGGCCGATTTTGGGCCGGCTCAAACCGGAGCCCGGCGGATGCTCCACCTCTCACACACAACAGTGGGGCAGGCCTGCTGATAGGCTCTGCTGCAAGTTCTATGATCGAAGTGAAGTTCACAGGCTCGCCGACGGATGGGCGGGTCTGTTTTACTGAATGTTGCGGTGGATGCGGCTCAGGAAATTGGCTTGCTCGCCAGCGGGCCGCTTCTCGATGACGGCTGTGATCTGGTCGCGCCGGTCTGGCGTTGCAATGTATATTTTGGCCAGATCCTCACGCCCGCGATTGCTGGCAGCCAGCGTTTCGATGTCGGCATCGGCGATGGCCTTGATCGCGGCAGGCGCGTCCGGAAGCAGGTTTATCAGCTGTATCCGGTCGCTGGCGAGGGCATACTGCCAGGGGCCGTAGGCTCGGCTGAGTTCGATGGCGCGCAAGGTGGTGTCGCGCTTATCGGCATCGGTGGCGGCGAACCTTGCCAGCGTCAGCCAAAGAATGCCGTTGCCCGGTGCCGCTTCCACCAGTGATTTCGCCCGCTCGTAGCAGGCTTGATTGAGGCGCGGGCGATCCTCAAAGGGGATCGGCTCGGCGGTCGGATCGAAGGCGAGCCGGCGGCAATCGATGTCGTAAACGCTGAGGGCTCGCTTGCCGGAAAGGAAGGGTACGTCCGGGTTGGTCGCCACAGACTGCAACCGGTCGGCGGTGGTGCCGGTCGTGCTGAGGAAGGGCGCGGATTCCAGACTCATTCCGTAAAGGCCGAGACAAAGCAATCCGGCCGAGAACACACCAATGAAGGGCGCGGACAGCTTCAGTGACTGCATCGACAACTTCCTCAAAATCAGACGTCCATCCACACGAACAGCTTGTCGGACTAAGGCCCCGGCGCGGAACCAAAGGGATCGGCCGCCGTTTTCATTCTATCTACCCCGGCCCGTCTTAACCGTCTCGGTAAAATTCAACGACCGCAGGAGAAATCGCTGGACGTTTGTAAGCGTAAACCGGATAAATACGTAAAGACAAGAAGTATTGCCGGCAGGCTTCCGAGGGTGCTGTGCAAAGCTGCTGCCTGCCTCAGTTTGGAGTCCCTTATTTGCTCACCGCTGTTCGATCGCTTTTCGGTATGGGAACAAAGTCTGAGCCGGTTCCACCCACGAACCGCCGCGAGCGCATCGAGATCGATCCGACAGAGGCAGTCGTCTATGCCATTGGCGACGTCCACGGTTGCCTCGCCGAGCTGAGAGCTGCCGAGCGGCGGATCATCGCCGATGCTCACGACCTGCCGGCCAAGCGCCGGATTATTCTTTGCCTCGGCGATCTCGTCGACCGAGGTCCACAGTCGTCCGATGTGCTCGATCATCTGATCAGCGCGCCACCGTCCGGCTTCGAACGTCTGACGATCTGCGGCAATCATGACGCATCGTTCGTCGACTTCGTCGACGATCCTCACGCCAACATGGGATGGCTGGAATTCGGCGGCGAGCAGACGCTCGCATCCTACGGCATCGACATGACACGATTGGCCCGCCATCGTGGCGGCCTCAGCGGGGTCGGCGATATAGCACGCAGCACTGTTCCCGAGGCACATATCAGCTTTCTGAGAAGCCTGCCGGTGTCGGTGCTGTTTGGCGGTGTGTTGTTCGTCCATGCCGGCGTTCGTCCCGGCGTACCGCTTGAGCTGCAGGACGACAACGACTTCATGTGGATTCGCGAGCCCTTCGTCAGCCGCCCAAACGGGTTGGGCATCACGGTGGTGCATGGCCATACGCCGGCCAACGAACCGGTTTTCGCGCCGGGGCGCATCGGTATCGATACCGGCGCCTTCGCGACCGGCCGCCTTACCGTGTTGCGCGTTTTCGGCGATCGCGCGACCGTCATTACCTAAGGTTTCCGAGGCGCGCGGTAAATCAGCCTTGCGACAAAATGCTGACGCCGGCCCCGCGAGGGACCGGCGTCTTTCGTTCTGCCAGGACTATTTTCAGCGCATCGCCAGCTGGCGCCGCGTGAAGTCGATGATCTCGGTCGGCGCCGCCACCGGTCCGGCGAAATGGGTCGATACCAGCGCGCCATAGGGTTGGGCGGAGAAGGTGGCGTTCACCACCTGGGCCGGCGCCTCGAACATCGTGGCGAGATGCAGTTGGTCGGGGTGGGTCAGCGTCCGGAAGTGACCCCAATAGACGGACTGACCGCCATCGAGAAGCATAGGCCCGTCCTCGGAGGCGACTTCGGGCAGCTCGACGTTGCCGAACATGTCGCTCTTGCCGCCGTCGATCACTGGCCGGGCAAGTTCAGCCACCGGTGCCGGCGACGCCGGCTTGCGAGGCGTGGGCGACAGGGATGCCATCTGTACCGGCTGACGTGCCGGAGCCGCCGCTGGTAGGGGCGATTCGGTGGCGGGCGGTGCAAAGGAAAGCGCGGTGGCGGCTTGCGGTGTCTGGTCCTGGGCCACCTCGGCCAGCGCAAGCTGGGCGGCGATGGCGTCGTCCTGGCGACTGGCGGCCACCGGCAGCGGCACCTCGACCGGCACCGGCGGCTTCACCGGCGGCAGCATCATCGGCGTATCGGCCATGGCGACCTCAACCGAGTCGGCGGCGATCTCCGAAGGTTTGGCCTGTGGCAAGGGCACGCTATCCATCGCCAACCGATCGGCACCGGTGAGCTGCGGTACGGCGCCGGGCTCGAGGTTGGCCGGCAGCGTCGCCTCGGCGAGGCTGGTCACCCGACGCTCGGGGGCGGCGGCGGGCGGCGGCGGCGTGAAAGCGGCGGTCAACACGGGCGCGGTGGGGGGCGCCGTCACGACTGCCGGAGGGGTTGCCTTGGGGACGAGGGGAGCCGGCTTCGCGGCGACGGCCGGTGCCTCGTCTTCCCCACTGGCCGAGCCGATCTCCTCGGCGTTGTCTTCCTCGTCGTTCGAAAACAGCATGGCCAGCAGGCCCTTGCCGGAGCTGCCGGAAGAAGACCCGGCCGAAGCCATGGCGATCGGAGCGGTGCCCTTGTCGCGTTGGAGCTCGGCGAGCGCCTGGCTGTAGCCGGGCAGAGGCTTGCCATCGGTTGGGATGTGGGCGGTCTTGCCGTCGGGGAACAGGCCGACGAGCTGCGTCCGGCTGAGGCGCGGCCAGGCGCGCACCGAGCCGACGTCGATATGCACGAAGGGGCTGTTGGCCGACGGATACCAGCCGACGCCGCCGTTCTGCATCTGGACGGCGATCATGCGTAGCTTGTCGACGGACACGTCGGGAATGTTCATGTCCATCGCCTTGCCGAGCGTGTGCTGGCTGTGCTTGGCGACGGCCGACGAACGGGACCGCAGCAAATTATTGGTGGCGAGCGACCGGTAGCCGCAGACAACCTGGAGCGGCTGGCGGGAACCGGACTTCTGATAGAGCTCCCATACCGTGTCGAACAGGCGCGGGTCCATCCGCGTCGCCTCGTTGCGTCGCCAGTCGCGCAGGAAGCGATTGAGCTCGGCAAGGGCGGAGGGAACGTAACGACCATCCTTCTTGAAGGTAATGGTCAGCCGCTCCTTGGTGTGCATGTTGTAGAGGTCGAGGGTGCGGTTATCGGCAGCTTTCGCCGCCGAGGCCAAAAGCGACAACGCCGCGACCGTGCCTACGAAGGTGCCCAGCGCCGCGTGACCGGCGGCGAGGGCGAAGCGGGAAGGGGTCACTGTCACGCCGAAAGCCTTGGCTGCTTTCATTGAAGCGATTCCACTTCCTGATGATGTGTTCGTTGTCCGGGTTTTCACGCGTCTCTGTCCGCTTGCTCTCGTCTCCAGCCAACTCTGATTATTGGCGGATAGAATTAAGCAACGGTTTACCGTAAGCCAATGAAGGCCGGCTTAGGCTCCGATGGTGGAAACTTCCCCTGGATTTCACGGGGCGTACAATACCCGCCACCGGCCGAAAGGCCAAGTGGGTAGTTTATGGCATGGGATAAACGCCAAAATACCCGCTCCGCCAAAGGCGAAGCAGGTTCTCAGCCGGGAAAATCGTGCGTTTGCAGATCAGACCTGCGACATGCCCAATGCCTTCTTGATGGCCTGGATGTGGCCATAGATATCGTCGCGGATCTGCAGCTTGCCGCCGTCGTCGACGAAAGCGGTGAAGTAGGCGAGATGCACTTTGAGGTGAGTGGCAATATCGACGCGCTTCTCATCGCCGCCGAACATCGCCTGAAGCTTGGGTACCGTCCACTGCGGGTCACCCTGCAGAACGGCGTCGGCGAAGGACATCGGATCGTCGACGCGCACGCAGCCATGACTGAAGGCGCGGACGTCCCGGTTGAACAGGCTCCGCAGCGGCGTATCGTGCAGGTAGACGGCGTGCTGGTTCGGGAACATGAACTTGATGTGGCCCAGCGCATTGGCCTCGCCCGGCACCTGGCGGATACCGACGGCCTTTACCGCGTTCTCGTCCCAGATGATGCGGGTCGGATCGATCAACTGGCCGTCCCAGGTGACCTCGTAGCCGTGGCGCGAGAAGTAGCCGGCCGGATCCGCCTTGATTTCCGGCAGCATCTCCTTGACCTTGATGGACTCGGGGACGTGCCAATAGGGGTTGACCACCAGATACTGCATTTCGCCGGAGAATATTGGCGTCTGGTTTGTCGACTTGCCAACCACGACCCGCGCTTCGTGCACCTTCTGCCCATGGCGGAAGACGCGCACCTTGAATTCGGGGATGTTGACCAAGACGTAGTCCTGGCTGAGATCGCGCGGCATCCAGCGCCACATTTCCATGTTGGCGATGATCTCGCCTTCGACGTCGCGATGGGCGCCGTTGAGGACGGAAACCGTTCGGCTGCCGACGACACCATCGGCGGAAAGGCCGTTTTCCTTCTGGAAGGCCTCGACGGCGGTAACCAGCGCTTCGTCATAGAGGGCAGGGTCGAGGCCGGCGTCGGGCAGGGCGAGGCCGAGCCGCTTGCGCAGCGTGGGAACGCCGTCATCGCTCATGCCGGGTTTCAGCGATTTCGTCAGGGCGACCGTTTCGGCGGGAGCCGTTCCGGCATTGCTGTTGGCAGCTCGTACCTCGGCCAGCATGGCCCTGAGGCGGCGGAAACCTTCGGTCGGCGGATTGAAACTATCCAGGGCGGCCGCGGCATCGCTGGCCCCTGAGACCTTTGCGAGCGCCCTGTCGGCCGAAATGCGCTCCGGCGTACGGGTGATGTCCTTGGAGATGGACAGGGGAGCAACGCGGCCGCCGGACGCCTGTTCGGCGAAGGTGGCCACGGCCATCGAAACGCGGAGATCGGCGTTGGCGAGCAGTTCCGTGGTGTCGGCGGTCAGGCCGGCCTCGGGCAGGGCATAGTCGATCGGGTTGAGACCGTCTTCGACGGCATCGGCGAGCCGGGCGATGACCGCCTTGGCCTTGGTCGAATAATGATCGCCTTCGACCCAAAGCGGCTGGTTGCCGCGGGCGGCATAGACCTTGGCGACAGCGTCGGCCCGACGGCGCGCATCGCCGGTTGCCGAGGCGACGACCTTACCGATCTCGGCGACAATGGCCTGATCGGTCGGCATTCCTGGCAAAGTTGTCACCGCGACAGGTGTCGGTGCCGGATCGACGGTGGGCGCCACGACGGGCGCGGCGGTCTCGGTCGTCGGGGCGGCGGGCTCGGCCTTTGGCGCGACGACTTCGGCGGATGGCGTCGTGGTCGCAGTGGCAGGCGGCAGCGTTTTGGTTTCGACGGCTCCCGGCGTCGTGGTGTCGGTGGTTTTGGCTCCCAGCGGGTCGAAGCCGGACTCGGCGACGGCCGGCACGGCGGACAGGCCGAGGCCGATCACGGCGGTAGAAAGAAGAAGTCTGGACAGCGAGGAGATCATAACGTTCACCACGGCCATTTCTGCGGGCTTGAGCCTGACGGGAAATGTCATAAGGGTTTTGTTTGGCGCTTCGGCAGCGCGTCGACAAGGCCGACACACCGCCAAAGGTCGATTACGGGCTTCTTGTTACTCAGCGGCCACACCCGCGTCGTCTTCGCCGTCGGCGAGGCCGTATTCCTTGAGCTTGCGATAGAGCGTCGAACGGCCGATGCCGAGCCGACGCGCCACCTCGGCCATGCGCCCGCCGTAGTGGTCGATGGCGAGGCGGATCATCTCTTCCTCAATGGCGACAAGGGGGCGGACATGGCCATCGTCGGCCAGCGAACGCAGGAAACCGAAGGGTGCCGGGTCGCTGTTGGGGCCGGAATTGACGGCGACGCCGATCAGGCCGTCTTCATGGGCAACCGGCGGCAGGGAACTTTCGATGACCACCGGCTCTGTCGTCGGCGGAGCATCGGTGCCCTCTACGCGGCGGATGGCCGAAACGTGGCCGGTCTGGGCGGCGATCTGCGGGAATTCGTCGACGGTGAGGTCGCCGCCGTCGCAAAGAATGACGGCACGGAAAACGGCATTTTCGAGCTGGCGGATATTCCCCGGCCAGCTGAAGGCGCTGAGCATGGCGACGGCGTCCGGCCGGATGCCGGTGATGCGGCGCTTGCCTTCCTCGGCGGCGAAGCGGGAGACGAAATGCTCGACCAGGAGCGGGATGTCCTCGCGCCGGTCTCGGAGCGGCGGTACGAAGATCGGGTAGACGTTGAGGCGGTAATAGAGGTCTTCGCGGAAGCGGCCCTCCTTCACCATATCGAGCAGGCGCCGATTGGTGGCCGAGATCAGGCGGAAGTCGACCTTCTGCGACCGGCGGGCGCCGACCGGCTCGATCTCGCCTTCCTGGATGGCGCGCAACAGCTGCACCTGCACCTCGAGCGGCAGTTCGCCCACTTCATCGAGGAACAGCGTACCGGTGTGCGCCTCCTGGAACTTGCCGGTGTGGCGGTCGACGGCGCCGGTGAAGGCGCCCTTCTCGTGGCCGAACAGGGTTGTCTGGACGAGATTTTCGGGGATCGCACCGCAATTGACGGTGACGAAGGGCTTGGTGCGGCGATCGGATGCGCCCTGAATGGCGCGGGCGACCAGTTCCTTGCCGACGCCGCTCTCGCCCTCGATCAAGATGGGGATGCCGGAGGTGGCGGCGCGTTCGCCGAGGCGAAGGACGCGGGCCATTTCCGGGCTCTTGGTGATGATGTCGCGAAAGCCGAGGCTGGCCGGCGTCGAGCGGCGGGTGCGGCGGATCTCGCCTTCAAGGGCGGTGACCTTCAACGCATTCTGGATCGAGACGGCGAGACGCTCGTGATTGACCGGCTTGACGATAAAGTCGAAGGCGCCGGCCCGCATGGCGCCGACCACGGTGTCGATGGAACCGCGCGAGGTCTGGACGATCACGGGAATGGTCTCGCCGGCCTTGGCGAGGCGTTCGAGCACCGCCATGCCGTCGAGGTCGGGCATGACGAGGTCGAGAATCATCAGTTGGAATTCGCCCGGCGCCGCGGCCAGCCTGGCGAGGCCGGCTTCACCACCGTCGGCGGTGACCGCCTCGTGGCCGAAGCGTTTGACGGCCTCTTCGAGGAGGCGGCGCTGGATCGGATCGTCGTCAACGATCAGGATGCGAGCGGCCATGCGTTAGTCCGTCCTTCCGCGTCTGTGCCAATTCGGGGCACTGTGCCGACCGAAGGGTTAAGGGAAGGTTAGGGTACGGCCATCGATCACCCATTTTTCACCGACATTTCCGTTGATCGTCGGTGGCTGGAACACGTAGTCTTGCGCATGGCGCCTTGCGCCGAATTTGGAGTTGCAGTTCGATGAGCCGTTTCCGTCTGCCCCGTCCCGCTTTTCATCCCGCCGACGTCGGTGCCGTTGCCGAGGTGCTGCCGGAGTGGGATCTTTCGGCGCTGTATGCCTCGCCCGACGATCCGGCCATCGAAGGCGACATTCAGGCGGCGGGCGACGCCGCCGCCGCTCTCGCCGGCCGGGCAAAGGGCCGGCTCGAAGCGCTTCTCAAGGCGCCGGACGGGGCTTCCGCCTTCGCCGCGCTGATCGCCGACTATGAAAAGCTGCAGGATCTCCTGGGGCGGGTGATGTCTTATGCCGGCCTGCTCTATTCGGGCGACACCACCGATCCCCAGCGCATGAAGTTCTATGGCGACGTGCAGGAGAAGGTCACGGCCATCTCCTCGGGTCTTCTGTTCTTCGAGCTCGAAATCAACCGGATCGACGACGGCCTGATCGAGGCCGGCTTTGCCGAGCCGGCGCTTGCCCACTACAAGCCCTGGCTCACCGACATCCGTCTCGACAAGCCCTACCAGCTCGAGGATCGGGTGGAGGAGCTGTTCCACGAGAAGTCGATCACCGCCTATTCGGCCTGGAACCGGCTGTTCGACGAGACCATCGCCGGCCTGCGCTTTCCTATCGATGGCGAGGAGCTAGCCATCGAGCCGACGCTGCATCTCCTGCAGGAAGTCGATCCGGCCAAGCGCAAGGCGGCAGCCGAGGCACTCGGCAAGGTTTTTGGCGACAACATCGGCATCTTCGCCCGCATCACCAACACGCTGGCGAAAGACAAGGAAATCTCCGACCGTTGGCGCGGCTTCAAGGACATCGCCGACTCGCGCCATCTCGCCAACCGCGTCGAGCGCGAGGTGGTCGACGCGCTGGTCGAGGCGGTGCGGGCGGCCTATCCTCGCCTCAGCCACCGCTACTACCAGCTCAAGGCGCGCTGGATGGGCAGCGAGACCATGCCCTACTGGGATCGCAACGCACCATTGCCCGGCGCCGTCACCCGGCAGGTGCCGTGGGGCGAGGCCAAGGCGATGGTGCTCGACGCTTATGGCCGCTTCTCGCCGGAGATGGCCAATATCGCCCGCCGCTTCTTCGACGAGCGCTGGATCGACGCGCCGGTGCGGCCGGGCAAGTCGCCCGGTGCCTTCGCTCATCCGACGGTGCCGTCGGCGCATCCTTACGTGCTGCTCAACTATCTCGGTCGCACGCGAGACGTGATGACGCTGGCCCACGAACTCGGCCACGGCGTGCACCAGGTGCTGGCCGGCCGGCAGGGCGCGCTGATGGCGCCGACGCCGCTGACGCTGGCGGAGACGGCCTCGGTGTTCGGCGAGATGCTGACCTTCCAGTCGCTGCTGCGCAACGCGGCGACGCTGGCCGAAAAGCGGACGCTCCTCGCTTCAAAGATCGAGGACATGCTCAACACCGTGGTGCGGCAGATCGCCTTCTATTCCTTCGAGCGCAAGGTGCATGCCGCCCGTCGCGAGGGCGAACTGACGGCCGACCGCATCAACGAGGCCTGGCTTTCCGTGCAGGGCGAGAGCCTTGGGCCGGCCATCACCTTCGGATCGGGCTATGAGACCTTCTGGGCCTATATCCCGCACTTCATCCACTCTCCGTTCTACGTCTACGCCTATGCCTTCGGCGATTGCCTGGTGAACTCGCTCTACGCCGTGTTCGAAACGGCCGAGACCGGCTTCCAGGACAAGTATTTTGCCATGCTGGAGGCCGGCGGCACCAAGCACCACAAGGAGCTGTTGGCGCCTTTCGGCCTCGATGCCAGCGATCCGGCCTTCTGGCAGATGGGCCTGTCGGTGATCGAGCGCATGATCGGCGAACTCGAAGTGCTCGACGCGGCCATCGCCAAGCAAGGGTGATGGGTTCAGAGACCGTCGATCGTTGATAAGTATTTGCGCGCAAAGTCGAGACACCCGCCGGTTCGCCGGCGGGTTTTTCCTTTCAGGCCAAATACCTATGGGGAAAAATGCTTCTCAAGAGGGGCTGTCATCGCGTCCCACAACCCGAACGTTACGTTGCATTACGCAAGCAAAAGGCTCTAGGAGTTTTTCCGGAGGTCCGGCCGGCCTCGGCTCGCTTTCCGGGAGGGAGGCGGGAAGGGGGCGCCTTGGGGCGGCTCTTCCGATGCTGGCATATGCGAGACACCCTGGAGAAGCTCAATGAAGATTGCGGTGTTGAAGGAACCCGATCCCGAGGAGGGGCGCGTCGCCATCACTCCCGAGACGGCCAAGCGCTTCATCGGCCTTGGCGCCACGGTGCTGGTGGAAGCTGGCGCGGGAATACGCTCGCTCATTCTGGACTTTGATTATTCGATGGTTGGCGCGGTGCTGACCGAGACGGCGGCCGACGCGGTGCGCGAGGCCGATATCGTGTTGACGGTACGGCGCCCGTCGCAGGAGATCCTGTCGCACCTCAAGAAGGGCGCGCTCGCCATCGCCATGATGGACCCTTACGGCGATAATGACGCCATCAAGGCCATGGCCGATACGGGTGTTACCGCCTTCGCCATGGAGTTCATGCCGCGCATCACCCGTGCCCAGGTGATGGACGTGTTGTCGAGCCAGGCCAACCTTGCCGGCTATCAGGCGGTCATCGATGCCGCGTCCGAATATGGCCGCGCCTTTCCGATGATGATGACGGCGGCTGGCACGGTGCCGCCGGCGCGCGTCTTCGTGATGGGCGCCGGTGTCGCCGGTCTGCAGGCGATCGCTACCGCCCGCCGGCTTGGTGCCGTGGTGACGGCCACCGACGTGCGGCCGGCTGCCAAGGAGCAGGTGGAAAGCCTCGGTGGCAAGTTCGTCGCCGTCGAAGACGAGGAATTCAAGCAGGCCGAGACGGCGGCGGGTTATGCCAAGCCGATGTCGGCCGAATATCAGGCCAAGCAGGCGGCGCTGGTCGCCGAGCACATCAAGAAGCAGGACATCGTCATTACCACGGCGCTGATCCCCGGCCGGCCGGCGCCGCGCCTGGTTTCCGCCGATATGGTGAAGTCGATGAAGCCGGGCTCGGTGCTGATCGACCTTGCCGTAGAACGCGGCGGCAACGTCGAAGGCGCCCGGCTCGGCGAGGTCGTGACGACGGCGGAAGGCATCCGCATCGTCGGCCACAAGAATGTGCCCGGCCGAATCGCCGCCACCGCCTCCCAGCTCTACGCCAAGAACCTGTTCGCCTTCGTCGAGACACTGGTCGACAAGAAGGAAAAGGTTCTCGCCGTCAATTGGGACGACGAACTCGTCAAGGCAACCGCGCTGACGCGCGACGGTGCCGTCATCCATCCTGCTTTCCTGAACTGACGCGGAGAACCATCCGATGTCCTCTACGCTCACGGCCGATCAGGCCCTTGAACAGGCGCGGTTCGCCGCGCGCGTCGCCGCCGAGGCGGCCCGCGCCGCCGAAGCCGCAGCCAACGCCGCCGCCGATGCCGTCGCTTCCGGCCAGGCGGGCGCGGCCACTGATGTGGCCGGCGCCGCCGCCCATGCGTTGTCGGGCGGGGTGATCGATCCCTTCGTGTTCCGCCTGTCCATCTTCGTGCTGGCGATCTTCGTTGGCTATTTCGTGGTGTGGTCGGTGACGCCAGCCCTGCACACGCCGCTGATGGCGGTGACCAACGCCATCTCGTCGGTGATCATTGTCGGCGCGCTCTTGGCCGTCGGCGTTGAATTTCTGGCGCCGGGTACCGGCGTGTCGCGTGGCTTCGGCTTCGTCGCCGTGGTCCTGGCATCGGTGAACATCTTCGGTGGCTTCCTGGTCACCAGTCGCATGCTCGCCATGTACAAAAAGAAGCATTGAGGGGACGGACATGACAGCCAATTTCTCCGCCGTCCTCTACCTGGTCTCGGGCGCCCTGTTCATCCTGGCGCTCAAAGGACTCTCCAGCCCGGTGACGGCCCGGCGCGGCAATCTTCTGGGTATGCTCGGCATGGCGATCGCCATCTGCACGACGCTCGCCTCGATCAAGCCATCCTTCGGCGCCTATGCGCTGATCGTCGTCGGCCTCGCCATAGGTGGCGGCATCGGCGCCTACATTGCCCGCAAGATCCCCATGACGGCCATGCCGCAGCTGGTCGCGGCCTTCCACTCGCTCGTCGGCCTCGCCGCCGTGCTGGTGGCGGCCGCCGCGATCTATGCGCCGGAAGCCTTCGGCATCGGTCTGCCCGGCTCGATCCATGCACAGGCGCTGGTCGAGATGAGCATCGGCGTCGCCATCGGCGCCATCACCTTCACCGGCTCGGTGATCGCCTTCCTCAAACTCGATGGCCGGATGAGCGGCAAGCCGATCATCCTACCGTTCCGCCACTGGGTGAACGGCGGGCTGGCCGTGCTGCTGGTGGTGCTGATCGTGCTGCTCGTCAACACGGAAAGCCACCTGGTGTTCTGGCTGATCGTGCTGGTCTCGCTGGCCTTCGGCGGCCTGCTCATCGTGCCGATCGGTGGCGCCGACATGCCGGTCGTCGTCTCCATGCTGAACAGCTACTCGGGCTGGGCGGCGGCCGGCATCGGCTTCACGCTGGGCAACACGGCGCTGATCATCACCGGCGCGCTGGTCGGCTCGTCGGGCGCCATCCTCAGCTACATCATGTGCAAGGGCATGAACCGCTCGTTCATCTCGGTGATTCTCGGCGGGTTCGGCGGCGAGACGGCGGTGGCCGGCGGCGCGGTGGAACAGCGGCCGGTCAAGCAGGGCTCGGCCGAGGACGCCGCCTTCATCATGAAGAACGCCTCCAAGGTGATCATCGTGCCCGGTTACGGCATGGCGGTGGCCCAGGCCCAGCACGCGCTGCGCGAGATGGCCGACAAGCTGAAGGCTGAAGGCGTCGAGGTGAAATACGCCATCCACCCGGTGGCCGGCCGTATGCCCGGCCACATGAACGTGCTGCTCGCCGAGGCGTCGGTGCCTTACGATGAGGTGTTCGAACTCGAGGACATCAACTCGGAATTCGCCACCGCCGACGTTGCCTTCGTCATCGGCGCCAACGACGTCACCAACCCCGCCGCCAAGACCGACAAGACCTCGCCGATCTATGGCATGCCGATCCTCGACGTCGAGAAGGCCGGCACGGTGCTGTTCGTCAAGCGCGGTATGGGCTCTGGCTACGCCGGCGTCGAGAACGAGCTGTTCTTCCGCGACAACACCATGATGCTGTTCGCCGACGCCAAGAAGATGGTGGAGACGATCGTCAAGAACCTCGAATGAGGTTCGAAACGGGCTGAAAAAGCAGGGGCCGTCGCGGGGTACGCGGCGGCCCCTTCGTTTTACTCAGGCCGAGCTGGGGTGGAAGATGCCCCAGGATAGGTGGTGCCGGCGGGCGTTCCAGATGAGCAGGGCGGCCACCACGCCGAGCATCACCACGTCGCTGACCGGATAGGCGATCCAGATGCCGATCTCGCCGACCGCCATTGGCAGCAGGACGAGCACCGGCAGACTGATGACATAGGTGCGGACGAGATTGAGGATCGCCGCGCTGCCGGCCATGCCGAGCGCCTGATAGTAGCCGCCGAGGATCATTAGCGGTGCCGACAGCACATAGGTGACGTTGGTAACCGGCATGATGCGCGCCACCTCGTCGATTACCTGGAGATCGGCAACGAACAGCGAGCCGACCGGCCGAGCGAGGAACATGAACATCGCTTCGAACAGAACCGCGTAGACCACGGCGATGCTGAAGGCGACCTTCAGCGTCGTCCTGACACGATCGTGCAGACCGGCGCCGAAGTTATTTCCGGCAATCGACTGGCAGGCCATGGTGACGCCGAGGAGCGGCAGGAAGGCGAAGGTCATGACGCGGTTGAGGACGCCGTAAGCGGCGATGGTGGCGGCCGGATTGGCGGTCGACCACACCTGGATGTCAGTGATCACCGTGGCGCTCGACAGGCTGATGCCGAGCAGGCCCAGCGATGGCGGCGCGCCGAGGGCAAGCATTTCCTTCCAGTTGGCAAGAAGCGACCCTGTGCCGCGCGCATAGAGCGGCAGCCGCGTGCGGCCGGAGAGGCGGAGGAAGAATACGGCGGCGATGGCCACCACCTGCGCCAGCACGGTGCCGGCGGCCGAGCCGGCGACGCCGAGCCCGAACGGGCCGATCAGGATGTAGTTGAAGACGATGTTGAGCAGCGTCACCGAGATGGCGACGATTGCCATCATCCCGACCTTGCCCTCCGAGCGCAGCGCGTCGCCCTGGATCGACAGGAAGAAGCTGAAGGGCGAGAACACCACCATGATGGTGGTGAACACGAGACCCATGTGGGCGATCTCCGGATCGCCTTCCGACAGCGCGCGCGTCATCGGCCCGCCGACGAACAGCAGCACCAGAATCAGGACGCCGCAGACGATGAGCGCCAGGAGGTTGGCGGCATTGACGCTGCCCTCGGCCGCGCGGATGTCGCCGGCGCCGATCTCGCGGGCGACGATGGACGCCATGCCCGAGGACACCATGCTCTGCAATGCCACGATCAGCATCATCACCGGAAACATCAGCGTCACTGCGGTGAGCGCCTTCGGTCCGGCGAGGCGGCCGAGCAGCAGCGCGTCGACCACGGTGTAAAGACCGCTCACCGTCATGAACAGGACGATCGGCGCGGCGGTGCGCACGAACACCCGCGTCAGCGAGCCGTGAAGATAGGGATTCTGGGTTTTTTCTTGTTCGGACATGACCTCGCCTCGCAGCGCACTCCGGAGCCATAGCCCAGACATTGCAAGGGCTTTGCTCTAACGCTTTGTGTCAGGCGCCCGCTTGATCAGGCTTGTCGCAAGCCGGTCGCGCGGACGCATTGGAAACGAGACGAGGAACCCGCATTGCCGCACGTCGGAGCGCGAAAATGGATGAGACAAGGAAACTGGCTTCACCAATGCTCGAAAAAGCATGCGGGCGGCCGGCGCCAGGGACCGGCTGCCGAAGTAGAACGTCACGGAATGGTTGTCAATATCGGCCTATTGCCGGCTGTCGAGATAGGCCTCGAAGGCCTTCAGCGTCGTCTCGGAGACGTAATGCTCGATGCCCTCGGCATCCATTTCGGCCGCCTCGGGCGGTACGCCGACGGCGATCAGCAGGCGAACCACCAGGCGGTGGCGGGCCTTCACCTCGCGGGCCATGGCGGCGCCGGTGTCGGTGAGGAAAACGCCGCGATAAGGCCGCGAAATGACCAGACCTTCGCGCTTCAGCCGCAGCACTGCCTTGTTGGCGGTGGGGTGGGTGACGCCCAGCCGGCGGGCGATGTCGGTGATGCGCGCCTCGCCGAACTCCTCGGTGAGGTCGGCGATCAGCTCGGTATAGTCCTCGAAGAGGGCCGTTGAGCGGATGGCGCGGGCGTTGGTGAAGCGGTCGGCGTCGGTCGCCTCCGGCGGGATGCCGTCGTCGGGCTCGGGCGGCAGATCATCCCTCGACATGGGTCCAGTCCTTCACGGTCCTTTGGGCGGCAGCAAGGGGCCGACGCGCTGCTTTGATGGCGCGGCACACTATGCAGCCCAGGCTAAGATTTGCAATCGTCCATCAGGATTGGCGGGTTTCGGCGGAACCGATGACGGTCACGCGGATTTAATTGCAAGTTAGTCGCAATAAGCTTGACGGAAATGTAGCCTATGCTATATTTCCAAGCATAGGAAACCTCCTGGTGATCCCGATGTCCGCAGTCTCCCAGTCCGCCGTCAGCGTAACCCCCTCCGGAATGACCGGTCGCACGTCGATCGCCATCTCGGAAGCGCTGGCGGGCCGGCTCAAGGGACCACGGGCGATGCTGGCCTTCGTCGGCCCGGCGGTGATCGCCTCGATCGCCTACATGGACCCCGGCAACTACGCCACTAACATCGGTGCCGGCGCTGGCTATGGCTACGCGCTGATCTGGGTGGTGGTGATGGCCAATCTCGTGGCCATGCTGTTCCAGGCGCTGTCGGCCAAGCTCGGCATCGTCACCGGCCGCAACCTCGCCGAAATGAGCCGCGATCATTTTCCCTTCCCGGTGGTGATCGTCATGTGGATCATCTCCGAGATCGCCGCCATGGCCACCGACCTCGCCGAGTTCCTTGGCGGAGCGATCGGCTTGTCGCTGCTGTTCGGTACCTCGCTGTTCACCGGCATGGTCATTACCGCTCTGGTCACCTACGGCCTGCTGATGTTCGACCGCGGTGGCTTCAGGCCGATGGAGCTGATCATCGGTGGTCTCGTCGGCGTGATTGGCGTCAGCTATCTGATCGAGATGCTGATCGCTCCGATCGACTGGATGGCCGCCGCCACCGGCGCCGTGACCCCGGTATTGCCGGACGCTGGCGCGCTGACCTTGGCCGTCGGCATCATCGGTGCCACCGTCATGCCGCACGCCGTCTACCTGCACTCCGGCCTCACCCAGCATCGGGCGAAGGTGCGCAACGAGGGCGAGCGCCGCAAGGTGCTGAAGTTCTCCAACATCGAAGTGGTGGCCGCGCTGGCCGTTGCCGGCCTCGTCAATATCGCCATGGTCATGATGGCCGCCTCGGCCTTCCACGCCGGCCATAGCGACGTCGCCGAGATCGAGACCGCCTATCACACCCTGACCCCGCTGCTCGGCGCCGCTGCCGCCGGTGTGTTCCTGGTGTCGCTGATCGCCTCCGGCATCTCCTCGTCGGTGGTCGGCACCATGGCCGGTCAGATGATCATGCAGGGCTTCGTTCGCTTCGAGATCCCGGTTTTCCTCCGCCGTCTCATCACCATGGTGCCGGCGTTCGCAGTGGTCGCCGCCGGCGTCAACGCCACCGACGCGCTGGTCATCAGCCAGGTGGTGCTGTCGTTGGCGCTGCCGGTGCCGATGATCGCCCTTGTGCTGCTCACCCGCCGCGCCGATATCATGGGCGCCTACGCCAATGGCCGCCTGACCGACGCGCTCGCCATCGCCGCCACCGTCGCGGTGCTGTCGCTCAATGCCGTGCTGGTGTATGGCGCCTTGGGGCTGAAAATCCCCGGCCTTTCCGGCTGAAAGGGGCCTGAAGGCCTCATTGCAACGACTCTTTCGGCTAGCTCCGCGAATCGTGATTGCTGCCTTCTTACCCTGTGAACGAGAAATAAGCAGATTAGGACAGTTGCCAAGAGTGGCGATTGTCGTCATTCCTGTCGTATAAGTCATGCGACAAGCCCTGCGAGTTCCGCGTTTCCCATGAGCATGCCAAACCGCCTCATACCGAACCAGCCGGTTCCCCCGCTACGGGTGAAGACCGTCGGTGGTCCTTGCTGGCGGCTGTGCGACCAGAAGCCGCAGCACTTCACGCTTGTCCTGTTCTACAGCGGCCTGCAGTGTCCTTTCTGCAAGGCGCAGCTCCAGGAGTACGAGGCGCGTTACGAAGAGTTCCGCAAACTCGGCGTTCGTGTTCTCGCCGTCTCCGCCGACAGCCGTGAGCGCGCCGAGCAGGCGGTTCGCGACTGGCATCTCGACGAGCTGACGGTCTGCTGGGGATTGACGGTCGACCAGGCGCAGGACTGGGGTCTCTATCTCAGCGAAGGGCATGGCAGGGTGTTTAATGGCATCGAGGAGCCCAGCTGGCATGTCGAGCCGGGATTGTTCTTCATCAAGCCCGATGGTCGCCTCTACGCCGGCTTCGTGCAGACGGTGCCAGTTGCCCAGCCTCGGATCGATGACGTGCTCGGCGGCATCCGCTTTGCCATCGAGACGGCGATGGAGCCGTCGGGTAGTGCTGACGACGAAGCCTGTCGTGGCGAAGACTGTGGCTGTGGCGAGCCCGCCAAGCTGCACGCCGTTTGACCGGGCAAAGGCCCGATCTGTTTCTTTCAAGCTCCGCCCGGAAGGTTGATGACTTTCCGGGCGGATCTTTTTGTTTTCAGCGCAGCTCGACCGCGTAGTCCTCGACCGGCTTCACCGTCTTGATCAGGCCGGCGTCCTTCATGAACTGAGAGAAGCGCTGGTAGCGGCCGGCGTCGAGCGCGGCGGGACGCTTGGCAAAGCGCGGCAGCGTGTCGGCCCAGGCGCGGCGGTTGAGGTCGTCGTTGAGGTCGGGATAGGCCTTGATGAACACCGCCCAGGCGTCGTCCGGGTGGTTGGTGAGGTAGATGGTCGCCTCTTCGACGGCGGCGAGGAATTCCGGCAGGCGCTTGTCGCCGATGAGATCCTTGCGCGTCACGTAGATCAGTTCGTCATAGGCCGGCATGCCGTTTTCTTCCGGATAGAAGGCGACGCCTTCATGCCCTTCGATCTTCATCTGGTTGAGTTCGAAGTTGCGATAACCGCCGACCACCGCGTCGACCTGGCCGGCCAGCAGCGACGCCGACAGCGAGAAATTGACGTTGACCAGCTCGACGTCGTCGGTCTTGAGGCCGGCCGTCTTCAGGAACTGGCCCAGCATGGCATCCTCGAAACCGGATACCGAATAGCCGATTTTGCGGCCCTTGAGGTCGGCCAGCGTCTTCACCGGCCCGTCTTTGAGGGCGATCAGCGTATTCAGCGGCGTCTCGATCAGCGTGCCGAAGCGGACGAGCGGCAGGCCGGCATCGACGTCGAGGTCGAGGCTGGGCTGGTAGTGCAGCGCCACGTCGGCCTGGCCGGCGGCGACGAGACGCGGCGGCGCTGACGGATCGGCCGGGGCGATGAGGTCGACGTCGAGGCCGTGGGCGGCAAAGATACCCTTTTCCTTCGCCACCACCAGCGGCGCGTGGTCGGGATTGACGAACCATTCGAGCAGCACGGAGAGCTTGTCGGCGGCGGCCGCTGGGCTGACCGCGAGCATGAGGGCGGTGGCAAGGGCGGGAAGAAGACGCATCGATAGATCCTTTCGGGAGGTCAGTCTTTCTCGATCCAGGGAATGAGGCGGAGGGTCAGCCGGTCGACGGCGATCTTGATGAGCAGCGTCGCGGCGGCCAGCACGCCTAGGGCGGCGAACAGCAGCGGCGTCTGCATGCGGGCGTTGGCCTGCACCATCAGCAGGCCGAGGCCGCGCGAGGCGCCGACCCATTCGCCGATCACCGCGCCGATCGGCGCGTAGACGGCGGCGACGCGGATGCCGGTGACCAGCGCCGGCAGGGCGGCCGGCACGCGGATCAGTCTCATGGTGCGAAAGCGGCCGGCGCCGGTGAGGCGGGCGAGGTCGAGGAAATGCGCCGGTGTGCGGCGAAGGCCGTCGGCAAAGGAGGAGGCGACGGGAAAGAAGATGACCAGCGTGGTCATCACCACCTTGGAGGCGAGGCCGAAGCCGAACCACAGCACCAGGAGCGGCGCCAGCGCGAACACCGGCAGTGCCTGACTGACCACCAACAGCGGCGACAGCAGCCGGTTGGCCAGCGGCGAGGCGGAGACGGCAAGGCCGGCCAACAGGCCGAAGGCGATGCCGGCGGCAAGGCCGAGCACGGTTTCCGCCAGGGTGACGCCGGCTTCCGCCAGAAGGCGCGGGCCATAGGCGGCATAGGCTGCCACGACATCGGCCGGCGACGGCAGCAGGAAGGCGGGCAGGGCGAGGCCGGTCGCCGCCGCCTGCCAGAGGATCAGCACGGCGGCGAACGAGATGAGCGCCTGAATGGCGACACCACGGCCGGCGGCAAGCATCGTCTTCGGGCGCATCGCGGTTCCCATCATTCGCCGTGCCCTAAAAAAGGGCGGATGGGCCACGAGCGTTGGGGGAAACATGGCCGAAGGACCGCGAATAACGCGGCGGGGCCATGAGGTTCCGTTCCTTCGCCGGCATGACCCGGATCAGGTTCGAAGGGTTCGACCCGCCACGCGGATCATCTCAGCCTTCCCGGATGGAAGACACCCCTCGGAACGCCCCTGTTATGATCGTCGGCGGCGGCGATGTCCAGCGGCAAGACGACGGGTCGCCACGCCGGGCGTTCGCCGGAGGGCGGGAAATCGGGGAACTGACAACGGCTTGGCGAGGCGCGCCGGGAAAGCCGAGCCGGAAAACGAAATTCCCCTTGCGCTCTCAAAACGCCTTCGCTATATCCGCCCCACGCTCTTAGAAGCGTGCCGCGCTCCCATCGTCTAGCGGTCCAGGACGTCGCCCTCTCACGGCGAAAACACCGGTTCGATTCCGGTTGGGAGTGCCAATTTTTCAAATTGTATATTACGGTATGTCTGTCTAGCGGCTTAGTCGTTGGATTATGGTGGTATGTGTGTATTTGAAGGATGCCGCCGGACTTTGCCGACTTCCGGTCATTGGAGACTACATTCCGCTCTTCCCATCGCCCTTTGGGGATTTTCCTCAACGATTGTGCTGTTGCGGGCCGCGAACTCTTTGGATTTGACCGTTCCTTTTAAGAGCAGGCGCTGTATCGTATGGTCATAGCAACCTAAGCTATTGCGTTCGGTGGGACCCCGATGAACAGGGCTGTTGTGTTTCTCGTCGCTGCGTGTCTCGGATGGCCTCTTACTGCCTTGGCTGCGCCAACACTGGGTCTACTCTGCATTCCGAAGCCCGATCCCCTGGGGCCGGTGCCGGACCCAATCGACACAATCTCTGTTACTTACCGGGACGCGGTGTGGACAGTGGTCCACTCAGCTGCCTCGGGGAAATTCTATGTTCGCTCAGAGCAATATGACATCAAGGACACGTCGGCAGAGGGTACCTCGTGGGGATGGGTTGGCTTTCACAAAAGGAAGAAAAACGTTGGCATGGTGTCGGCAACCTACAAGCTTGGAGATGGTTATGTTTATGCCGAGACGGTTGCCGATACTGCGACGGGCAAAATTCTGGCCGAGGTGAGCGCGCGCTGTATTGAGCGGTCTTCGCTTGCTGGCAATTTTGAACTTCTTGACACCGCAGTGAGAGTCAACTCGCCGCTTGCGGAACAAAGGCCTGTCAGCAGACCCAATCCGGATCGTCAGCAAGATTTTGCGCAAAGACACCCAGATCTGGGTCTGTCTGCTCAATTCAATATGTCTGGCGGGACCCCTCAGGTTCCTGTCCTGATAAATGACAGACTAAGCCTTGATTTCATTATCGATAGTGGTGCTAGTGACGTATCCATCCCGTCGGATGTGGCGCTGACGCTTGTGCGGACAGGCACCATTGCTGATAATGATTTTCTGGGGGCTAGCGATTACACTCTTGCCGATGGAAGAACGTCCTCAGCCAGCCGCATAAATATTCGCTCGCTTTCTATTGGTGGCATTACCATACGGAATGTCACTGCAAGCGTAGCCAATGCGGCCGGACCGCTGCTGTTGGGAGAGAGCTTCCTCACTCGTTTGCCGAAATGGACTATAAATAACGAAACTCGAGCATTTGAGTTCGACCGTCCCGATTTAGCCGAAATGGGGCCTTCACCCATAGGGCCGTCTCGTGGCCAGAGTGCGATGAGGAAGTAACCTTTGCCTTAGCGAACTGTCTCACTGCGAAATACCCGGCAGTCATGATTTTTCTGACGAGGAGCGGCGCGAACGGCTGCGCGACATAATGAGGTTAGGTCATCAAAGCTCGCTAGCTATCTCGCGCTTTACCCGAGCAAGGAGTTCGCGCTGCTATCACCGGACAGTGGCCAATCAGTTTACCGTCTGGCAGCCCGCCTGGGCAGAGGTGATCTCGATCACAAATAAGAAGGCGAGGCTAACCGGAGCGTTTCGATCCGTCTTGCTCCAACACAATTGTGGATGCTCTTCGCGCCGCGCTTTGGATTGGCTGTAAGGCAACGACAGCTGGGCTGGTATCTTGACCCGCGCCCGAAGCGTTCAAAAATTAGGTGGACTTGAAGGCTCGGGCTCAAGTGATCGGATATGAGCGTGTGGCCTATTTCTAAATCTTCGCGGCCGTCCGCTTTTCAAATGTCGCGGCGTTCTGCGTCACAACCAATGGATCATATACCTTTCTTCATCAGGATAGTGCCCAAGGCCTTTATTCGACGCGTATTTTGGCTCTGCAAAACACCGCTCAGTAGTTCCCTTGGTTATTCATGCAATCTTTAGTTTACAAAAATTTAAGTCGCCAAAGTTATTTAGATTTATGGAGCATCAGTCGATCAGGTTGGACCCTCTGGCGGCCCAGCGATAGCTCCTGATGTTTTTGCTGGAACGACCTCCTCTCCACCGGGTTGTTTCGGCGTGGGCGATGCTCTCGGAGTTCGAAATGCCCAATACCGCACTATATCGCCGACAGGCCCCGGTATCCGCCGCCGCCACGCCCCAACCGGCCAGGGCGGATCTTTCACCGCTTGGCGGCTCCGAGATCCAGGTCTGGGAGGGCACCGGGGTTTTCAGCGTGTGTCGATCGATTTTTCTTCGCACGCGTCTCGAGAGCTGGATCAAGGCGAGCCGATTGGCGGGGGCGGCACCCCTCCTGAAGGAACTTTATGGCTTCGAGGAGGAAACGCATCTCGATGACGCCATGTTGCTTTTGCAGCAGGGCGACGACTTCCTCTACGTTCATCAGGGCACGAAATCTGTTCATGAATATGGGCGGATTTTTCGCGGGGTGCTTTTGTCCACGATCCCCGGCACCATGAGCCAGTCGTTTCGGCGCCACTACAATTTGACCCTCGGCGACATGAGGCCGCGCTATATGCAGTTCCGAACTGACTTTTCCGCTCGCCACGTCCGGTGGGAGCGTATCGCCCTGCCGCTCGTTTCCGATGAAAAGCAGACGACCAAGTTTCTTCTGCTCTATTCGGTGCCGCTCGACGACAAGATGGAGATCTTGCAAGCCACCTTCGACAGGTCGGCCGTGGGGATGGTCGCCGCCGCGAAGACGATCGGCGAGGAAAAGACGCTGGAAGACGCGGCGGTTCTCTTGGTCAACCATCGGGCCCGCTCCATGCTGGGGATCGAAGACGACATGCTGCCCCTGTCCACGGTGCGCGACCTTCGGGCCTGGGTGCAAAACGTGAGGAAGTGGGAGCAAGTCGGCGAACCCAAGACCACTTCGGGAAAGACGATCCTCGGTTTCAGAGACAAGGAAAAGGCGAAGAACATCACGGTGGTCATCGAGCCGATCGAACACTTCGTCATTTTCCATCTGATCGACTGATGCCAATTTGCAAAGCCCGAGCGGGGCGATGGCCTTGCCGTTGTAGCTGAAGAGATCGAGATCGAGGGCAGGGCCTCCATGACGCGGGTGTTTCGTCAGGTCAGGCAGGCGACCGCGAATCTTGGTCAGCAGTTTGTGGTGAACGCCGACATCCAGATAACCGGGGTAGGTCCGCCAGTCGCGGCGTTCGCTGGCATCAGCCGCGGCGTCCGGGGCTGAGTGATCGCGGCACGCGCCTGTTCGGGACAAAAGACGGGAGCCCAGAAACGACGAACGCCGCGACTGGGGGAGTCGCGGCGTTCATGCGGCCGGCTGGCGAGCTATGTCCAGCCGGAGGATGCGGGGACCGGGGAAGCGGTCGCCGCACTCCCGCTTACGGCTACTCAGGCCTTCGGCTTGGTGACGATGACGTTCCAGGAGCCGGGCATCAGCTTGGCGGTCAGCGTGTCGTTGTCGATGGCGACCGACTTGATGGGCGCCGGCGCCACCGTGTTGGGGGCGTCCTTGGTGTTCACCGCCTTCATGTTGGGGTGATAGACCTGCTGGGCCTCGCTGACTTCCCGCGCACCGCCGAAGCCGCGCAGTTCGACCTTGAGGTCCATCGGCTCGGCAAGGTTACGGTTGAGCGCGAAGATCACCACTTCGCCGGTGCTCTCGTCCTGGGTGACGGCCGAGATGAGGTAGGGCATCTCCTCGGCGGTCTTGCCGGCATAGCTGGCGGAGGTGGCAAGCGTGCGGAGCACGCGGCCACGGGCGTATTTCGCCGTCAGCGCGAAGGGATGGAAAATGGTCTGCCGCCAGGCCGGGCCACCTTGCTCGGTCATGATCGGGCCGATGATGTTGACCAACTGGGCAAGGCAGGCGCATTTGACGCGGTCGGAGTTGTTGAGGAGCGTGATCAGCGCGCCACCGATGAGCAGGGCGTCCTCGGTGTTGTAGACTTCCTCGATCAGCGGCGGATGCTCGGGCCAGCCGGGCTTCCTGAGATCGTCGTGACCGCGCGCCTTGTACCACACGTTCCATTCGTCGAGCGACAGCATGATGCGCTTCTGCGAACGGCGGTTGGCGGCCACGGCGTCTGCGATCGCCACCACTTCCTTGATGAAATAGTCCAGGAGCTCGACGTTGCCGAGGAACTCCTCGGTCGAGTCATGCGGGTTCATGAAATAGGTGTGCAGCGAGATGAAGTCGACGTGGTCGAAGCAGTGGTCGAGCACTTCGTATTCCCAGCGGGCGTAGGTGGCCATGTCGCGGTTCGACGAGCCGCAGGCGGCCAGTTCGATCGACGGGTCGACCCAGCGCATCACCTTGGCCGTTTCGTGGGCGGCGCGGCCGTATTCGGTCGCCGTCTTGGCGCCGATCTGCCAGGGGCCGTCCATCTCGTTGCCGAGGCACCAGAACTTGATGTCGTGCGGCTTCTCGTAGCCGTGGCTCTTGCGCAGCTCGGAAAGCTCGGTGCCGCCGGGGTGGTTGCAGTATTCGATGAAGCGGCGGGCATCGTCGATGCCGCGCGTGCCGAGGTTGACGCCGAACATCGGCTCGACGCCGACCTGCCGGCTCCAGTCGATGAATTCATTGGTGCCGAAAGCGTTGGTCTCGGTCGAGAACCAGGCAAGGTCCAGGCGGCGAGGCCGCTGTTCCTTGGGGCCGACGCCGTCTTCCCAGTTATAGCCGGACAGGAAGTTGCCGCCGGGATAGCGGACGATGGTGACGCCGAGTTCCTTGGTGAGCTCGGCAACGTCCTGACGGAAGCCGTTCTCATCGGCGGTGGAATGGCCCGGCTCGAAGATGCCGGTATAGACGCAGCGTCCCATATGCTCGACGAAGGTGCCGAACACCCGGCGGTCGAGATCGGAAATGGCAAAATCGGCGTCGACGATAAGACGAGCGGACGTCATGAGCTTTCAGCTTTCGGGTTTGGATGGTCTCGGAGGGTGGCGGTGCCCCGGCTGGGGAGAGGGCGCCGCGATCCTCGGTACGGTCTCCGGTCCCAAGGGGCCGGAAGGCGCTTGTCGTTCGTTTCCAACCGGGGGGAGGGTCCGGCCGCACGAACCGTGGCGGTGTCCTGCCCGGCCGGTCATGACGACCGCGGCCGGGCAGGGCTTTTCGTATTACTTGGCGTTGGCGAGCAGCTCGTTGACGCGGGTCTCGGCGTCGGTCAGAGCCTGATCGATCGGCTTGTCGCCACGCATGGCCGAGCCGACTTCCTCACCTTCGATCTCCTGGATCGAGAACTGACGCTTGACGGCCGACGGCAGGGCGGTGCCGTTGACGGCCAGCGAGGCGATGTCGCCACGATGCGGCAGGTTCTTGAACGCGTCGCTGTCGATGATCGACTTGCGGACCGGCAGATGGCCGGTACGCGACCACTCGTAGTTATTGTCCCAGAGGAACTTCATGAATTCGATCGCCGAGGCGCGCTGCGCTTCGGAGAGATTCTGCTTCAGAAGAACCCAGCTATGACCGTCGGCCCAGACGCGTGGGCTGCCGGGGTAGATCTGCGGGAAGGCCGTCACGGCATAGCCGTTGGCAAGCGGGCCGTCCTTCTTGGCTTCCTGGTCGTAGGTATCGATCAGCCAGGTGCCGCAGATGAACACGCCACCCTCGCCGGCCGCGAAGCTCGACACGGACGCCGCGTAATCCTGGTTCTTGGTGGTCAGATCCTTGGAGAAGATGTCAGCCAGCAGCTGGGCGGCATTCTTGGCTTCCGGCGAGGAGAAATTCACCTTGTTCGGATCGGCGAAGAAGTCGGCATTCTGCTGGTAGAGCAGCGTGTCGAAGGTGCGGGTGTAGAAGGCCGTCTCGTTGGCAAGCGTCGAGATGAAGTAGGGCTTGCCGGTCTTTTCCTTGAACTGCTCGGCCTGCTTCATCAACTCGTCGGTGCTCTTGGGCAGGATCGGCTTGCCCGCCGCGTCGACGAGGCCCGCCTGCTTGAACAGGTTCATGTTGATGTGCCACAGCCAGGTGTGGGTGTCGAACGGCATGGCGTAGATCTTGCCGTCCTTGGTGACACCCTGGCGGGCGGCGCCGGTCATGTCGTTGACGTCGATGCCGGCCTTGGCGAAGTCCTCATCGAGCGGCTCGAGCAGGCCGCGCGAGGAATAGTCGGAGATGACCGCCTCATGCATGACGGAGATGACCGGCGGCTCGCCCGAACGGATGCGGGCGGTGAGCTGGTCGTAGCCCGGCCACTCGACGATCTCCGGCTTGACGACGGTGGTCTTGCTGTCGGCGTTGAACTTGTTGATCAGCGCGGTGATGATGCCGCACTCGCCGTTGGCCTTGGTCACGTCGGTGACGGTGCCGTAGTCGGCTTCGCAGGCGCCGAAGAAGCGCGCAACGGAGATCTCGGTCTTGTCGGCCGCGAGCGCGGCGCCAGCGCTGGCCGTAAAGACCAGACCTGCCAGCAGGGCAGTGGATAGCTTTCTCATTGGACCTCCTCCAAAACGGCCGATTTCACTCCCAAAATCCCTCGCGCTCGGCCGCTCGTGCGTTGGATTCCGCTTTCCCAATCCCCTCCTCCGGGGATCAGCTGATCGCCGCGCCGGCGACGGCCCGGACGATGTATTTCTGGAAGAAGAGGTAGACGATGAAGACCGGCAGGCCCGCGAAGATCGCTTGCGCCATCAGGAAGCCTAGGCCTTCCGATTGGGCGAAGTTGGTCTGGGTGGAGGCGATGCCGACGGTGATGGTGAACATTTCCGGCTTGGTCGCCGAGATCAGCGGCCAGAGGTAGTCGTTCCAGGCGCCGAGGAAAGAGAAGATGCCGAGCGTCGCCTGAGCCGGGATGGTCAGCGGCAACAGAACCTTCCAGAAGATCTTGAAGCGGGAGGCGTTGTCGAGCATCGCCGCCTCGTCGATGTCCTTGGGGATGGCCTTGAAATACTGGGTCATCAGGAAGACGCCGAAGGCGCTCGACAGGCCCGGCAGAATGATCGCCGGGTAGGTGTTATGCATCTTCAGGTCGGAGAACATCTGATGGCGGGCGATGATCACCGCCTGTTCCGGCACGGCAAGGCCGAGCAGAACCAGAACGAAGATGATGTCGCGGCCCTTGAACTCGGCACGGGCAAAGCCGTAGCCGGCCAGCGAGGACAGGATCAGGATGCCGGCGGTGACGCCGATCGACACCACCGCGCTGTTCCACAGCCAGCGGAATACGCCCGAGCTCTGGAAGATGTCGGTGTAGTTCTTGAGCGTGTAGGGCGGGTGGAAGGCCGAGGCCGTCGAGATCATCAGCTCGGAGTTCGGCTTGAACGACAGGATGAGAGTCCAGGCGATCGGCAGCATCCAGATGGCGGCGACGAGGACGACGGTGAAGAGGATCAGCTTGTTGCCGATACCACGGCCGACGATGTGTTCACTGGCAGCCATGGCTTATTCCTCCACGCGCTTGCGGGACACGAAGAACTGGGCGAGGGCGGCGACCGCCATGATCAGGAACAGGATTTCCGAGGCAGCGGCGGCGTAGCCGAGGTTCCAGGAGCGGAAGCCCTGCTCGTAGATGAACTGAACGATCGGGCGAGACGCATTGTTGGGGCCGCCCTGGGTGAGCAACTGGGCCTGGCCGAACAGCTGGAACTGGGCGACGATCTCGTAGATGACAACGACCAGCATGGTGCGGCGGATCGACGGCATGGTGATCGACCAGAACGAGCGCCAGCGGGAGGCGTTGTCGAGGGCGGCGGCCTCATAGAGTTCGCCGGGGATCTGCTGCAGCGCGGCGAGGAACAGCATCATCGGCAGGCCGATGATCCACCAGATGGTACAGATGGCGATCGCCACCAGAGCCAGCGAAGACGATGTGATGAAGGCGACCGGCTGGAGGCCGAGAACCTTGAAGATGCTGGCAATGGCGCCATTGCCGGGCATGTACATCATCTTCCAGATGATGGTGACGATGGTGACCGACAGCACCGAGGTGCCGAAGAAGATGGCGCGCAATGCCGCCGCCGTGCGGTCGCCGCGGTTGAGGGCGAGCGCCAGGAGAAGGCCGATCGCCACGAACACCGGGACCGTCATCAAAACGAACAGGAAGGTGTTCCAGACGGTGCCGATGAAGATCTTGTCGTTGAACAGCCGGTGGTAGTTGGCCAGTCCGGCAAATTTCGACGTGTCGTCGAACATGTCGGACTGGAGCATCGACATCCAGATGCCCTTGAAAAGCGGATAGACCAGCAGCACGAGGTAGAACACCAAGTATGGTGCCACGAACAATGCGTTGGACCAGCGTGGCCCGATCGAGGCGCCCGTCGGGCGCTTGACCGCCGCGACCGCCTTGCCGGGGGATAGCGTGACGTCCGTCATCTCACCCTCCGTCAATGGCGCGCGTGATAGGCGAGGCCGGCGGCGTCGAACAGGTGCGCGGTGGCGCTTTCGACCGCGAGGCGGACGCTGTCGCCGGACTGGGCCTGGCTGATGCCGGTGTCCTCGGCCACCAGCGTACTGCCGTCGGTCAGGCGAACGTGCAGATGCGTGCGGTCGCCGAGGCGCTCGACCACTTCCACCTTGCCGGGAATGGCACCGTCCGGCCGAGCGCGGATCGCCTCGGCGCGGATGCCGACGCGCAGGTCGGCGCCAGCCGGCAGGGCGGCGAGAGGAACGTCGGTTTCGATAACCGAGCCGTCGCTGAGCGTGGCGGAGGCAAGGCCGCCACGATCGCTGACCTGAACGGGCAGGAAGTTCATGGCCGGGGAGCCAACGAAACGGGCGACGAATTCGGTGGCCGGGCGGCCATAGATTTCCATCGGCGCGCCGACCTGCTCGACCTTGCGAGCGTTCATCACCACAATACGGCTGGCCAGGGTCATCGCCTCGACCTGGTCGTGGGTGACGAAAATGGTGGTGGCACGCGTCTGCTGGTGCAGGCGGGCCAACTCGACGCGGGTACGGACGCGCAAGGCGGCGTCGAGGTTGGAGAGCGGCTCATCGAACAGATAGGCCTTGGGGTCCTTGACCAGGGCGCGGCCGATGGCGACGCGCTGGCGCTGACCGCCGGAAAGCTGGCCGGGCTTGCGTTGCAGGAGATGGCTGATCTCCAGGATGCGGGCGGCTTCCTCGATGCGGCGGGCGATCTCATCCTTGGCGGTGCCGATGTTCTTGAGACCAAAAGCCAGGTTATCGAACACGGTCATGTGCGGATAAAGTGCATAGTGCTGGAACACCATGGCGACGCCGCGCGCCCCAGGAGGGAGATGATCCACCCTCTCGCCGCCGATGCGGATCTCACCAGCGTTGACCGTTTCCAGCCCGGCGATCATGCGCAGAAGCGTCGATTTGCCGCAGCCGGACGGTCCGAGGAAGGCGACGAACTCGCCGGAGTGGATGGTCAGCGACAGCTCCGAGATCACCTCGACGGAGCCGAACCGCTTGGACACCGAATCCAGTTCGATGCTGCTCACCTGCATTCTCCTCCACAAAACCAGTTTTCTTCTTATGGTATGATGATAAGATTGTACGGCGAGGAGGGGCCTTGTCAATCCTCGCCTTGGACAATTTTGGTGAGATAGGTACAGCTAAACGGCGCTTCTGGGCGGAAGAGCTGGATTGGCTGGTCGCCATCTTGCTGTCGGACCTTCGTCGGAAGCGCCGTTGGAAGCGGCGGTGCATCCGCCGGGTGACCCGAGTGTTCGCCGAACTGGGGGACGCCTCAGGCCGGTCCATGAAGGTTCCGAATTGGTTTGGCTAGGCAGCCGCTCTTCAATCTGGCCGGTGCGGCTTGATCGGCGGGGACTCTGGGAAAGAGAAGTATGTTCGAAAGAGACTCCACCATCGGCACCATGAGTGCTCAGGTCGCGCGAATCATCGGCACCCGCATCGTTTCAGGCGAATTCGGCCCCGGCGACTCGCTGCCGATCGAAGCCGAGCTTTGCCAAGAGTATGGGGTCAGCCGCTCGACGGTGCGCGAGGCGGTGAAGAATCTCGCGGCCAAACGGCTGATCGAGGTGGCGCCCAAAGTCGGAACGCGGGTTCTGCCCTTCGCCGACTGGAACCTGCTTGACCCCGACGTGCTCTCCTGGCGCCTCAGCGCCCAGTTCGACGAGCAGATCATCGAGGATCTCTACGAGGTGCGGCAGTGCTTCGAGCCGCGTGCCTGCTATCTCTCCGCCCGCTACGCCACCACCGAGGACCACGATCGCATCAGCCGGCGCTATACGGACATGGTTTCGATGCTGGATCAGGCGCCGCTCGCCGCCGGTGCCGAAAGCGAGTTCCACCTCGCCATCATCGCGGCGACGCACAACGGCCTGTTCGTCACCATCGGGGGCGCCGTCAAGACGGCGCTCAAGGCATCCTTCAGCCTGACGCAGAAGGATGCCAGCGGCACGCCGATCGACCTCGCCCCCTATGAGGAGGTTCTGTCGGCCATCCTGGTGCGCGATGGCGAGCGCGCCGAGGCGGCGATGCGGCGGCTCTTGGACCTGTCGCGCCAACGTGTCCTGAAGGCGGTCGCCCATAATCGCGAGCGCAGCCGCGGCTGGCGCTGATTTGTAAAGTCAAAGCCCGAGCCAGCCGACCGACTTTTTCTCAGCCTCGTCCTTTGCTTCGGCGTAGCCGGCGTCGGCGTAGCGGATGACGCCCAGCGACGTGTCGTTGGTGAGCGACAGTTCGAGGCGACGGTCGGCCGCGGCGGTGCCATCGGCAACCAGCGTCACGCCGGCCGAGGTCATGAAGCCGGCATAGCCGCCGCCGCCCGAATGGACGACCACGAGGTCGGCCATCGATGAACAGAGCAGCATGGCGTCGATCAGCGGCCAGTCGGCGATGGCGTCGGAGCCGTCCTTCATCTTCTCGGTCATGATGTTGGGGTGGGCCATGGCGCCGGCGTCGAGGTGATCGCGCGAGAAGGCGACCGGCCCCTTCAGCGCGCCGTCCCGCACCATCGCATTGACGGCGAGCGCCAGCTCGGTACGTGCGCCGTGGCCGAGCCAGGCGATGCGGGCCGGTAATCCCTCGAAGGGGACGTTTTCCCGCGCCAGCTTGATCCAGTTGCCGACGATGCGGTCGTCGGGGAATAGCTCCAGCACCTTGTCGTCGATCCTGGCGATATCCTGGGGGTCGCCGGAAAGCGCCATCCAGCGGAACGGGCCGATCGCTCTTGCGAACAGCGGTCGTAGGTAGGCCTCGGTGAAGATCGGAATATCGAAGGCATTGGCAACGCCGCCATCACGGGCGTGGGTGCGGATAAGGTTGCCGTTGTCGAACACCTCGGCGCCGGCCTTTTGAAAATCGAGCATGGCCGAGACGTGGACGGTAATGGCGGCGCGGCTTTCGGCCATCAAGGTCGCCGGATCGGTCTTGCGCAGGGCTCGCGCCTCGGTGAGCGTGCGGGTGTTGGGAACGTAGCCGTAGACAAGGTCGTGGGCGGCGGTCTGGTCGGTGACGACGTCGGGAATGATGCCGCGGCGAAAGATCTCCGGATAGACGTCAGCGGCGTTGGCGACGAGGCCGACCGATAGAGCGCGTCCTTCCGCCTTGGCAGCGAGCACCATGGCAAGAGCGGCATCGAGGTCGGGCGCGATGGCGTCGAGATAGCCGATCGCCTTGCGCTTTTCCGCCCTTTCCGGATCGATGTCGACGCAAAGGATGCTCGCACCGGCCATGCGGCCGGCCAGCGGCTGCGAACCGCCCATGCCGCCGAGGCCGGCGGTCAGCACGAAGCGACCCTTCAGTGTGCCACCGAAGCGTTTTTCGGCGATGCGCATGAAGATCTCGTAGGTGCCCTGGATGACGCCCTGGCTGCCGATGTACTGCCAGGCGCCGGCCGTCAGTCCGCCCCAGCAGATCAGGCCCTTTTCCTGCAGCTCATAGAACACCTCGGCCTTGGCCCATTGTCCGACGATGTTGCAGTTGGCCATGATGACCAGCGGCGCTTCAGCGTGCGTCCTGAGAAGGCCGACCGGCTTGCCCGACTGGATCAGCAGCGTCTGATCCTCGTCCATCGTCTTCAGTGTCTCGACGATCCTGTCGTGTGCCGCCCAGTTGCGGGCGGCGCGACCGAGCGAGGCGTAGACGATCAGATTGTCCGGGTCTTCGCCCACCGACAGCACGTTTTCGAGAAGGCGCAGCAGCGCCTCCTGCCGCCAGCCCTTGGCGCGCAAGGTGGAGCCGCCGGGCGTCGGAAAGCGGGGATTGGCCATGATCGTTCCCTCCCTCAGACAGTGGCGCCGAGCGCATAGCGGGCGATATCGATGCCCATCGCCTTTTCCACCGGCGGGTAGACGGTGGGGTCGAGCACCGAGGAGCCCAGCGGAATCAGCGTTTTCGGCACATGCAGC
The DNA here is from genome assembly GCF_041320595.1 of Pleomorphomonas sp. PLEO. Classification (NCBI taxonomy): domain Bacteria; kingdom Pseudomonadati; phylum Pseudomonadota; class Alphaproteobacteria; order Hyphomicrobiales; family Pleomorphomonadaceae; genus Pleomorphomonas; species Pleomorphomonas sp. PLEO. The sequence continues at coordinate 1,223,151 of NZ_CP166625.1, forward strand.
ACGAAGATGGTCATGCCCTCTTCGAGCTGGCCGACCGACAGCGGCTCGCCGGCGGTGTTGAGCGTGGTGATGACGTCGGGGAAGGTGGCGATGCGTCGTCCGTCGGCGTCGTCGACCGCCATGTATTCATTCATGACGTGGAGCGTCGTCGCTCGCTTGCCGCTTTCGAGCGTCACCGTGCCGATGTCGAAGGCTTCCTTGGTGTAGACGACCGCCTTCCTGGTGATGCGGCCCTCGGAGAGCAGCGTGCCGCCGGTGGTCTTGAGGATGGCGTCGATCACCGCCGCGCCGCCCTTGTCCTCGGCGTCGAGGATAGCCTCGCCGAGGGCGAGCGCCATGGATATGCCGCCCAGCGCCGCGTTGGCCTTAACGTAGGCGGCGGTGACGGGCGCGCGGCAGGAGGCGATGAAGCCGCCGGACATGTCGGAGGCGGTGCGCAGGATTGGCGACACCTTGGCGGTGGCGCCGCGCACCACGAGTTCTATGTAGCGGTTCTCAGCGCGGTTGCCGCCGACGGCGGTTTGTATGGTCGGTGTCGGCGAGCCGGCAAGGCCGATCGAGCCCATGTCGCCGGTGGGGTGCGCACGAATGTCGCCGACGGCGTCGACCACCTTGGCGCCGAGCGCCACGGCCGGCAGCCAGCCATTCAGCGTCGACGAGCGGCCGTTCTGACCGACCATGAAGCCGGCGATTGTCTTGCCCAGCGCTTCCTGCAGCAATTGGGCGGCCTTGACGTAGTCGATGCCCTGCATCTCCCAGGGAGTTGTGCCGGCCGGCGCACCGATGGCCGCCGCCGTGGCGACGATCGCCTCGGGGTCGAGTTCGTTGACCGAGACCAGCTCCGGCTTGCCCATGCGGACGGCGGCGCCCCCCAGCATCAAGCCGTGGTCGACCCAGCCGCCGCCACCGGCGGCGTAGACCGAGCCGCCGCGCACGGCGGCCTCGACGTCGCTGAGCGTGAGAATGCGGCCCATGGGTTCACTCCGTATCTTGGCGCGCGTCGAGGCGCCGGATGGTTTCGATCAGCACATCGGTGCCGAGGGCAATCGCCGAGGGCTCCGCCCATTCGTCGGGGGAATGGCTGCGGCCGCCCCGGCAGGGGACGAACAGCATGGCGGCCGGCGCGATGCGCGCGAAGAACGCCATGTCGTGGCCGGCACCGGAGGCCATGCGGTGATGCGTGGCACCGGCCGCCTCGGCGGATGTTTCCAACAGCGAGACCAGTGCCGGATCTGAGGGCGTCGGTTGATTGTCGGACACGAGGCGCGGTTCGGCGATTGTGATGGCGCGACGGGCTGCTACCTCGGCCACGACGCGCGTGAGGTCGGTGAGGAAGGCGTCCATATCGGCGCGACGCTCGGCGCGGGCGTCGATCAGCATGCGAGCCGACGACGGTATGACATTGGCGGCGCCGGGCAGGATGGAGAATTCGCCGACGGTGGCCGCGAAATGGGCATCGCCTCGCGACCGTTCCAGCGCCAGCTGCTCGACGGCGGTCACCAGATCGGCGGCGGCGACCAGCGCGTCGGCCCGCGCCGTCATCGGCGTGGTACCGGCATGGTCGGCTCTACCGGTGACGATAATCTCGACACGGGTGATGCCGGCAATGGCCGTAACGATGCCGACGTCCAAGTGATCGGCCTCGAGTACTGGTCCTTGCTCGATATGCAACTCCAGGAAGGCGGCGATATCGGATCGCCTGGCGTCCTTGAGGTGGGCGGGGTCGCCGCCCACGTCTTTGATGCCCTCGGAAAGGGCAAGACCGTCGGCGGTGCGGTCCAGCCAGTCCTCCGGCAAAACGCCGGCGATGGCCCGGGAGCCAATGCAGGAGACGCCGAAGATCGACACTTCCTCGGCGAGGCAGTCGATCACCTCGAGATCATGGTCGAGCTCAATACCGCGTTCGTTGAGGACGCGCACGATTTCCAGCCCGGCGATGACGCCGGCAATGCCGTCGAACCGGCCACCGTCCGGCACCGTGTCCGAATGCGAGCCGACGGCGAGCACGCCTTTACCAGGCACGCGTCCTGGCCGGCGACCGATCATGTTGCCGGCGGCGTCGATACGCACTGTCAGGCCGGCATCGACCATCGCTTTTTCGACATGCGCGCGTCCGTCGAGGAAGCGTGGCGTGAACGCACGGCGCGTCCAGGGACGATCGGGATCGGTCAGCGCGGCCAGCGCGTCGATATCGACGGCGATGCGGTCAGCGCGGGCGAGGCGGTTGGTCATTGCGAAATCACCCGCGTCAATGGCGGTCGCACGAAACGACCACGACCGGGCTCGGCGACCACCGTCGTTCCATCGAACACGCCTTCGCCCCGGTTGTAGGTGGCAGCGACGCGCCAGGGCAGTGTCATGCCGTTATAGGGCGACCAGCCGACCACGGTGTTGCCGCTCTTCTCGGCATCGTAGACATAGGGTTCCGGCGTCATCACCACGATATCGGCATCGCGGCCGACGGCGAGCGCCCCCTTGACGTGATCAATGTGGAAATGGCGGGCCGGGTTTTGTGCCATCAGCCGCGCCGCCCAGGTGAGCGGTATGCCGCGCTCCAGTGCGCCCTTGACGAACAGCGGCAGCATCGCCTCGAGGCCGGGGGCGCCGGAGGCGTTCTTCAGCATGTCCGGATCGGTCTTGCGCTCTTCCGACCAGGCGACATGGTCGGTGGAGACCAGCCAGACGTTTCCGGCGGCGACGTGGCGCCACAGCGTCTCCACCTCGGCACGCGGTCGGATCGGTGGGTTGATCTTGGCCTTGCCGCCAAGGCGGGCAACGTCGTGTTCTTCATCGAGCGTCAGGTAATGGATGCAGGCCTCGGCTGTCGCCCTATGGCCTTCGGCGCGGTAGCGGGCGGCAAGCTCATAGCCGCGCCCCACCGAACAATGGACGACGTGGGCGTCGCAGCCGGTGGCGGCGCCGATCTCATAGATCTCGGCCATGGCCAGCGTCTCGGTGATCGGCGGTCGGGAGAGGCCGTGGGCACGCCAGTCGGTGATGCCAGCCGCCAGCACCTTGGCCATGTAGGCTTCGACAGCCTCGTGGTTCTCATTGTGAACGCCGGCGGTGAGGCCGAAAGGGGCGATCGCTGCGAAGGCGTCGTAGAGCATTTCGGGCGGGATGCGGGGAAAGCGCGTCGGGTGGGTGCCGAAGGTCGAGAACTTGAAGGCGGCGACGCCGGCTTCGATCATCTCGGGTATTCGGCTTGTACCCTCCGCGGGGTCAATGGTGCCGTGCAGCGCGAAGTCGACGCGTGCCTGACTTTCCGCATGGGCGACCTTGCGTTTGACGGCATCGGCCGAGTTGACGACGTCGCCTTCGTCATAGGGCATGTCGACTATGGTGGTGACGCCGCCGGCCGCCGCTGCTCGTGTCGACCAGATGAAGTCTTCCTGCCCCTTCTGGCTGAGCGAATGCACTTGGGCGTCGATGGCGCCGGGCAGGATCAGCGCCTCGCCGAGGTCGTGGCGGATGTGGGCTGCCGGGGCGACGCCCTGGCCGACCATTATGATCTTGCCGGCTGAAACGGCGACGAAGCCGCGCGGCACCAGCTCGCCCGGCAGAACCAGCGTGCCGGCGAGGACGAGGTCGAAATCGGACATGGCTCAGGTCTCCATCTGCGGGCGGGCGCCGCGCCGTTTTGCCGCGTTGCGCGCCACGGCCTGGAAGCTGTCGGAAATCAGCACCGCCAGGATGCCGGTGATGACGCCACCCTGGACGATGAAGGCGAGATTGTTGGACAGGAGGCCGGCGACGATCACTTCGCCGAGCCCCTTGGCAGCCACCGTCGAGCCGATGGTGGCCGTGGCGAGGCCGATGACGGCCGACAGGCGGATACCCTCGATGATCAATGGCATGGCGAGCGGCAGTTCGACCTTCAAGAGGCGCTGGCGGTTGGTCATGCCCATCGCCGACGCGGCCTCGACAACGGCGGGCGGCAGCGTCGACAGGCCGACGAGCGTATTCTCGAAGATTGGCAACAGGCCATAGAGGAACAGCGCCATGCGCGTTGGCGCTTCGCCAAAACCCATGGCCGGCACCGACAGCGCCAGGACGGCTACCGGCGGGAAGGTCTGGCCGATGTTGACCACGGCGCGCGACAGGGCGAGGAACTCCATGCCGGCCGGCCTCGTGACGAAGATGGCGAGGCCGACCGCCACGACGGCGGCGGCCAGCGTCGAGACGCCGACGGTGAACAGGTGCGACAGCGTCAGGTCGATCAGGCTGCCCTGATTGTAGATCGGTGGCGCGCCATTTTCGGTCAACGGTGCCAGCAGTCCGGCGAAGCGATCCGGCGCCAGCAGGAAGGTGATGAGCGCCAGAAAGACGATCAGTCGCAGGATGTTGCCAAGACGGAACAGGTCGCGGTTCATTGCGGCCGCGCCGCCCGTCCGGCGATGCTGTCAAGGCTGACGCGGCCGATCGGCGCGCCAGCGGCATCGACCACCGGCGCGGCCTTGCGGCCAGACCAAAGCAGTGCGCCGAGGCCTTCGTAGAGGCTGGCGTCGGCGTTGAGTGGCGCGCCATCGGCTTCGCCCGGTTCGACCGCCGAGCCCACCGCGCCGAGCGTCAGGTAGTGGAACGGCCGATCGAGCGCGCCGATCAGGTCGTCGACGAAACCGTCGGCCGGGCGGGCGAGAATGTCGGCGGCCGGCGCGTATTGCTTCAGGCGGCCGCCATCCATGACGGCGATACGGTCGCCGAGGTGGACCGCCTCGGCCATGTCGTGGGTGACCAGCAGGATGGTGGTGCCAGTGCGGCGCTGGATGGCCTTGAGGTCGGTTTGCGCCTTGGCGCGGATGATCGGGTCGAGCGCGCCGAACGGTTCGTCCATCAGGAGCAGGGCGGGTTTGGCCGCCATCGCCCGGGCGACGCCGACGCGCTGCTGTTGACCGCCGGACAGTTCATGCGGATATCGGTTGGCGAACTGATCGTGATCGAGCTGGAACAGCTCCATCAACTCTTCGACCCGCGCTGCGACCTTTTTCCGATCCCAGCCGAGCAGCATCGGCACGGTGGCAATGTTGCGCGCGACGGTCCAGTGCGGGAACAGGCCGTGGTTCTGGATGGCATAGCCGATGGAGCGACGAAGTTCGTAGGCCGGCAGCCCCGACACGTCACGTCCTTCGATGAAGACGCGGCCTTCGGTCGGCTCGATCAGCCGGTTGACCATGCGCAACAGCGTCGACTTGCCCGAGCCGGATGTGCCGACGATGACGGTGATGGTGCCGGACTCGATTACCATGTTGACGTCGTTGACGACGGCGATGTCGCCATAGACCTTGGTGAGATGGCTGAGTTCGATCATGCCTTGCCTCCGCCGGAAATCTCGATAACGGCGTCAAGCACGACGGCGGCGGCGAAGGCCAACGCCACCGGTGGCAGTGCGCCGAGCAGGATGAGGTCGGTGGCCGTCTGGCCGAGCCCCTGGAACAGGAAAACGCCGAAGCCGCCGCCGCCGATCAGCGCCGCTATCGTGGCAAGGCCGATGTTCTGGACGAGGACGATGCGGATGCCGGTGAGAACTACCGGCAGGGCCAGCGGTATTTCCACCTGGAAGAGCCGCTGACGTTCGGTGAGACCCATGCCGCGCGCGGCGTCGACCACGGCGCGCGACACGCCGGAAAGGCCGACCACGGTGTTGGCGACCATCGGCAGCAACGAATAGAGGAACAGTGCCAGGAAGGCCGGCGCCATGCCGATGCCGCGAATGCCGAGGGCATGCCCGCCCGGTATGTTGGCGGCGATCCAGCCGAGCGGAGCGATCAGGATGCCGAATAGCGCCATCGACGGGATGGTCTGGATGATGTTGAGGACGTTGATCAACGGGTCGCGGACGGCGCGAACCTGATAGGCGAGGACGCCGAGTGGCAGGCCGACGGCGAGGGCGGCGGCGAGCGATCCGGCGGCAAGTATCAGGTGCGTGCCCGCTTCGCGCCAGAATACGTCGGCGCGGCTACGATATTCGGCCAGCAGTGACAGGTGGCTCCAGGCGCCCGAGGCGAGGAGGGCGGCAATCAGCCCCGCAGTGACGACGAGGGCAATGAGCCGGCTGACCGGACCGAGCTTCAGCCGCACCATGGCATCTGTGACCAGCATGGCGGTGGCAAACAGGGCGAGCCAGAAGCCGCTGGCCGGTGCGATGCGGGCGTAGGTGTCGCCCTCCGGCGTCAGATGGGCACCGGCGGCACCGGCTCCGAGAGCCAGGGCGGCGAGGGCCAACGCGCCCAGGGCGAGGCGGAACGTAGGCCAGCGGCTCGCCACGGCCGTCACCAGGGCGGCGACCAACACGACGGCGACCGACACGGCGACGAGCACAGGCAGCGCATCGAACAGTCTGAGCCCGTTTCCCGAGGCGATGCGGTTTGCCCGGAAGGTGACGAAAGGCAGCGCCAGTGACCCGGCGACGAGGATGGCGATGACGACGCCGAGACGGTCGACCCGCGGCGTGGCGGTCCCGTCCATTTCGGCGTCTGCGAGCGTCGTCATGGCAATCCTCGAAAAAGGGGAGAGCGGAGGGGCGAGGCTCCTCCGCCGGAGGTTTTGTTACTTCAGGAAGCCCTTGGACTTCAGATAGTCCTCGGCGACCGCCTTGGCCGGCTCGCCGCCGATCTGGACGCGGGCGTTGAGGGTCTGCAGCGTCACGAGATCGAGGCTCTCGAAGATCGGCTTCAGCGTGTCGGCGATCGCCGGGTTGGCCTTCAGCACCTCTTCGCGGACGATGGCGGTCGGCTGGTAGACCGGCTGCACGGCCTTGTCGTCATTGAGTACCACGAGGCCGGACGGGGCGATGGCGCCGTCGGTGCCGTAGACCATGGCGGCGTTGGCACCATTGGTCTGGTCGGCCGCCGCCTTGATGGTGGCCGCCGTGTCACCGCCGGACAGCACGATCAACTGCTCGGGCGTCAGCTTGAAGCCATAGGTGGTCTGGAAGGATGGCAGCGCCGAGGCCGAATTGACGAACTCGGCCGAGCCGGCCAGCTTGACCTCGCCGCCCTTGGTCACCCAGGCGCCGAAGTCGCTGAGCGACTTGACGCCGGCCTTGTCGGCGACGTCCTTGCGCAGCGCGATAGCCCAGGTGTTGTTGGCCGGCGACGGCGTCAGCCAGACGATCTTGTTGGCGTCATAATCGAGCTTCTTGGCTTCCTCAAAGGCCTTGGCGGCATCCTTCCACAGCGGGTCGTCGGCCTTGTTGAAGAAGAAGGCGGCGTTGCCCGTGTACTCGGGATAAATGTCGATCTCGCCGGCCGTGATGGCCTTGCGCACCACCGGCGTGCCGCCGAGCTGGATGCGATCCTCGACCTCGATGCCGGAATTCTGAAGGGCAAGCAGAATAATATTGCCGATAACGCCGCCTTCGGTGTCGATCTTCGAGGACACCACGACCTTTGCATCGGCTGTGCCGGCGAAAAAGCCGAGGGCAAGCGCGGCGGCAGCGTATTTCAAATGGGTCATCACTGTTCTCCTGGCTGGTAGCGGGTAATCCCGTTCTATTTTTTCAGTCTTCACCGGCCATTGAGAGGCACGGCATTCTCAGGCGCTGTCGAAAATAGCAAAAAAGCCGTCGAAATCTGGCAGTGGTGAAGTTTTCCCGAACTCGGCGATCCGCGCCGGGGAGGCCAGATCGGCGGCAATCGCTTCGATCTCCTGCGACAGTTGCCGATCACGATCATGCGGTGCGGCAAGGCGACGCACAGCGGTATAGACGCGGCCGGCAAGGCCTTCGGGGCGAAGACCGGCCACGTCGAGAGCGGCGGCGGCGATCAGCGCTTCGAGCGCCGCCAACAGGTCCAGCGCGTCGAGCGCGCGGGAAAGGTTTTCAACGGCGAGCGGCAGGAAGGTCGCCTCGTCTTCCAAACCATCGGCGACCACAACCGGTTCCGTCGATACCGGCATGGTGAGGTGGCGGACACGGGCGAACAGTTCGCCCGCCAGCTTCAGCACTGGACCAAAACCGGTCATCGTTGCGCCCGGCGCCACGAGGTTTACTGGCAGGTTCACGAGCCGGCCGTTGACGAGGAGGATGCAGCGGTTCATGGCATTGCGCGCCAGATGAGCGAGGGCCAGTGCCGCGCCTTCGATGGCGAGCGTCAGGTCGAGCGGCATCGATCCGCCCGAAGACAGAATGGTGCCGCCGATCAACACCGGGTTGTCGTCGTTGCGGGCCGTATCGGCAACAGCGACACGGCCGGCGGCTTCCACGGCATCGATCGCAGCGGCGAACACCTGCGGCATCATGCGCAAGCTCAGCGGGTCATGGATGCGATCGCCGGGTGGAATGGCCGATTCGGTTCGGGCGGTATCGAGCCAGCGACCGATTTCCGCCTGGCGAGGCGTGCCGAGAACGGTGGCGGCCAGCGCAGGCGCCGGCAGTGAGCCGGCTGCCGATGCCGCGGCAAGTCCCGTCGCCATCAAAGTGCGCAGCGTACCGGCGGCGCGACCGATGGCCGACGCGGCGAGCGCCACGCCAGCCGCATTGGAGCTCAAGGCCGCGAGACTGTCCTTGACGCCGCATTCGTGGATCGTCAGGCCGGCCCTGGCGATGGCTTCGGAGGCCGGCAACCGGACACCGGCGAGCATCGCCTCGCCCTCTCCGGCAAGCGCTGCGCCCACCTGCCCCATCAAGCCAATGTCGCCGGTCCCAAGCGAGCCGATCGGCCGAAGCAGAGGGGTCAATCCGGCATTCAGCCAGGCAACCAGCTGACGGACGAGGCCGGGCGTCGAGCCGGTGTGGCCGGCGAGCATGGTGTTGGCGCGGATCGCCATGGCAAGGCGAGTGACCGTTACCGGCAGCGGCGTGCCGACGCCGAAGGAATGGGCGATGACGAGGTCGGCGTTGAAGCGGGCGAGATCTTGCGGCGACGGCGTCCAGTCCTTCATGGCGCCAACGCCGGTGTTGGCACCGTAGACGATGGCGCCGGAAGCCAGGGCTTCCTCGAAGGCCGCCCGAGCGGCGGCGACGGCGGCCAGCGCCCCTTCGTCGATCACCACGGCGTCGGCCCCGGTCGACAGACGGCGTATCGCCGTGAAATGCAGCGGCTTGCCATCAAGCACCACGGCACCGACACCCGCTGCCACCGCTTCCAGCACGGCAAGGCCCGTCGATGTACCTTCGGGGATTTCGGAAGAAGACAATTCGGACACGCTCGTTACCTTTCGCCGGCGAGGATAGGCCAAGGTTGCGAGGGCAGGGATATCCCTATATCTGAACAGCCTATGTCTGGCTTCTGGCGCTGCCTCGGACTTGGTCACTCGCTCGGATCTGCCGCTTATGGATACAGCAGCCCTCATCATTTGCGATAGCGTTTTGCGCATGGCATCGCTCAGAGGCGCGGCACGGGCACTCGAACGACCGATTGGAAGTGTGGCGGCAGCCTTCCGACGGGTGGAGGCGGCGCTCGCCGTCGATCTAGCCTTCGCTGCCGGCTCCAGTCTGACCTTCACATTCGAAGCACGCCGCATCGGGACGGATCTCTCTCACATCGCTAGCCTCGCCATGAAGATCGCGCGCGGCGACGAACTGGAAGAGGGACGTCGGCTGGCCGCCGCTCGCCCGCTGTCTCTTCTGGCGCTTCAGCACCTCGTCGACACGCTCGACGCCGGCAGTATCCGCACGGCGGCTCGACGCCTCGGCATTGGCCAGCCGCAGTTGTCGCGCCAACTCGCCCACCTGGAAGACAAGCTCGGGACACGGCTGCTCGATCGGAGCGCCGAGGGATGCCGACCAACGGCGGACGGGGAAAGGGTGGCGGCGCTGGCGTCCGAACTCCTCGCGCGTTGGACCTTGCTCACCAGCACATCGGCGCGTGACTTCCGGCGACAGATCACCACGCTCCGGCTGGGCAGCATCGTGCCGCTCGGCCACGAGAGCCAGATCGCCCGCATGCTGGCCGACCTCGTCGCAGTCTGGCGGCAACCGGGGCGGCGCAGCCACCTGATGCTGAAGAGCTCGACGGCCGAGGAGCTGATCTCCGAACTGAAGGCGGGGCGGCTCGATTTCGTTCTCGTCGACATGGTGATCGCAAGCGACGATCTCCAGGGTATCGAGATCGATCGCTCCCGCCTGGCTGTGGTCGGGCCGGTCGGCTTCCGGGAGCGTTGTCGTGATCCGGTGGAAGCTTTGCGCCGCGAGCCGGTGGCGGTACCCACCGCTCGGTCAGGTTTGCGCCGCGCCGTCCACGATCTGCTCGATGCCGGCGGCGAACGCAGTGACCAGACGCCCGCCAACTTCACCGAGATCGATTCGATCCCGGTGATCATCAACCTGGTGCGTGAGCATGGCTATCTCTCCGTGCTGCCCAAGGTCTCGGTTGATGGCGTCATCGGCGGCATCGAGGCGGTGGAACTGTCCGCCGCCTTCGACTTGCCCATCTGCCTTGCCTGGGTGAAGGCCCGCGACCTCGGACAGATCGCCGCTGAGATCATCCGGGATATAAGGAGCTGAACCTGCTCAGGCCGCGGATGTGTCCGTCGCATCGACCTCCGCCGCGTCGGCCTCCGCGTAATAGCGGCCGATGCGCTCGACCTCGCTCTTCGAGCCGAGGATCACGCTGGTGCGCTGGTGCAGCCGCTCGGGCATGATATCCAGGATTCGCTCGCGGCCGGTTGTGGCGAGGCCGCCGGCTTGCTCGATGATAAAAGCCATCGGGTTGGCCTCGTAAAGCAGGCGCAGATGTCCACCGCGCGGGGCATTCTCGCTATCCACCGGATACATGAAAACGCCGCCGCGCATCAGGATGCGATGCACTTCCGCCACCATGGAGGCGATCCAGCGGGTATTGAACCGCTTGCCGCGCGGCCCTTCCGGCCCCGCGACGCATTCGCGGACATAGCGGTGGATCGGCTCGGGCCAGTAACGCTCGCGCGAGGCGTTGATCGCATATTCGGCCGTATCGTCGGGGACGCGCATGTTCGGATGGGTGAGGACGAAGACGCCGATGTTGTGGTCGAGCGTGAAGCCGTTGACGCCGTGGCCGCTGGTCAACACCATCATGGTCGATGAGCCATAGATGGTGTAGCCGGCCGCCACCTGTTTCACGCCGGGCTGCAGGTAGCCTCGCTCGTCGGAGGGGTCGACGCCGTCGGGCAGGCGCAGGATGGAGAAAATGCTGCCGACCGCCACGTTGACGCCGATGTTGGACGAGCCATCGATCGGGTCGAACAGCAGGAGATAACGGCCGTCGGAGCCGCGCGACATGTAGGCGTTATCGAGTTCCTCGGAGGCGACGCCGGCCCAGTTGCCGCTCTGGTCGATCATGTAAAGGAAGATGTCGTTGGCCAGAACGTCCAGTTCCTTCTGCTCTTCGCCCTGCACGTTGCGCGAGCCGGCGTAGCCCATGGTGCCGGCCATGGCGCCGCGGTTCACCTCGTTGGAGATCGTTTTGCAGGTGGTGCAGATGTCGGTCATCAGCGCGGTGAAGATGCCACTGCCGCCAAGGCGGCGCTGCTCCTGCACCAGGAAGAGCGGCAGGGTAATGCGTCTATAGGTCATGGTCTCTCCTGTCGGCGGGAAAGGGCTGGTCGTCTCGGTGTATCGTTTTCAGGAACTGGATGGGCTGAAAGAAGGCATCTGCTGTTGGTTTGTGCCTCAAATAAAATCATCCGAGCCAACCGTCTTTCGGCGGCGTTTCCTTAGTTGGTAAAGCTCATAGCCGAGATAATAGCCTCGCTATATTTCAGACCAAGCTATCCATTGGGCGAAATAGCCATGAAACAGGGTGATGCATGGCACATATACGAAAAATGGATGGCTCGTGCTTGTAACTGTCTTTAACTCATCCATAATGAGGAAATCGACGCAGGAACGACTTTCAAACGTCCGTTGGGACGCTATGCTTCCCCGGCATTCCACTTTCGGAGCCGACCATGCTCGTACTCGACGCCACCGCCACCGCGTCCGCCCTTGATTATCCGACGCTGATCGCCGGACTGCGGCGGATATTCGCCGCCGGCGTCACGGCGCCGCTTCGCCATGCTCACGGCCTGCCGCGGGCGGGTGAGCCGGATGCCACGTTGTTGATGATGCCGGCCTGGATGGGCGACGGCAGCCACGGCGGTGTGAAGATCGTCAATGTCGTGCCGGGCAACGCCAAGCGCGGCCTGCCGGCGGTGACGGCGAGCTATCTGCTGTTCGATGAGACGACCGGCGCCCATGTGGCGCTGTTTGATGGCGCGGCACTGACCGGCCGGCGCACGGCGGCGGCCTCGGCGCTCGCCGCCTCCTATCTGGCGCGCAGCGATGCCCGCACGCTCCTAGTGGTCGGGGCGGGGCATGTCGGCTCGGAGATACCGGCCGCCTATCGCGCCGTGCTGCCGATCGACAAGGTTCTGGTGTGGAATCCGACGCCAGCGCGGGCCGAGCGGTTGGTCGCCAATCTCGGGAGACAGGGCATCGACGCGGAAGCACGGACCGATCTCGAAGCGGCGGTTGGCGAGGCGGATATCATCTCCTGCGCCACGCTTTCGACAGCGCCACTGATCAAGGGCGACTGGCTGAAACCCGGCCAGCATCTCGATCTGGTCGGTTCGTTCACGCCTGAGATGCGCGAAGCGGACGATCAGGCGCTGGCGCGCGGCCGGGTGTTTGTCGACGGGCCGGCGGCGGTGATCGAATCGGGCGATATCAAGGGGGCGATGGCGTCGGGGGCGCTGAAGGAAATCGCCGGCACGCTCTATGATCTTTGCGGCGACCGGGTCGAAGGGCGTCGTTCAGCGGCCGATATAACGGTGTTCAAGTCGGTCGGCCTCGCCGTCGAGGATCTCGCCGCCGCTCGTGTCGCTCTGGCGGCGCGGCGGCAGGATTGACGTTTCGCCGAACAGCCTGCCGGCCGACTTTAGGTCGATGACTGCCTTGACCGGCAGGTGGTCGGACGCCCGGCGGGCGACCGGGCTGTCGTGAACGGCGAAATCGGCGACCAGCCCGTCGGGCCAGCCGAAGATGCGATCAAGCGGAAACACCGGCCGGCGCGAGGGAAAGCTCGGCACGGCGTTACTCGTCTGGAACAGCGGCGACAGCCGCTCGAGCGGCGAATTGGTTCGGCCGGGTCGCCATTCGTTGAAATCTCCGCAGAGCAGCGTCGGCATCGGCTCGCGCGCCTCGAGATGGGAGCGCAGGCGCTCCATCTGCAAGCGGCGGGTACGGCTCAACAGGCCGAGATGGGCGGCGACGACGCGCAGGTGGCGGCCGCCGATGTCGAATTCGGCCAGCACCGCGCCGCGCGGTTCGGCATGCGGCAGGTGAATGCGCTCGGCGCGGAGCACGGTGCCACGCCGGTAGAACAGGGCGTTGCCGTGCCAGCCGTGGCTCATCGGTCGGGCGGCGACCGGCACCAGCGTCAGGCCGGTTTCCTTTTCCAGTGTGGCGAGGTTGAGCCGGCCCTTGCGGTCGCCCAACCGGCGGTCGGCTTCCTGCAGGGCGATGATGTCGGCGTCGATCTCGGCGATCACCGCTATGGTGCGGGCGGGATCGTAGGTACCGTCGTTGCCGATGGCCTTATGGATGTTGTAGCTGGCGACACGCACGAGATCGCAGCCATCGCAGGCTGTCGAAGCGGCGGCGGCATCCGGAGGCTGGCCGAGCCGTATGAAGCGGCCGACGCCATCAAGCAGTCGGGAAAGGCTGGCAAACTGCCCAGGCATGGTGTTCGAGCCTCGTCGTCCGGCTTCGGGAATCGACTTCGGGAATCTGGGCGCCGGCCCCGGTCCCTATGCGATAACAGCGGAATGGCGGCGAGAAAAGGGCAGGGGCTGCGATAATGCCGCTGGCCGGTGCACGGAACCGCTACCCGTCGAGGTGGTTGTCATGGCGTCCGTGCCGTCCCTCCGCTTTAATGGAGCGCGACGTTCGCAACACGAGGTGACCATGAGCGGTTCCGCTGCGTCGCGTCTGTTCTCGAAATTTGCCTCCACGATCTCGGAGCTGTCTGGCCGGCCGGCAACCTTCGCCATTGCCGTGGGCTTGGTCGCGGTCTGGGCGATTTCCGGCCCGTTCTTCGCCTTTTCCGAGACTTGGCAGCTCGTCATCAACACGTCGACCACCATTATCACCTTCCTGATGGTGTTCGTCCTCCAGAACTCCCAGAACCGCGACGGCAAGGCGCTGCAGGCGAAGATCGACGAACTGATCCTCACCTCGGAGGCCCAGAACAAGTTCGTCGGTATCGAGAAGCTCGACGAGGACGAAATACGCCAAGTCAGCCAGAACCTGGCCGAGAAAGCCGAGGCACTGGAAGACGTCGCCAACAGGGCGGAGGCGCTTGATAATATGACCGAGCAGAAGACGGATTCCCGTTAGCCGGCATGCCATCGGTCCGGCGTCTTTCCCACCGCCGCAGAATCAGCCGTCTCTCCCCGAAAAGTCGGTCATCGTGCAATTGACATCGGCGAGGTCGATACGTATGGTCCGCCCGAATTCGGGCAAGGGGGCCTCGGCCCTTCTGGCATCGGGATTGACGACGTCGGGCTTCGCCCCGTCGGCGGCGCGTCGTGAGGCGCAGACGCCGTGGTGGCATGTCGGCAAGGATGGACCAAATGAAGATCAAGAACTCTCTCCGGGCCCTGATGACCCGCGACCGCAACAATCGGATGGTCCGTCGCAAGGGCCGCATCTACATCATCAACAAGAAGAATCCGCGCTACAAGGCCCGTCAGGGCTGAGGAAGGGCGGGCCGATGGCCTGCCTTGGCGTCAGGATGCACTCGACGATCGCTGCCCGGGAAGGTACCTTCCCGGGTATGCGTGTTTTTGTGCCCTTCGCATTGTTGCTGTTGATCGCCGTTGGACCGGTTGCCGCCGGTGACGGTTTGCCGCCGCCTGTCTCAAGCGGGCGCGAGCGGTTGATGACGGTCGTCCCTGCCGATAAGGCCGGTGAGCTCGATGGCCTGTTTGCGCGCCTTTCCGCCGCCAAGGACCGGACCGAAGCGGCCAGCCTTGAAGGCGAGATTCGCCAGCGCTGGGCGGCGAGCGGCAGCGCCACCGCCGATCTTCTCCTGTCTTGGACGGAAAAAGCGGTGGTCGGCGGCGATGCCGCCGCGGCGCTCGACATTCTCGACGAACTGACGGTACGGCGGCCGACCTTCGCCGAAGCCTATTATCGGCGCGGCACCTTGCATCTTCTGTCCGGCCAGGTGTCGCAGGCGCTCGGCGACTTCCAGACCGTGCTGCGCATCGAGCCGCGCCATTTCCTGGCAATGAAAGAGCTGGCTGTGCTGCTCGAGGATCTCGATGAGCACGATCGGGCGCTTTCGGTGCTCAAACGCCTGCAGGTGGTCGATCCACAGTTCGACGGCCTCAACGAGGCGATCGAGGCCATCGTCGCCGGCAGCCACGGCCGGGATATCTGAGGCTAGGAAAAAAGCCGCCGTCTCAACCGGCCGCCCTTGTCTAGAGGGGAATTTGAGTCGCCCGTGCGTTCTCGGCGCGCTTCCCAACAGGGATCACTTCGCAGAGCTTCCCCGAACACAGCCCTCACGCCACGTCGGCATGAGAAATGGACTCAGCGAGAGTATGCAGGCCAGCAGGACTGCGACCGCCGTGAAAGACATGACCGAAGCCTGCGCGCCCCAGTACTGGGAGAGAACTCCGGCTAGTGCCGAACCGAGCGGATAAAGCGAAAAGGCTATCAACCGACAGGCACTGTTGACACGCCCTTGAAGTCGCTCCGGCACGGACTTGATGCGGTAGGCGAACTGCATCACCGCATACAGGGAGTAGAAGCCAATAATGAGACCATAGACCAAGCCGAGCAATGGCAAGCTCGGCACGAAGATCAGCGCGCCGAAGGCCGCGGCGTGCAGCCAAGTGGTGAAGGCCACGCCTCGCCCGAATCCGTGCAGGCGCAACCAGCGCGGACCGCAAAGCGACCCCAGAACGCTTCCAACGCCTCCGCAAGCGACCGTTGTTCCAATCGACGCATTGCTGGCCCCCAGCGTTTGCCCCAGCGTGATCGCGATGAGCGGCATCGCGGCATTGATGAGGTTGAGGCCTCCCATGATGCAGGCAAGCAGAAGAACGAGGCGGGCACCGATAAGCCACCGAATGCCCTCCGTTATTTCCTCGATCAGAGTTTGACGCGTTGGCAGACGGGCGGGGTTCAGCCCCGTCTTGATGATCGTCAGCAGAAAGAAAGACGCGAGGTAGCAAAGAGCGCCTGCCAAGAGCGTGCCGCCGATCCCCCAAAATTGGTAGACGATCGTGGCAGCGGGAGGCCCCAGAATCATCGCGGTGCCGAAGCCTGCTTCGTTGGTGCTGGACGCGTGAGGTAACAATGCACTGGGCACGACACATGAAAGAACCGCAGCTTCCGCGATGTTGAAGAACACGAACAAGATGCCGTCTATCTGGCAGACAAAGTAAATGTGCCACTGATTGAGGGCGCCGTAATAGGCCGTCAGGGCGAGACCAAAAAAGGCGATCAAACGTCCGAGCTGACACGCCATCATAATGTAACGGCGGTTCCAGCGATCAACCAACGCTCCCAATGGCAAGCTCAGGACGAGGTAAGGCGCGGATCTCAGCACGCCGACAATGCCGGCGGTCGCCAACGATCCCGTGAATTCAAGGATTGCCAGCGGGAAGACGACATTCATGCCGGCGCCAACCAATGTCGACGTCGATTGTGCCGAAAGCAGAAAAATATAATCGCGGATTTTCCAGAGGTTCATAGAGAGGTTTCCCATCCCAGTCTGCTCAGGGAAATCCGCGGAGTGAACCGTCGGCGAAATCCGCCGCTTGCAAGGATCTGCCGCCCGACAATCTGGTCACGGCAGTCGCAGCGTCAACAATATGTCGAGGACATTCGCGCCGCGAATTTGACATTCGAATCCGGTCGAGCATCACTCTCCGGATCGAATGTCAAACTCAGAAGCTGCAATAGAAACAATGGCTTTGACTCCGACACTTGCTCGATGGCATCGAGCGAACACAAGCGTCGGAGTCGAGCCACTAGATGCCCGACTTGCCGTCGGCGCCGATGCTGGCGATGCGCAGGAGGTTGGTCACGCCCGCCGTGCCGAAGGGCACGCCGGCGGTGATGATGATGCGATCGCCAGGCTTGGTGAAGCCTTCCTCGGCCGAGATGCGGCTGGCACGCTGCACCAGATCGTTGAGCGAGCGAGCGTCGTCGGTCACCACCGAGTGGATGCCCCAGACCAGTGCCAGACGGCGGGCCATCGAGCGGTTGGGCGACAGCGCAAGGATCGGCGTCGACGGCCGCTCGCGAGCGGCGCGCAGGCCGGTGGCGCCGGAGGCGGTGAAGCAGACGAGGGCGGCGATGCCCAGCGTTTCGGCGATCTGGCGGGCGGAGGCGGAAATGGCGTCGGCCGGCGTTGCATCCGGCTCGCCGCGCTGACCGGCCAGGATCGAATGGAAGTGCTCGGAATTCTCCACTTCCTCGGCGACGTGGCTCATGGTCTGAACCGCCTCGACCGGGTAGGCGCCGGCCGCCGATTCGGCGGACAGCATCACCGCGTCGGCGCCTTCGAAGACGGCGTTGGCGATGTCGGACACCTCGGCGCGGGTTGGCACCGGCGACTGGATCATCGATTCCAGCATCTGGGTGGCGACGACCACCGGCTTGCCGGCCTTGCGCGTGGTGCGGGTGATGCTCTTCTGCACGCTCGGTACCTGCTCGAGCGGCAACTCGACGCCGAGATCGCCACGCGCCACCATGATGGCGTCGGACAGTTCGAGGATCTCGTTGAAGCGCTTGACGGCCTGCGGCTTCTCGATCTTGGCCATGACGCCGCACTTGCCGTCGACGATCTCATGCACTTCCATGAGGTCTTCCGGCCCTTGCACGAAGGACAGCGCGATCCAGTCGACGTCGGCTTCGAGCGCGGCGGTGAGATCGGCGCGGTCCTTCTCGGTCAGGGCGCCCGAGGTGAGAACGGTGTCGGGCAGGCTGACGCCCTTGCGGTCGGAGATCTTGCCGCCGACTTCCACAACGGCGATCGCCAGCTTGCGGTCATTTTCGACGATGCGCAGCCGGAGACGGCCGTCGTCGATCAACAAGCGATGGCCAGGCTCGAGGGCGTCGATGATTTCCGGATGCGGCAGCGTCACGCCGGTGACGTCGCCGTCGAACTTCTCGCGATGGAAGGCGAATTTCGCGCCGATCTCCAGGAACACGGGACCGTTGGCGAAGGTGCCGACGCGCAGCTTGGGGCCCTGCAGGTCGGCGAGGATGCCGATAGGACGCCCAGCTTCGGCCTCGACCTCACGGATGGTCGAAACGTAGTAGCGCAGCTTTTCGTGATTGGTGTGGCTCATGTTGATGCGGAAACAATCCGCACCCGCCTCATGCAGCCGGGCAATCATGTCCTTGTCGGAGGAGGAGGGGCCCAAAGTTGCAAGAATCTTGACCTTGCGGTTTCGTCTCATTTCGCCCCGTTTCCTTTTTGGGTCGGCTGGTAGAGGTGTACGGTCCAGCTGCGTTGTTCGGCGGTGTCGACCTCGAAAAAGCCCGTCCGCTCATAGCCTCGGGCGACACAGTTCTCGACGCCACCGATGGTAAACATCTTGCGTCTCGTGCACATGAACGCCTTGCCGCCCCACTCGCCACCATGCTGACTGTCGACGGCGTAGAGGTAGTAATAGCGCGAGGCGAGAGCACCGGTCAGCAGCGTTCCGCATTTCGATCCGCCGATATTCCACCAGCCTTCGGAGCGCCAGCCGTCCGCGGCCTTGTAGCCGATCGCCACGGAAATGGTACCGTCGGTCTTGTTGCAGAGCCTGAGATCGGCCTTGGCGGGTGTCGCCGCGGCGAGGGCGATAAAGGACAGCGCCGCGGCAAAAATCGCCGGCCGCGTCCGTCGTACCGGTCCCCTATCTGCCGCCATCGGTTTTCCGCTCGCCAACGATCCTTGTCCGGTGCTCATCGGAGAATGCCCCGCCTTATCGCGTGACCTACGGCAAAATGTCAACGTATAATTACGCAAGCTCCCGCACTGTTCCGCCGTGTCCGGTCTGGCTCCAGCATTAACACGCATCCTCAAGGGCTTACGCTCCAGTCTTTGGTCGTGTCCGAGGGCGTCTGTCACGATCGCGGCCGGGCGATCCAGATGCCCCCCAGGATCATCAGACCGCCGGCCGCCTGGCTCCAGCCGATCGCCTCGCCGAACACCAGGAAGGCGAGGAGGGCGGCGGCGATCACTTCCATGAAAATGACCAACGACGAGAAGGCGGCGGAAAGATAGCCGAGGGCGAAAGCAAGCAACCCTTGCCCTCCGATATGGCTGACATAGGCGAGGGCGGCGAGCGTCGCCGCGCCGGCCAGCGAGGACGGCAGCAGCTTCTGCTCGAAGGTAAAGGCGATGATGCCGAGGCAGAGCGCCGTCACCGTGGTGGCGCCGAAAGTGACGGTGCCAGTGCTGTGCTCACGGCGGGCGGCGCGGATGGCGAGGAAGTAGGTGCCGAAGCCGAAGGAGGTGCCGATGCCGTAGATATCGCCGATCAGCTTGGTGGAATCGAGCGTGTAGGAGCCACCGAGCAGCACGGCGCCGCCGAGGATGCAGACGATGACGCCGCCGGCCTCGCGCCGGCCGACCTTTTCGCCGATGAACAGGCCGGAGAACAGCAACACCCAGATCGGCGCCATCGACGACAGGAAGGTGGCGTTGGCGATCGAGGTGTGGAGGATCGAAAGGTGCCAGAAGAACAGGTCGATGGCGAAGAAGAAACCGGCGAGCCAGATGGCCCTCGAACGGAAGGCGGCCAGAAGCGCGCCCCTGCCGCCCTCGCTCACCGCCCAGATGGCCAGCACCGGCACTGCCAGGGCGACGCGCCAGAAGGCGCTGGCGAACGGGCCGACGTCGGCGATGCGGACGAAGATCGGCGATATGCCCATGGCGACGGCGCCCAGGCAGAGGGCGAGGAAGGCCACAACCTCACCGGGGCGGGCGGATAGCGGCAGCGATCTGGCAGCGGACATGAACGGACCTGGAGGGGCGGCCTCCGGGCGGACCGCGGCGAATGTGCAACGGTCGAACGATCGGTGGGCCAGTGGACGGATCTCGACTTTATCCGACCGATATCAGCATTTAGGATCGTTAGCCATGCAGGACCCGACGGACGACTCCCCTTTCGTTTTTCTGCCCGGTAACGAAGCTGGCGGCCTTCTGATCATCGCCGACCACGCGTCCAACCGGGTCCCCCCGCCCTATGGCGATCTCGGCCTGCCGGCGGCAGAATTCGAGCGCCATATCGCCTATGACATCGGTACCGAATGGCTTGTCCGTCGCCTCGCCGCCTTCACCGGCGCGCCGGCCCTTTTGACCCGCTTTTCGCGCCTGCTGATCGACGCCAATCGCGGCGAGGACGACCCGACGCTGGTGATGCGGCTTTCCGACGGGGCGATCGTACCAGGCAATGCCGGCGTCGACGCCGCCGAACGGCAGCGACGTATCGAGCGCTTCCACCGGCCTTATCACCGGGCGATTGCCGAGCTGGTCGACCGGATGATCGGCACTGGCGTACCGCCGGTGATCCTGTCCATCCATTCCTTCACGCCGGCTTGGAAGGGCGTTCCTCGCCCCTGGGACATGGCGATTCTCTGGGACAGCGACGACCGCATGGTCACTCCGTCGCTCGACGCCTTCCGGGCGCGCGGCCTCAAGGTGGGCGACAACGAGCCCTACGATGGTGCGCTCAAGAATGATACGCTCTATCACCACGGCACGGCGCGCGGCCTTGCCCATCTTCTCATCGAGGTGCGACAGGATCACATCGCCGACGAGGCGGGTGCAAACCACTGGGCGAAGACGATTTTCGAGGTGGTCGCGCCGCTGGCGGGCCGGCCGGCGATGCGCGACGCCGTCTTTTACCGATCGCGCGCCGACGAGCCAGGCGTGTGAATGGACGCTTGAAAATGGTTGACGGGCCCATGAAGTTCGGACTTCATGCCGGCCTCACGGGCGGCAGCCCCGCCCGGACCCAATGACAAGATCGGCAGGACAGATATCCCATGAGCATGGAATCGGCAGAATCGCAGGGCGGCGTCGCGGCGGGTGAACTCCGGCAGTTCATCGAACGCGTCGAGCGGCTCGAGGAAGAAAAGGCCGCGCTCCAGGACGACATCAAGGACGTGATGGCCGAGCTCAAGGGCCGCGGCTACGACGTCAAAGCGGTCAGGGCCATCCTAAAACTGCGCAAGCAGGATCCGGATGAGCGCCAGGAGGCGGAAGCCATCCTCGAACTCTACATGAACGCCCTCGGCATGGTCTGAGGCGCGGCCGCGCCGCCACATGGTCCGTTACGGCGGGTCGTCTCGTGGTGGAAGATGCGGCGCAGCGAGGGCCGGCCATTCCGGCATCGCGTGGTTCCAGAGAATACGGTGGGCTCAGCAAGCCCACCGTGCTTGGGGTCGTAATTCAATCAATCGCCCAATTATGCCTGTTTCAGGTTTCGGCCGGTACTCTCTAGGTCCCGGCACGCCTGTTGGGTGGTTGCGACGATCAGGCGGCTCACGCCGGACGCGATCGTTTCGGGATGATCTTCCTGGAGATAATGGGCGCCAGCGCCGACCGGCACGACTTCGCAATTCTCGAGATTGGCTGCAAAGCGTTTGGCGAAATCCGGCGAGACGAGGGCTCCTGGATCGCCGACGAACAGCATCTTGGGATAGCGGCTCGCGCGCAGAGCCGCGTGGGCTCTGCCTAAATTGCCAGACGTCGCCTGGCTCGCCGGCAAAAAGCCGTGCTCTGTTTGTGGAGACCCTGCCATGGGCGGAGCAGGCGTCACGGCCGCTGAGTGTCGGGGCAGTCTCCCGCAACGCTCAATTGGTATACTTGACCATCAATACGAACGTACGTATTTTCAAGCTATGCCGAGACCATCGAACAAGAACGACATCATTGAAGCGGGTCTGCGGGTGATGTTCCGCAAGGGATACCATGCGGCTGGCGTGCGCGACGTGGTCGCCGACGCCGGTGTGCCCCAGGGCTCCTTCACCAATCACTTCCGCTCCAAGGAAGCCTTCGCCGGAGAGGTGCTCGACTACTATTTCTCGCACACGCGAAAGCTGGTCGGAGAGGCGCTCAACGACCACACACTGACGCCGCGCGAGCGATTGTTCCGCTATCTCGATATCATTACCGATCGCCTGGCCGCCGACGGCTATCTGCGCGGCTGCCTGATCGGTGATTTCAGCATCGAGGTGTCGCAGGCAAGCGAGGTGCTGCGCGAGCGGCTGGCCGCGATTTACCGGGAGTGGCTGGAGCCGTTCGAGCGCTGCATCGAAGAAGGGCAGAGAGCAAAAGAGATCGACACCCAGTTCCCGGCCAAGGACTTGGCCGAGTTCCTGCTGACCTCATGGGAAGGGGCGATCCTGCGTATGAAAGTCGAGCGCAGCCCGGAGCCGCTCGATCGCTTCAAACGGATCGCCTTTGACACGGTTTTCCGCGGCAAGCCATAGGCTGCTGCGGATATGGTGTTCGCCGGGAGTCTTCGTGTTTTTTGGGGGGCAAATCCGGACTTAGGGCGCGAGCAGATATGTTCCGTACCCTTGTACGTGTGACCAGCTTAGTTTTCTGTATCGTTTCAAAGAAGGCGCCGCGCCAACGACCGATGATCGGTGGGTGGCAGGCGCCTTTTTGCATGTGCGGGGCCGGCTGGGTCAGCCCGTCGAATGGGCGCGCTCGGCCAGCGATCCACAATCCGTTCACAGGCCGTATAGGTAGAACCGCTCACCGCGAGCGTCTTTCATTGACCCGACTCGTGAGGCACGAAATACTAGTTGTTGAGCTGAGGTTCTTCAGATGCCACAACATCTGGAGCCAAGAGGGAAGCCGGTGCGAGTCCGGCGCTGCCCCCGCAACTGTCAGCGGCGAGTGCCCGTTCCACGGAAGTCACTGGTGCCCTAGGGTACTGGGAAGACGGAACGGTTGCGATGACCCGTGAGCCAGGAGACCTGCCCCAGCCGAGTTGATTTGTCCTCGGGCGGGGTGCACCGGTGGATCGTCGTCGACGCACGGCCGGAGTCCGTCTCCGCCGTTGTCGATTGCGTTCCTTCCGTTCTCTGCCCTGAATTCGGTGCAAGGGAACGATGTCGGAAATATCTCCAGTCAAGCCGCCTCTCAGCGTCCTCAAGCGATCGGGCGCGCTCGCCCCCTTCGATGCCGACAAGATTCGTTCCGCCGTCGAGCGCGCCGGTGCCGCAAGTGGCGAGTTTTCCAGCGCCGAGGCCCAGCTCCTCGCGATGCAGGCAGTGAAGGTGATCGCCCACCGCTTCGCCGAGCGTATGCCGTCGATCGAGGAGATCCAGGACGTCGTCGAGCAGGTACTGATCTCGGCCAACCACTTTGCGACGGCGCGCGCCTACATCGTCTATCGCGAGCAGCGGGCGCGCCTTCGCCGCGACGCCAACACTGTCGTCGACGTGGTGTCCTCGATCGACGAGTATCTCGAACGCGCCGACTGGCGGGTGAATGCCAATGCCAACCAGGGCTATTCGCTGGGCGGTCTCATCCTCAATGTCTCCGGCAAGGTGACGGCCAACTACTGGCTCAGCCACGTCTACCCGCCGGAAGTCGGCAAGGCGCATCGCGACGGCGACATCCACATCCACGACCTCGACATGCTCTCGGGTTATTGCGCCGGCTGGTCGCTCCGCATGCTGCTCACCGAAGGCCTCAATGGCGTGCCGGGCAAGGTGGAGGCGGGGCCGCCCAAGCATCTCTCGAGCGCCGTCGGCCAGATCGTCAATTTTCTCGGCACGCTGCAAAACGAGTGGGCTGGCGCCCAAGCCTTCTCCTCGTTCGACACCTACATGGCTCCCTTCGTCCGCAAGGATCAGCTGACTTATGAAGAGGTGCGGCAATCGATCCAGGAACTGATCTACAATCTCAACGTCCCCTCGCGTTGGGGTACGCAGACGCCGTTCACCAACCTCACATTCGATTGGGTATGCCCGGATGACCTGAAAGATCAGGTGCCGGTCATCGGCGGCGCCGAGATGGACTTCCGCTATGGCGATCTGCAGGCGGAGATGGACATCATCAACCGCGCCTACATGGAGGTGATGACGGCTGGCGATGCCAAGGGACGCGTCTTCACCTTCCCGATTCCGACCTACAATATCACGCCCGACTTCCCCTGGGAGAGCGACAACGCCACGCGCCTGTTCGAGATGACGGCCAAATATGGGTTGCCCTACTTCCAGAACTTCCTCAATTCCGAGCTGACGCCGAACATGGTCCGCTCGATGTGTTGTCGGTTGCGGCTCGATCTTCGGGAGCTTCTGAAGCGCGGCAATGGTCTGTTCGGTTCGGCCGAGCAGACGGGATCGTTGGGCGTCGTCACGGTGAACTGCGCCCGTCTAGGCTACCTCCATAAGGGTGATGAGACCGGACTGTTGCGCCACCTGGACGAACTCCTGGCCATCGGCCGCACCAGCCTGGAGATCAAGCGCAAGACCATTGAGCGGCTGATGGACGACGGCCTCTTTCCCTATACGAAGCGCTATCTCGGCACGCTCCGGAATCATTTCTCGACGCTTGGCGTCAACGGGGTCAACGAACTGATCCGCAACTTCACCGGCGATACCGAGGACATCACGACGGAGTGGGGCGAGGCCTTCGCCATCCGTCTGCTCGACCATGTCCGCAGCCGCATCGTCGCCTTTCAGGAGGAGACGGGGCACCTTTACAATCTCGAAGCCACACCGGCGGAAGGCACGACCTACCGCTTCGCCCGCGAGGACAAGAAACGCTTTCCGAGCATTCTACAGGCAGGCACGCCGGATGCGCCCTACTACACCAATTCCAGCCAGTTGCCGGTCGGCTTTACGGACGACGCCTTCGAGGCGCTGCGCCGCCAGGAGCCGCTTCAGATGCGCTACACCGGCGGCACCGTGCTCCATCTCTATCTCGGCGAGCGCGTGTCGTCAGCCGAGGCCTGCAAGAAGCTCGTCCGGCGAGCTCTCGAAAATTTCCGCCTGCCCTACGTCACGGTGACGCCAACTTTCTCCATCTGCCCAAAGCACGGCTATCTCGCTGGAGAGCATGAATTCTGTCCGATCTGCGATGCCGAGAGGCTTGCCCAGAAGCAGGCCGCTGCCGAGTGAACGATTTGCGAAGGAGACTTCAGATGAACAAGCCGCTTTCTGCCATCAAGAACGATGCCGCCGCCCTTCTGTCCAACGACGAGCGCCAGCCCTGCGAAATCTGGACGCGAGTGATGGGCTATCACCGCCCCGTCTCGTCCTTCAACAAGGGCAAGAAAAGCGAATTCGCCGAACGGACCGCGTTCGCGGAAGGCAAGAGCCTTGCCGATGCCCGTCGATAATCTGGCGGTCGGCGGATTTTCGCCTCTGTCGACCTGTGACTGGCCGGGCGAACTGGTTGCCACGGTATTCTGCCAAGGCTGTCCGCTCGCCTGCCGCTATTGTCACAACGTCGACCTGATCCCGCCCGGCCGTGGTGCCGGGCCGGACTGGCAGGCGGTCTTGTCGGTTCTTGAGAAACGGCGAGGTCTCCTTGACGCCGTGGTGTTTTCGGGAGGCGAGCCAACTTTGCAGAAGATGCTGCCGGAAGCCGTCGCCGCCGTGAGAGCGCTGGGTTTCCGGGTCGGCCTGCATACGGCCGGCCCCTATCCCGATCGCTTTGCGCGCCTTTTGCCGTACCTCGACTGGGTCGGTTTCGACGTCAAGGCGCCGTTTGCCGACTATGAGCGCGTCACGGGAGTGGTGGGAAGCGGGACGCGGGCGCGCGAAAGCCTCCTTGCGTTGGCGGGAAGCGGCGTCGCCTTTGAGGTTCGAACCACCGTGCATCCGTCGCTGCTTGCCGAAGCCGATCTCGCTCACCTCGATGCTGATCTTGCCATGCTGGGTCTGGCGCCGACACGGCGGCAGCCATTCCGGAGCAAGGGCTGCCAGGACGCGGAACTGCTGGTCGCCTATTGATCGGGCGCGCGCCGAGTTGGAAGCGAGCTGGCTCGGCGTGGCGCGGACGGCTGCGCGGCGTGCCGCTGTCCGCTTGACAGCCCGCCAACGCCAGCCTAGTTTTCTGTATCGTTTCAAAGGAGGCGTCAAGCCGACCGCCGGTCACCGGTGGCGGAGGGCGCCTTCTTCATGTGGATCTCCATGACCGTCCCTTCGCGCACCCCGTCCGTACCGACGCCCATTCGGCGCGACCGGCTGACTTGGGCCGCCTATCTGGCGCTCGCCCAGTTCACCTTTTTTCTGAATATTCAGGGCAACATCATCCCCTTCCTGAAGGACGAGTTCAACCTTAGCTACCGGGTGGTGACGCTGCATCCAGCCGCCGTGGCGGCCGGGCTGATCGTCTCGGGCCTCATCGGTGAACGACTGACGCGCAAGTACGGCCGACTGTGGTCGGTGATGGTCGGCTTGGCTGGTATGGCGCTCGGGGCGCTCGCCATCATCCTTGCGCCCAATCCGGTGGTCAGCATCCTCGGCTGCTTCGTGATGGGGGCGGTCGGCTGCCTTATCTTGATCGTCGTGCCGACGCTGCTGGCCGATTGGCACGGCGCCAATCGCTCGGTGGCGATCGGTGAGGCCAACGGCGTCTCCTACGTCGCCTCGCTGACGGCGGCGATGGCGGTGGGGCTGTTCGTCGCCATCGGCCTCGGCTGGCGGACGGCGCTGCTGTTCGGCGTTGTGCTGGCTGGCCTGCTGCTCCTCTTCATGCGTGGCGTGCCGATGCCGGCGGCGGAAACACCACCGGCCGCCGTGGACGGAGCGCGTGGCGGCCGTCTGCCTTTGGCCTATTGGTTCTATTGGCTGACGATCATCGCCTTCGTGGGTGTCGAGCAGTCGGTACTGGTGTGGGCGACGGAATTCCTCACCCGCGTCAAGGGCGTGCCGATCGCTTCGGCAGCGATTACCGCCGGCGCCTTCTCGCTCGGCATGCTGGTCGGCCGGCTGTCGTCGGCTTTCGTGCTGACGCGGATAACGGCGGCCCGGGCGCTCTACCTGTCGGCGGTTCTCACGGTGCCGGCCTTTTTCCTGTTCTGGGGCTCGCCGAGCCTGACGTTTTCGGTGATTGGCCTGTTCGCCGTCGGCCTTGGTTGCGCGCTGCAATATCCGCTGACGCTGACCAAGGCCATCGTCACCGCCGGTCCGTTCGGTGAGCTGGCAACGGCGCGCGCCTCGCTGGCCAGCGGCCTTTCCATCCTGGTCATCCCCTGGGCGATCGGTGCGTTGGCCGACCATGCCGGGCTCTGGATGGCGATGTCGGCACTGCCGATCCTGACTGTCGCGGCCGCGGTCTTCCTTTTCCTCGGCGAGCGGGTCGTCCGCCGCTGACTATCTGTTGGCGAGGCCGAGCGCCGCCTTCACCTTCGGTTCGAGGGTAAGGGCCTTGCCGTCGCCCATCACTGAAAAAGCCTTGTCCGCGCTCGTCAGGCCGGCGGTGAAGATCGCCCAGGCGAACCCCTGGCGTTCGGCGGCGGCACGCGTCGCCTCGATGAGAGCGATCCGCGCAGCCGGGTCGGCACCGTCCTGATAGACACCGAACTCGCCGAGCAGGATGCGATCGGCCGGAATGTTATTCTCAGCCGCCCAGTCGCTTATCCGCTGGAAATCGGTGGCGATGGTCGCCGGGCCGGCATCGGAGGCTCGGTAATCAGCAAGTGTCTTGCCAACCGCCGCGTTGAGTGCCTTTCGCTGCTTGGGGGCGGTGACGGCTTTAGCGATGCGCTGCCGGGCGTCGCGGGCCAGTGCCTTGCCGGTGGCATCGTCAATGAGCGCGGCCGGGTAGGGCAAATGCGTCAGATAGCGCGAAGCATCGTCGAGCCATGGCCGGCCGGCGTGGCTGACGGCCATCGGCTCGTAATAGTGGAACGTCCAGACGATGTTGGGGTCGTCAGCGAAGGGGGCTGGATCGAGGCGAATGAGCCCGTCGATAAGGCCCGATCGTCCACCGGTCAGCACCAGGGTCAGCGTTGGCGCGGCGGCGCGGGCAGCGGCCCTCAGCGCGGCGAGCTGATCCGGC
The DNA here is from genome assembly GCF_041320595.1 of Pleomorphomonas sp. PLEO. Lineage (NCBI taxonomy): Bacteria > Pseudomonadati > Pseudomonadota > Alphaproteobacteria > Hyphomicrobiales > Pleomorphomonadaceae > Pleomorphomonas > Pleomorphomonas sp. PLEO. The sequence goes on from NZ_CP166625.1 coordinate 1,251,098, forward strand.
CAGCGATCTGTCAGGGCGAAATGGGAGTTCCAGTCCTGGTTGGGTTCGTTGATCGGCTCAAGGAGGGTGAGGTCCGGCGGCAAGACGGCGAGGCGGGCGGCGACGCGGGTGACGAGGCCGAGATAGCGGTCCCACAGCACCGGCGGGTGATCGTTGGTGCCGAGCACGTCTTCAAGGCCTTCGGGGCGCTCCTCGTCGGCGGGCAGGAGGTGCAGGTCGACGATCACCGCGAAACCCAGCGCCTGAAGACGCGCCGTTGCCGTTACGACGTGGTCGATCAGCGGCCCGGCGCCGTCATCGCCCGCCCAGAGCATGGCGGCGGAATCGATATCGAGACGGACGAAATCGAAGCCCTCGGCCTTCAGGCGAGCCAACTGGCGGTCATCGATGCGCGCCATCCAGTCGGGGAAGTTTTCCCGGTCGAAGCCGGGCGCCAGGAAACCGTCGCGTCCGATCCAGGTTTGCCAGACCTCGAAGTTGATGCCGCGCTTGAGTTGAGGCGCCGCCATGGCAAGGGAAACGCAAGCGGCAAGGCAGAGCATCGCGAGGCTAAGGACGCGATGGAGGCGGGGCATGGGCGGTCTCCTCCGGCCGGACCGAACCGGCGGTGCCCGATCATGCAGGGCTCGGGCCGTTGGCGCAATGCACCCGTACGGAAGGGGACGGTCTTCCGTCAGGCGTGCCAACGTGAGAGAAGGCAATCAGAATTAAATCCCGGCGCGAGCATTCGCTCGCCCGGCAATATCGGTAGACCCGTCATGTTCCTCACCCTGGTCGACTTCGTCGGCTGTTTCGCCTTCGCCCTCAGTGGTGGAACCCGCGCCGTGGAGCGGCGGCTCGATCCGTTCGGAATCGTCTTCCTGGCTTTCGTTGCCGCCACCTTCGGCGGCATCATGCGTGACGTGGTGATCGGCGCCGTGCCGCCAGTGGCTTTCGTTACCTGGCATTATTTCGCAATCTCTTGCGCCGCCGGCTTCTGCTGCATCTTCGCCCACAATCAGATCGCCCGTCTTGCCGCGCCGGTGGCCGTGTTCGACGCGCTGGGCCTGGGGCTTTATGTGGTTGTCGGCACGCGCAAGGCGATGGAGGCCGGCCTGTCGCCGCTGATGGCCGCGGTCGTCGGCATGATCACCGCCATCGGCGGCGGCATTGGCCGCGACATCCTGGCGGCGCAGACGCCGATGGTGCTGCACAAGGAGATCTACGCCCTGGCGGCGCTGATTGGCGCCCTGATGGTGTCGGTCGGCGACTACTATCACCTGCCATCCGTGCTGGTGGCCGTCGCCGGCGGCGGGCTGTCCATTCTGTTGAGGCTCGCCGCCATGCGCTGGGACTGGAACCTGCCGCCGCCGGCCGGCGGCTCCTGAACGCTGCCACGTCCATAAGGGTGGAATGCCTCCTCATCTGGCATGGATGCCGGGGAGGGGCGGGTGCGCTCATGCCATATGGCATTGCCGCGCGGTCAGCGCTTCACTCGCTTCGCTTCAAGTTCAAAATAAAAAAAAAGGCGCCGAAGCGCCATTTTTTCAGTCGTCCGGAAACCGGATGGTGGGCGTGACAGGGATCGAACCTGTGACCCCTACGATGTCAAATTTTGGACTAGGCATTTCGCGACTTTTGCCGAACTTTCCGCAAGTTGGCTAGGTGTATGATTTTGCTAACGAAAGATGGTGAAATCGTTGGATGGCGATTTCGAGGCTATTCCCTCGTTTCCGATTTTGTGGTGACTCTATGGTGACACTAAACGCTCAGTAGGGGTCACCGATGGCGAGATTGACCAAGACAATCGTCGAGAAGGCCGAGCCAAAAGACAAGCCATATTTCGTGTGGTGCAGCGACCTTCCCGGCTTTGGTGTCCGCGTATTCCCCTCTGGTAAGCGGGTCTATTACATCGACTATCGCAACCGCGATGGATCGCGAAAGCGGATGACGATTGGCCCTCATGGCAAGATCACCTGCGAGGAAGCCCGCAAACTCGCTATGGTGACACTGGGCGATGTGGTGAAGGGTGAAGACCCCGCTGAAGAGCGTCGGAGCCGGCGAACATCGCTGACGGTGTCGCAGCTCTGCGAGGATTACTTCGTCGCGGCTGATAAGGGGCTTGTCATCGGCCGGGCAGGGCGCCCTAAGAAGGCGTCGACGCTAACGCTCGACCGATCCATGGTGGAGGCGCATATCAAGCCGCTGCTCGGCAAGCGGCTCATTATCGACTTGAAGCGATCCGATATTCAGAAGTTCGTCGGTTCGGTGACCGCCGGCAAGACGGCTAAGGCCAAGCCGGAGAAGTCTGGCAACCTGCGTGGACGCATCCGCCGGCCGGGCGGACCTGGTGCCGCCTCACGGTGCACGCAAACCCTCGGCGCCATCCTGTCATGGGCGGTTTCTCAGGGTGTGATGGAGATTAGCCCAGCGGCCGGGGTTAAGAAGCCTGCGACCAACAAGCGAGAGCGGCGCCTGACGGCTGACGAGTTCAAAGCCCTTGGCACGGTGTTCGACGAGACGACGGCCAATCCTTTCGAGGCATGGCAACCAGTTGCCGAGTTGCGGCTACTGGCGCTCACCGGGTGCCGGCTCGGCGAGGTCGAAAATCTCAAGTGGTCAGAGGTCGATTTCGAGGACTCGTTGCTCCGCCTTGAGGATACCAAGACGGGCCGCTCCGTCCGGCCGCTCAGCGAGGCGGCAAAGGACGTATTGCGTTCGATCAAGCCGAAGGAAGGGCATCCCTATGTGTTCCCGGCGGAGCGGCTACAGGGTCGGCCGTTCGCCGGCATGAAACGCGCATATCGCAAGTTGTTCGTCGACGCCGGTCTTGTGGGCGTGACGCCGCATGTTCTGCGGCATTCGTTCGCCAGCGTCGGCGCGGACCTCGGTTTCACCGACAGCACCATCGGCGCCATGCTCGGGCACGCCGGCAGCGGCATCACCAGCCGATATACGCATCGGCTCGACTCGGTGCTAATCGCAGCAGCAAACAAGGTGGCGGAGGAAATTTCCAAGCAGATGAGACAGCAAGAATGATCTGTTGATACGATTTACGGAAATGCGCCCTACTTTTCTTCATCGTTGTTCGGCTCTATATTTTCTTTTTTTGCGATGAAATCAATAATCTCCTTCATGGTTTCTGAGTTTGCAACTTTAGTCAGATAGCCCATCTTCTCCGTCATCGCGTCAATAGTATCCTCTAGTTTCTTTCTTACCTCAAACTGCTCGTCGATTATTTCGTTATATTTACTTATTTTCCCGAGTATCTCCTCTTGGAACCCATCGAGCTTCTCATAAGGGTCGCCTTTTTCAAGGGTGATCATTAGTCGAGAAATGATTTCGGCATTGATAGACCGCCCGTTGCGTGTAGCAGCCTCCTCAATTGCCTCCTTCATTTCGATTGGAAGTCTGATTTTCAGTTGCGGGTCATCGCGGGCCATTTGTTACTCCCGATTGGCTGTGGTTATGCACCACCGTGGTGTTGACCGCAATGAACCACGGTGGTACCCAATAATGGACCATGGTGGTTCATCGTTGGTTAATCGAGGAGATTATGAGCCAACTCGTTCAGATGAAAATTCGCATTCCTGAGGGCTTAAAAGCCTTCATCGAAGACGAAGCGAAAAAAAACGTGAGTTCGCAGAACTCCGAAGTCGTTCGGTGCATCCGATCGGCCATGAAAAAATTGGGCGCGGAAGAGGCTGCAACCTCACCGCGCCCTGGCCACAGCAATTCCCTGCAGGGAGAAAGCCGGTGAACCCACGGACTGATACCACAGTGGCCGATCCGACCGCAACGAAACCAACTTGGGAAGACATACTTGCGGGTCTCCGCGAGTTGAAGCGAATAACAGAGGAAGGCACCCATAGGGCCTCTTGCGTCGGGGAGTGGACGAACCTTCGATCACATCTATCGCAGATGGAAAACCCGCTGAACCGAGTAGAGGCGTTCCTGGTAACCTTCGATGCGATGGTCTCGCGCGGCCCAAGCGAGACGCTTTCGGAAGAGCAATGCGCAGCGCTTTCCTATCTGGCTCAGGATGCCATCGAAATATTCGATGCGCTCAAGTCTCGCTGGTCCAGCTCTTATGAAGCCGCATGTGAATTGGGGGGAAACCGATGATGCCCCTTTCTCAGGTTCCGCCAACCACCGACTCCCTACCCCTTCTCCCTGTCACCACCCTGCGCGAACTGCATCATGTCGCCGAGGGCATGGAAACTCCACTATGCAGGATGGACGGCATGCTGCGCGCAATGAGCGCGCTCGCCGAGCGGTTCGGGGAAAGTCCCGACCGGGCGGCGATAGCTGACGTTATCAATATTGCCGAGGGTTTCATCAGTGAAATAGACGGTGCCCGCGAACACCTCGCAAGCGCCCTTCGTCCGTATGGGGAACGCATGAGATGAGCGATCGCACCTTGCTCAGGCGCTTTGAGGCGCCGATCTACCTGAAGGAAAAGCATGGCGTTGTAATCGCCACAGCGACGCTTGCCAAACTGGCGACGAACGGCGGGGGACCGGTCATGACGTACATGGGGCGATTCCCGTTCTACGGCACCGATGACCTTGACGCCTGGGCAGCGGAACGCATCTCGCCGCCTTGCCGGTCGACCTCTGAGCGAAAGGCGCTTGCCGCTAGCGATTCCTGACGCCCGCTTTCACAAGCTGACCAAATCATGCCGCCGGCCATCGTTGCCGGCGGTGTGCTCGCTTGCGCTCGTTCGCCATCATCACCAGCACCCTGAGGGGGGTAGGCTTGGTTACCGCCCCACAACGCCAGTTCTGGTTCGATTCCGTTCGTACATGTCGAGCGTTGTCACTAATGGACCGCCATGTCGCCACGACGATCGGATTTGCCGTCCACGTCGGCGCAGCAGCATGCTTCATTTCCTACCGCCTAATAGGTGATAAGTCGGCCTGTAGTGAAGCCACCGCCATCCGGTCCGTCAAACGCCTGGAGACAGCCGGTTGGCTGAAGATTATTCGTTCTAGCGGCCGGCGGGCGAATACCTTCACCCTGGTTTTGCCGCCGCCTCTTCGCTTTCCTGAAGCGGAAGATATCCGCCAAGCGGCGGAAGTTGACGATGCAAAAAGAGACAAATTTGCCTCCTATCAGACTGTCAGGAATTCCTCGCCAGATGCGGGCGAACCCTTGCGAAGCTATGCGAGGGTTGAAGTCGAAGGCGAGGATGTAAACCCTCGCAGAGTTATGCAAGGGCTGAGTGTCGTTGAACCCTCGCAGAGCTGTGCAAGGGATGCAAAAGGTCAACTCTTGCAAAACGAGGTCCCAACCATTGCAGAGCTTTGCGAGTCCAAAAGAGGAAAAGAAAGAATAACCTATAGTCCGCTCACAGCTGACGACGGAAAACGCGGTGTGCTATTCGATCGGCTGTGGTCCCTCTGGGGAGGCGGTGCCTACGAGGACCGAGCGCGACGAAGGTTCAACAAGACGCTGGATGGCGGCGTTGACCCGGTCGCCATCATCGAAGCGGCAGAGCGTCGGCGAAGGCGGCTCGACCAGTCCGGACTTCAGGACGATAGCCGGCTCTATCTTTGGCTGCGCCGTGGGGACTGGCAGAGAGAACCGAGTGTTTCACAACTGGTCTTCGTCGAGTACGGCACCGAGGCCGGCAGGGCTTGGGAAAGGCACTGGTTGAAGACGCGGCGCGTGCGTCCGTCCTGGCAGTGCATGCCGGGTCAGGGCTTTCGGCGAGGGCGGTATTTCCCGAGCGAACTCCCACCAGACGACGTCACCTGATGGTTATCAACAGCTTTGTTCGCGGCAGAATGGCGGGTTTTCGTCGCCAAAGATAACTCAATACAATGCCAGAAAAGACGAGAAAGCCGGAGTAAGTGAACGGAAACTGGAGGCTGGCCGCGACTGACTTCCGTTCAGGCGATTTTATCGTAACATCAGGCCATCATGATTTGGCCCTTCACGACTTTCGAACGTCGCTCAGTCGGCACTCCCACGGACGAAGAACCCGCCGTCCTCACCAGCGCCATCGCTGGCACCACCGGCCTCGGTGTTGCGCTGAACCGCCTCGGTGAACGGCGCGGCCGGAACACGCATGGGGGCGGGGTCAAACTCTGAGGGGTCTCCACCCTCCCAACCGGCATAGATCTCACGCGGAGATTTTTTTCTCATGGCACTGGATTTTGACCTGCTTGGCGACCCGATCCCCGAGGGGTTCGGCAAGCGCGGCCGGTCCGTCCATATGCTCTCCGACGAAAAGCGTAGATTTGTCATGTAGTTGATGGCGTTCGACTGGTCGGTCGAGCAGATCGCTGCGGCGCCTTCGATCACTCCTCCGACTTTGCACAAACATTATTTTCGGGAGCGGAAGCCGAGGGCGGAAGTCCGCTTCCGGGTAGAGGCAAAGCTCTTCACGGTACTGATGACCGAGACCGAAGCCCGCAACGTCTCGACCATCGACAAATACGTCAAACACTTCGAGCGCCATGATGCCTGCGTGCCGAAATCGGCGTGAGGCAAGGCCCCGAAGGCACAGCCGATCGGCAAGAAGGATGAGGCGCCCCCCCTCGCGAGAACCGTGCACGAAACCACAAGCTGGGGGCAATTGGCCAACTGATGCTGGGGAATTTCTTATGTACGGACAGAGAGATAAGACTTCGGCATGGTGTTTACCTGACACCTGATTTGCCGATCGACCATGCCGAGGCGGAGCGAGCCGGTGCAGTCTTCAAAAAGATCCGCCTGCTCGACGTACCGAGCACGCTCTCCATGGCGAAAGCGGTTAGTGAACTGTTCCATGACATCGTCGGGGCGATCTTCGGTTCGGAGGACGAAGACGGCGCCTGGCGCGTCCGCAACGTCTTTACGCTGGTGCTTAAGCGAGGAGTCAAGGTTATTGGGTCCTTCTGGCCTGAATCCCGCTTGCGGGTAATTCGCTCCCCAGTTGATCGGGCTATGTGCTTCTTGGCGGGTGCCAGGTTTATGTTGTTGTTGTTCTTCATCGTCCAACCAGAATGGTACTTACGCTTGAGAGACGGCGGGGGCCCTCTTTCTCAATGGGGGTACGGAGTCGTTTTGTGAATGGGTTGTTGACTGATTGTGATCCGATTGGACCCCGATTTGGCACCAAGGCATGAGCAGCCTTCGTAGCGTTTCGTAGACCCTTTCGGTTTGCTAGCAAAGGATACGAACCCGCCTGTCAGGCATCTGACATCGCAGCCGGCAAAAAGCCTGTTCAGATGAGGCGAGCACCCAGGTGTCAGGGCGGGCTGCTCAGGGTTCCTTATCCGATGCGGCGTAAGCTGCTGTCGGGTTCAAATCGGCCGCGATGGCAGAGGTTGTCATGATCGAGCTTCGGTTCCAGTTGCGGGTGGACAGCGAAACGCGCATCGGCCCCGGCAAGGTCTCGCTTCTGGAGGCGGTTGCCCGCGTCGGCTCGATATCAGCCGCCGCGCGCGAGCAGGAGATGACCTACCGCCGCGCCTGGGAGCTCATCGACCACATGAACAAGGCTTTCGGTCAGCCCGTGGTCGTTGGGCACACCGGCAGTACGGGCGGCGCATCGCTGACCGAGCTTGGTGCGGAGATTGTTCGTCGCTATCGCCTCATCGGGCATTTGATCGACGAAGCCGCCGCTCCTCATCTCGCCGCGCTCGACGTTGCCATCCTGGTACCGGCATTGGAAGTCGACCCCGACAACGATCTAGACTAAAGATCAAATCGACGCCTGAAGCGTTGCTCTCAATTATGTTTGTGAGGTTATAATTCCGTCGTTAGGCCTATATTGCGTCCAGATGGCCGATTACCAAGCAAATTACGTAGAAATATTTGTATTAAATATTATCTGCCCGTCACGAATTCAATTATGTCGGCCAAAACATAATAGTATAGGTGCGTATTTTCTCCGATTTGCTTGGAGCGAAGACTTTCGGCATGGATGGTTCAGGCGAGCGTGAGCGTCACGCCGCCAACCATCGTTTTGGCAAGGCCGAAATCACGAGGCATTTGGGGACCTCCGGATCGGCAGTTGGAGGAAGAGCCATGCCTAAAGTCATTCGCATCAACATGACGGATCTTTCGGTCCGCATCGATGAAGCGCCGGCCGCGTGGGCTGGTCTCGGCGGTCGCGCGTTGACATCAACGGTCGTTGCCGCCGAAGTGCCGCCGACCTGCCATCCGCTCGGCCCGAGCAACAAGCTCGTGTTCGCTCCAGGACTTCTGTCCGGCACGGCCGCTGGCAACGCAGGTCGCATGTCGGCTGGTGCCAAGAGCCCGCTGACCGGCACGATCAAGGAAAGCAACGCCGGTGGCACCTGCGGCCGCATGCTCGGTCGCCTCGACATCAAGGCGATCATCATTGAGGGTCAGCCCGCTCAGACCAATACGTGGTACCAGATCCGCATCAGCTCTTCGGGTGCGGTGATCGAGCCGGAAGCCGAAACGGTCGGCATGAACAATTTCGCCGTGCTGGAGTCGGTCGCCAATCGTTATGGAGAAGACAAGGGCGTCATCACCATCGGCTCGGCCGGTGAAAATCTGATGATGATCTCGAACATCTCGACCCGTGACCCCGAAGGCAAGCTGCGCAGCTTCGGCCGCGGTGGTCTCGGCGCGGTCATGGGTTCGAAACGCATCAAGTTCATCACCATCGATCAGGAGGGCACGCGCCCGGTTTCGTTGGTCGACTCGGCCGCCTTCAAGGCCGCCAACATGGTGTTCACCAAGGCCCTCAAGGATCATCCGGTTTCCGGCCAGGGTCTGCCGACCTATGGCACCGCCGTGCTGGTCAACATCCTGCACGAGATCGGCGGCCTGCCGACCCGCAACTTCACGTCGGGCCAGTGCGAGCATCATGACATGATCTCGGGCGAGCACATGTACGACACCATCGTCGCCCGTGGCGGCGAACCGACGCACGGTTGCTCGCTCGGCTGCGTGATCCAGTGTTCGCAGGTCTACAACGACAAGGATGGCAAGTACCTCACCTCCGGTTTCGAATACGAGACGATCTGGGCCTATGGCGCCGACTGCCTGATCGACAACCTCGATCTGATCGCCGAGTGCGACAACGTCATGGATGATCTCGGCGTCGACAGCATCGAGACCCCGGTGATGTTCGGCGTTGCCATGGAGGCTGGTGTCCTCAAGTTCGGTGATGGCACGGAAGTGCTGCGCATGCTGCGCGAGGAGATCGGCAAGGCGACGCCGCTCGGCCGCATCCTTGGCGGTGGTACTGGGCATGTTGGCAAGACCTATGGCGTTGCGCGCGTTCCCGTCGTCAAAAACCAGGCGATCCCTGCTTACGATCCGCGTGCGGTCAAAGGCATCGGCGTCACCTATGCCACGACGACGCAAGGGGCCGACCACACCGCCGGCTACGCGGTGACGGCCAACGTGCTCAACGTCGGTGGCAAGGTCGATCCGCTGTCCAACGAGGGGCAGGTTGAGCTATCGCGTAATCTTCAGATCGCCACGGCGGCCATCGATTCGACCGGCCTCTGCCTGTTCATCGCCTTCCCGGCGCTCGACATTGCCGAGTGTCTGCCGGCGGCGGTGGATATGCTGAACGCCCGGTTTGGCGGCAGGCTGACGATGGACGACGTCGTCGGGCTCGGCAAGACCGTGCTCAAGCTAGAGCATGAGTTCAACCTCGCGGCCGGCATCGGGCCGGAGCAGGACCGCCTGCCCGAGTTCTTCGAGCTGGAGGCCATCGCACCGCACAACGTCAAGTGGGACATGGACCAGAAGGAACTGGCGAGCTTCTGGAACTTCTAAGTCGAGATGATCATGTGGGTCACGGTCAAACTCTTCGCGACGTTTCGCGAAAACCGCTTCAAGGAGGCCCGGCGGCAGTATCCGCCGGGAACCACCGTTGCCGACGTGGCGACGGAACTTGAAATCGAGCATGGCCTGATCGGCATGATCTTCATTCATGGGCGCGCGGCCGAACTCGACCGCGTGCTTGATGAGGGCGACGTTCTGGCGCTCTTTCCTCTCCTTGGAGGAGGATAGGCCTCGCCTCCTAGGGGTCTGTCAGTCGGCAAGCCTGCGCCCCCAACGCGGACCTTGCTGTCGAGCATCGGAACCAACGTAGAGGAGGCCCATCCGCACGGGCCTCCTCAGCCGTTTTTGAAGTCGGCAGGACGGAGGGAATTTTGCTTTCGAATGTGGAACTCCAGCGCTACAGCCGACACATCCTGCTTCGGGACATCGGCGGTCCTGGTCAGAACAAGCTGAAGGCTACCCGGGTTCTGTGCGTCGGTGCGGGCGGGCTTGGTTCGCCTGTGATCGAGTATCTGGCCGCTGCTGGTGTTGGCACGCTCGGGCTCGTCGACGACGACAAGGTCAGCCTCTCCAACCTGCAGCGCCAGGTGGTGCATTCAACGGCCAACGTCGGCAAACTCAAGGTCGAGAGCGCCAGCGAGCGCGTTGCCGCCATCAATCCCCATGTCAATGTCGAACTTCATCCGTTCCGTCTGGATGCCCATAACATCCAGGAACTGGTGAAGGCCTATGACATCGTGGTCGACGGGACCGACAACTTTCCGACCCGCTTCCTGGTGGCCGATACGGCCTATGCCTGCCGCAAGCCGCTCGTCACGGCGGGGGTGCTCGAATTCTACGGCTCCCTGACGACGCTGCTTCCTTACGAAACCGATGCGAGTGGGCAACTCAACCCGAGCTGGCGCTGCCTGATGCCCCGGGAGCCGGACACGGCCGCGCTGACCTGCTCCGAGGTTGGCATTCTCGGCAGCGTCGTCGGTGTGCTGGGCACGCTTGCCGCTTGCGAGGTGCTGAAGCTGATCACCGGCGTCGGCCAACCGCTCATCGGCCGGTTGCTGATGGTCGACATCCGCGACATGGGCTTCGATCTCGTCGACTACTACCGAAATCCGATGTCGCCTGTCTTCGGGCAAACTTGAGGGGCGGCGGATGACCGGGCAAATCGAACTCATCGCCTTCATGGGATTGCGGACGCTGTTCAGCGAACGCGGCTGGCCCATCCCGAGGCTTGTCGATCTGCCAGAGGACATGACGGGTGAGGAACTGCTCCATTTCCTCGCGATCGAAAGTGCCAAGGTGGAGGCCCTGATCGTCAATCGGTCGGCCATTGCCGTGGAGGATGCCGTCATCCATCCCGGCGATCGGGTCACCCTTGTTCCCCCGGGAGTACCGGGGCCGCATCGCCTTTTGCTTGGCATTCATGGTCAGACCAAGCCTGCTCAACCGTTTGGCCTTTCTTTTCCGGCAGTTGCGGAAAAAGACGATGGCGACGAGGGCAACAGCCAATGACCCTCGACAGACCGGAAAGCCTTGCGCGGTCAGCCATGACCATCTGTGTCAACTGCGAGCAATGTCGCGAGTTGATGGAGGATGCGCCGTGCCAGTATTTCCCAAGGCTGTTTAACCTCGCCGACCGCGCTAAGGCCGGTGGCAAGCCAGTATCAGGTCTGGATCTGGCAGAGCTGATCGACCTCTGCAATGCCTGCGGGCAATGCCCCTGCCGCCCGGTTCAGAGCGATATTCGCCGGGCCAAGGATGCCTTCGTCGAGCGCGATGGGTTGCCGCTGGCCAGTCGCTTCATCGAGAATGTCCAATTGGTCGGGCGGGTCTGCGGCACCTTTCCCTCGCTGGTCAACGCCGTCATGAGAAGCCCGCGGCTGGGCAAGCTGGCCCGTCGGCTGGTCGGCGTCCACGCGGATCGGAAGATGCCGTCGTTCCCGCGCGATCGCCTGGGGCGCTGGATTGCCCGGCGCGGCCTCGATCGCCCGAAGCAAACGGAAGGGCGTAAGGTTACCTACTTCGTTGGCTGCACGGCGCGTTACATGTTCCCCGATGTCGCCAAGGCGACCATTGAGGTCCTGGAGAGAAACGGCATCTCCGTCTATGTGCCGGAGCAGAAGTGCTGCGGCATGCCGACCTACCTCGAAGGCGACAAGCCGTTCACGCTTGATCTCGTCTCGGCCAATCTGCCGGTGCTGCAGCAATGCGTGGAAGACGGCTATGACATCGTCACGGCATGTCCGACCTGTTCGTTCATGTTCAAGTCGGTGCTGGCCCGCGATGCCCAGTTCTCGCCTGCCTTCCGCGACCGCATCCGCGCTCTTGGAGTCGATCTTGAAGGCGATACCGGGGCGATCGCAAAGCAGCTTGCCGCCGAAGTATCCGCTCCGTCGGGACGCACGAGCAGTGTCGCTCGGGAGTTTCTCGCCCCCTGGGTGGTCAACTATAATCTCGGGCTGCATGCCGAGACCGATCGGGGCGACGTCGGCTATTTCGCAGCTTGGGATGCCCACCAGCGCATCAAGGTCGCCGCTCACGTCTTCGAGCTCGGAGAATATCTCGGGGTGCTTCATCGCGAGGGCGGACTGCATCTTCCCCCCATGGTAACATCCGAAAAGCTCTCCTATTTCCCGCCCTGCCACCTCAGGGAGCAGAACATGGGACGCCCATGGCTCGATCTGCTCAACGAGGCGCCCAAGGCCGATGTTTCGCCAGTGGGGCAGCCGATGGATTGCTGTGGGCTTGGTGGCATCATGGGATTCAAAAAGGACTTTCATGCCGCTTCCCTGGCGATGGGGCGCGGCTTGATCGACAGGGTTGGGGAAGCGGCCCCGGACAGGATTGTGACCGAGTGCCTGGCCTGTCGGCTGCAATTCATGCAGATGCAGGAAAAGCCGGTTTCGCATCCAGTTGAGTTGCTGGCCGAGGCCTATCGAGCCGAAAAGGTCAGATTCCCTTTGAGTGAGATTGGCCAAGAGCGCGGAAGTCCGTGAAAGGCTGGAGGCAAGTTTATGGTGCAGTTGAGTTCTGATGCCTTCGCCTTCGGAGGTGATCTGATGCCGGTCGAGGAGGCCCTCGATTTGGTTGCCGCCAGGATTCCGCCGATCGGCGAGACGGAAAGCGTCGGGCTGATAGATGCCGACGGACGCTTTTCGGCTTCTGACGTGATGGCCCCGATCGATCTGCCGGCTTTCGACAATTCCGCGGTCGATGGCTACGCCGTGGCTTATGCCGACTTGCTGGCAGGTGGACCAACTGTGCTGCCGATCAGCGCCAGGGTTGCGGCAGGCGAACCTGCCTCGGAGACCCTCGCCGCCAAGACGGCCGTGCGGATCTTCACGGGGGCTCCCATGCCGCCTGGTACCGACACGGTATTCATGCAGGAAGACGTTGCTCTCGACGATGATGGACGCGTCGAATTGCCGCCTGGTCTCAGAAAGGGGGCAAACCGTCGCCCTCGGGGTGAGGATATAGCTGCCGGCAGCGTTGCCGTCCCCGCCGGGAAGAGGCTGGAACCGCGCGACATAGCTCTTCTTGCAGCCCTTGGCGTCACGTCCCTAAAGGTTCGCAGGCGTCCACGTGTGGCGGTCTTCTCGACCGGCAACGAGTTACGCGATCCAGGGCAGGCGCTCGGCGCGGCGGCGATCTACGATTCAAACCGATTTTCGTTGCAGGTGATGCTGAAGCGAGCCGGATGCGAAGTGTCCGATCTCGGCATCCTGCCCGACAACCGCGACGTCACGGTCCAGCGTCTTGATGCTGCCAGCCATACGCATGATCTCATCGTTACCTCGGGCGGCGTTTCGACCGGCGAGGAGGACCATGTCCGAGCGGCGATCGCGGCCGGCGGTTCCATGGTGTTCTGGAGGCTCGGGATCAAGCCGGGGCGGCCGCTCGCCATGGGGATCATCAATGGAACGCCCTTGATTGGCCTCCCGGGCAACCCTGTCGCCGTTTTCGTCACCTTCGCCCACGTGCTTCGGCCACTGGTGGTCGCGCTCTCGGGAGGCAAGCCGACGCCTCTGTCGGCCATGACCGTCTTCTCCGGCTTCGACTACCGGAAAAAAGCCGGCCGGCGTGAGTATGTCCGGGTGTCGTTGGAGCAGTCCGACGGCCGGACCGTCGCCCAAAAATACCCTGTCGATGGCGCGGGCGTGCTCACGTCCCTGACTCGGACAGACGGGATGGTGGAGTTGCCGGAGTCCTGTACGGAAGTCAGGCGCGGCGATCCAATTTCGTTCTACGCCTACAGCCAACTCATTTGATGGCTGCCATGAGAGTCCTTTGGTTTGGTTCGGACGTCGAAGCAAACGTTGCGATTTAGAGGTTGGTCGAGATGAATCTGCCAATCAGAAACTATGGCGGCGAGTGTGGGTCTCCCTTCGAAGACGCCACCGAGTGCGGGCCATGTCATCCGCGATTCAGGCCGCACCATCAGGCTGCCAGCCGGCGCCATGGGGCACACGACGGCCAGATTCTTGCGGTACGATCACACTTCCTGACAACCGGGGCTGTGCCTGAAGGGGTGCCGTCGCCCCTGGTTCGATCCTGGCAGCGAAGCAGTCAGTTCGGTTTTGCCTCTCCAACGCTGAACAAGCAGCGTGACCGGCTCGCAGAATCGGGGATCAAATCCCTGAAGGAGCGCAACAACGACCTGATCATGTCCGCTCTCGATGAGATGGCATCGCTCGGAGAGGAGTTAAGCGCCCAATGGGGTGTGGTCATTCTGACCGATCCTTCCGGTATTGTGCTGGCCCGCCAGGGCAATGGGTCGTTTTCCCTTGAGGCGGATCGGCTAGGGCTCAACGAGGGGTTCGATTGGTCGGAAGAGGCGATCGGGACGAACGCCATCGGGACGGTGGCGCTGGAAAGAACAGCTCTCACCATCACTGGCGCCGAGCATCTTTTCTGCCTCAATACGTCCATTAGCTGCTCGGCGGTGCCCATTCTCGATCCGTCGGGTGCGCTGGCTGGCGTGCTGGACGTCTCGACATCACTGTCGGTACCTCATGACTATCTGCCACTGCTGCTCAGGCGTTCCGCGCTCGAAATCGAACGTCGCCTGTTCGAGCAGCGCTTTCCGCGGCACCTGAAACTTCGGTTCCATTCCAGCGAACACCTTTTCGGTGGTATTCGCGACGGTCTTCTCGCTTTCGACGACGATCGCTTGGTCGGCGCCAACCGCGCTGCGCTGGAGCTGATCGGGCACGATTGGCCGATGGTTGGGATGGTGCGATTTGAAGAGCTTTTCACCACTGGATACGACACCGTTGAACGGATGGCGCTGTCCGGCAAAAGCAATCTTCGCTCGACTGATGGCAGAGAGTTTTTCGCGAGCCTGCAGCTACCAGCGAAATCGGCGCCCCTCACGCATTCGTCTTCGTTCGCCAGCTCGAACCGCGGAGCCGACGCGGATGAACCCGAGCAGGAAACGCGCCCGCATCTGATCATTTCGAAGATGCAGGAACGAGGCACGCTCAGATTCCGCAAAATGAAAGCCGGCCAGCTTCTTTACGGCGCCAATCTAGTGGACGCGTGCGGAGAGGCCATTCTGGTCTTCGCTTCGGGCCGGTATCGCTGTTTTGCATCGCATGAGGGTCGGGAACTAACCCTGTTCAGACTGGCGATCGGCGATGCCATACCCCTGGGTGCCGATCTCGCCGTCGAAGTTTGCGCGGATGGCGACGTCATCGTTATTCCGCGAACATTGTTCCAAAAGCTCCTGCGGAAATATCCCGAATTCGGTAGCTGCGTGATGCCGGTCATCGAGCGGCTGCTTGGTCAGTCGTTGGCCATGGTTGGCGATATGGCTTTCCGTAGCGTACGTCACCGGGTCATTCGCCATATTTGCACGCTCGCCGATCACGAAGGGTGCGAGACGCAAACCGGTACTGTCATCGAAGGGGCGCCGAGCGGTGAAGAGCTCGCCACGGCGATCGGCGCTGCCCGTCAGTCCGTTTCAACCGTTCTGGCCGAACTCATCCGTTGCGGTGAGGTGTACCGTCCTTCGCCCCGTACCCTAATAATACCGAATATCGACCGTCTCCGCGTGGAGCTGGAAAGCTCGGCTTGATTTCCAGCATTGCGGCCGCTTTCTAACCGGGACGACCAGGCAAGCGCTTTCGTTGGCGTAATCCATGTTGCGCGAACGGCGCGTGACATGTCGCCGCCAGCCAAGCTTCTTATCCATTTGGACCACTGGGCTAGGGAGAAACCTTGCCGCCCGACGCCTGTCGCCTAAGTGACAGCCTTTTCGCCCAAGTTAATGTAGCCAGAGTCAATCGTTTCAGTGGCTCATCGGGCGGAATACTGCCAGTCGCTTTGACTCGGGGAAAGCCCCCACCGTCGCTGAAACCGCACTGACAATATGAGGACTTTGGCGACGAGGTGTTCGGCGACAGCAAGAAAGACATCTTGGAACTTGGTCGGCTTCGAACTTGAGGCCCTTGAAATTCAAGACAAAATTAACAAGTTAAACATGATCTCTATAAGCTGTCCGAAGGTCGATGTTCCAAAAGTCCCAGACGATGCGCAGAAAGAATAATTGGATCGCCACTGGTTCAAAACCATAGGTCGACCATAATACTACGTGGAATGCGGTATGCAGCAGGACGTGACGCTTATTTCTTCGATTCTGCAGCTTCTCGCCGGAAATGGCGGGCCTTTTCTAAGTATTATTCTCCTCTCGCTTGAGGTCACGATCACCGCGGTCATCTGCGCGGGGCTCGTTGGGCTGCCTCTCGGCGCTGGTTTGGCTTTGGTGCGCTTTCGTGGGCGGACTGTGGTCATCGTTCTGGTCAATACGCTGATGGGTTTCCCACCCGTTGTCGCGGGTCTTGCGATCTTCCTGTTATTGTCGCGCTCCGGTCCGCTTGGCGGCCTGGGCCTGCTGTTCACGCCGAAGGCGATGATGATCGCGCAGTTCGTTCTGGTGTTGCCGATCATCGTGGCACTCACCCGACAGACGATCGAAGACCTGTGGGTCGAATATCAGGACCATCTGACCTCGCTCGGAGCGGGGCGTCTGAGTTCCATCCCCACTCTGTTATGGGATGCCCGGTTTTCGCTGGTGACCACGATGCTGGCCGGGCTCGGACGCGCCAGCGCCGAAGTCGGCGCCATCCTGATCGTTGGCGGCAACATTGCCGGCTTTACGCGCACAATGACGACTTCGATCGCCCTTGAAACATCGAAGGGCGATCTTCCCTTGGCCATGGCCCTCGGTGTCGTCCTCATGAGCCTAACGCTGGCAATCAACGGCCTCGCCTTCGGCATATCGCGCGTTGGCGCGCGCTTTTCCGGGAAAAGCTGATGCGCGATACGACTTCCCTGCTGCCCCTGATCGTGCGGGATCTCCGTCTGGAAATCGATGGGCGGCTTCTCCTCGACATACCTAGTGCGCGCATTCAGAACAGGCGACGCAACGTCATTCTTGGCCCCAACGGCGCCGGAAAGTCGCTGTTTCTCAAGGTTTGCCACGGACTTATTCGGCCGACTTCGGGTAGTGTCGACTTCACATTCCCGGCGTCTGCTGCCGAGATCCGGCGCAAACAGGCGATGGTCTTCCAAAAGCCTGTGATGCTGCGCCGTTCGGTTCGCGCCAATTTCACCCATGCGCTCGCCATGGCTGGCGTCGGTTGGCGTGTGCGGCGGCGCATCGCGGATGAGGCGATGGCGCAGTTCGGGCTTTCCGATCTCGCCGACAGTCCGGCCCGCGTGCTGTCGGGCGGAGAGCAGCAGCGACTTGCCATTGCCCGGGCCGCCAGCCTCAATCCCGATCTGCTTTATCTCGATGAGCCGACATCGTCGCTCGATCCGACGGCCAGTCGCCAAATCGAGGACATGCTGGATGTTCTGCACGAACGCGGTGTCACGCTTGTGCTGACCACCCACGACCTGGGCCTCGCGCGGCGCTTCGCCGACGTGATCTTCTTCTTTCACAACGGTCGGATTGTCGAAGAAAACGACGCCGAACACTTCTTCACCTCACCCAAAAGCGCTGAAGCGCAGGCTTTCCTTGAGCATCGCCTGTTCTGGTGAAGCCGCGGCAAGGCCCCTCGAAACTGGAGGAATTTCAAATGCTACGTCGTACTTTCGTCACTGCTGCCGCGTCCGCTCTGGTCGCCATCGGCATGTTGTCATCGGTTCAGGCCGAGGATCGGTTCATCACCGTCGCCTCCACAACCTCGACCCAGGACTCAGGGCTCTTCAACGTTCTGCTGCCCGCCTTCACGGCCAAGACCGGGATCACCGTGAAGGTGATTGCCCAGGGTACCGGCCAGGCGCTCGATACCGGGCGCCGGGGTGATGCCGATGTGGTGTTCGTGCATGCCAAGGCACAGGAGTTGAAGTTCCTCGCCGATGGCTTTGGCGTGAAGCGCTACCCGGTGATGTACAATGACTTCGTCGTCGTCGGCCCCAAGAGCGATCCGGCTGGCATCAACGGTACCAAGGATGTCGCCGCCGCCTTCAAGACGATCGCCGACAAGAAGGCGCCCTTCGTCTCGCGTGGAGACAAGTCCGGCACCAATACCGCCGAGTTGAACCTGTGGAAGACGGCAGGTGTCGACCTGCAGGCTGTCCGGGGCGAGTGGTACCGCGAGATCGGACAGGGCATGGGCGCCACGCTCAATACGGCGAACGCCATGGCTGCCTACACGCTGTCGGATCGCGGCACCTGGATCGCCTTCGCCAACAAGGGTGACCTCGGCGTCGTCGTCGAGGGCGACAAGAAGCTGTTCAACCAATACGGCGTCATGCTGGTCAACCCGGCGAAGATCCCAACGGTCAAGGTGGATGACGGCCAGGCCTTTGTCGATTGGCTCGTGTCGCCCGAAGGGCAGGCCGTGATCGCCGGATATCACATCGGTGACAAGCAGCTGTTCTTTCCGAACGCCAGTGATCCCAATGCCTGATAGGCGTCTCCGTGGACGGCCAGGGCAATCGGGTGAGAGGGCTTTGTGATGTGTCGGACATCGCCTGTTCGCCGGGTCGCCCTGGAAGCGGCTTGGGCTTGGCTTGATAGTCAGGCCCTTGCGGTTTCTCAGGAAAAGGCTGCTGTCGGCCCCGAGGTTGTCGGTCGCGTCCTCGCGTGCGATGTCCAGAGCGAAGCCGACCTTCCGGCAACGTCCATATCGGTCGTCGATGGCTTTGCCGTTCGCGCCGACGATATTCTCGGTGCCAGCGACTATAACCTCATCCACCTTTCTCTTGGTCTCAGTGACGGGGATGAGGCCGGGCGAGCTGTCGCGGTTGTTTCCGGGAGGCCGATCCCTGCTAGGTTTGATACCGTTCTTCCCGTCGACTGCGTTGAACGGAGCGAGGGGGCGATCGAGGTCGCTTCGGCAGTGCCGCGCGGCAATGGCGTCGTCCGGGCCGGACAAGCGGCGGCCTCTGGAAGTCGCCTCCTTTCGGCTGGGGCGCGCATAACACCGGCCGACATCATGCTGCTCCGCGAAGCTGGGTGCGCCGCGGTCACGCTCAAAGGGCAGTCCAAGATCGCGGTGATTTCCTTTGGGAGCAAAGGTGGAGCTGATACGTCCGGCGCCACGCTCGTTCAATTGATCGGGCGCGACGGTGCTCTCGCCTCGGAAATTGCGAGCTCTTCAACGGCTCTGTGTTTGGAGCGGTGTTCCGATGCCGACCTTGTCGTCGTTGTCGGCCGAAGCGGCTGGGGTGATGACGACGTTGCCGAAGGCCTGATCTGCCAACACGGCTCCCTCGATCACCATGGTCTAGCCCTTCGCCCCTGCAACAGTGTCGGTTTCGGTCATCTCGGCGGCGTTCCTCTCCTGCTGCTTCCCGGAGATCCGCTATCAGCCTGGGTGGCTTATGAGCTCCTCGTCGCGCGCTTGGTGCGGCGATGGAGCTCCCTGCCTTCGCGGCTCGCCTATGGTAGCGAGCCCCGCGCGCTGAGCCGCAAGATCGCCTCGCCGGTCGGTACGGCGGACTGGGTGCCACTTCTTTACGAAGGCGATGGCAGGGTAACACCGGTTCCCATTCCCGCCGCATGCCCCGTGTCGGTCCTGGGTCGCGCGCAAGCCTTTGCGCTGATCCCGGCCGCATCAGAGGGGGTCGCATCCGGCGACAGCATCACCATCCATCCTCTCAAGAGCTGAATTGAGGACCGAGCCATGACAGACTCCAACAAATCGCGAGCCAGCTCTTCCGAAGCCGCCACGACCGCTGAGATCGGCAAGGCGGCGCGTCAGGGGCAGTTTCTGGCGGTTGCCTCCCGCGCCGAGGCTGAAGAGCGTTTTCGCGCCCATCTCAAGCTTGGGCCGCTTGGCCTGGAAACGGTAGCGATCAGCAGCGCGCGGGGGCGCATCCTGGCCGAGGACCTGGCCGCCGCTGTCGATGTTCCCTGCTTCGACCGTTCGAATGTCGATGGTTTCGCGGTGCGCGCCTCCGATCTCGAACGGGCGGCCGCCGATGCGCCGGTGCGTCTCAAACTGAATGCCGAGCTGCTGACGCCGGGGGTCACGCCTGCGACGACCGTGGAGGCCGGTACGGCAACCGTTATCGCCACGGGCGGCATGGTTCCGCGCGGGGCCGATGCGGTGGTCATGGTCGAGCATACCGAGGTGGTCGAAGACGGCGGCGACAGCTTCGTTGAAGTAGTGCAGGCCCTGGTTCCCGGCTCGATGATCTCCGTGGCTGGCTCCGACATTGCCGCGGGCGAAACGGTTCTGCGGCGCGGCCTTGAGCTTGGCTCGCGCGAAATCGCCATGCTCGCGGCCATCGGCATTGCCGAAGTACCCGTCTTCCGCCGCCCGAAGGTGGCCATTCTCTCTACGGGCGACGAACTGATCGCTCCCGGTCAGCCGATGCTGCCCGGCAAGGTCTACGACAGCAACGGTCCGATGCTCGCGGCGGCGGTCGAGGAGCTTGGCTGTGAGGCCATGAGTCTCGGGATCATCGTTGACGACCAATCCCTGATCGAAGCGGCCGTCGACAGAGCGGTTCGCGATGCCGATGTCATTCTTCTTTCCGGCGGCACGTCCAAGGGGGCGGGAGATTTTTGCTACCACGCCGTGGCTCGTTTCAGCGATCCCGGCATCGTGGTGCACGGTGTGTCGATCAAGCCGGGAAAACCGCTGTGCCTGGCCGTGACGGCTGGCAAGCCGGTGGTGATCCTGCCAGGTTTTCCGACTGCCGCGACGTTCACCTTCCATGAGTTCGTCGCGCCGGTGCTGCGTGCCTTCTCAGGCTTGCCAGCGCTCCGGCGCGAGACGGCGAAGGCGGAACTTGCCGTCCGCACGGCCTCCGATCCGGGGCGCACCGATTACGTCCTGGTATCGCTGGCGGAAAAGCCTGGGGGTGGGCTTGCCGCCTATCCGATGGGCAAGAGCTCGGGAGCGGTCACCTCGTTCTCGCTGGCTGACGGCTTCTTCTCCATTGCCGACGACAGCGACATGGCGCAGGCCGGAACGTCTGTCGAGGTGGCGCTCGTCGGTTCGGGCAAATCGGTCGCCGATCTCACCATCATCGGCAGCCACTGTGTCGGCCTCGACTATCTGGTCGGTCGCCTGGCTCGGGAAGGATTTTCGGCCAAGGTCCTGTCCGTCGGCAGCAACGGCGGGCTTACGGCGGCCAAGCGCGGTGAGTGCGATATCGCCGGTGTCCATCTCATGGACCCGGTCAGCGGTGTTTATAACGAGCCCTATCTGACTGCGGATCTCCGTCTTTGCAAAGGTTATGGCCGATTGCAGGGTGTTGTGTTCCGCAAGGGCGATCCGCGCTTCGAAGGCATGACACCGAATGCAGCAGTGGCCGAAATACTCGCAGATCCGAGCTGCCTGATGGTCAACCGTAACGTGGGCAGCGGCACGCGCGTTCTGATCGATCGCCTGCTCGGGACTGCCAAACCCGCCGGTCACAGCCACCAGACACGGTCGCATAATGCGGTTGCCGTGGCTGTGGCGCAGAAGCGTGCCGACTGGGGGGTGGCCATCGAGACCATGGCCAGCTTCTACGGGCTTGGTTTCCTGCCGCTTCAGGAAGAGCTCTACGACTTCGTCATTCCGGCCGCGCGCTTCGAACGGCCTGCCGTGCGGCGCTTCAGAGAGTTGCTCGCCGATCCAAGCGTGATCGAGGACCTGAAGCGCCTTGGTTTCCGTATTGGAAGTGGCGCCGCCGAACCATCCCAGCCCGGCTGAGCCAAGCCTTGCGGTCGCGCAAGCTGTGCTCAGAAGGGATTTTTAGAGAGTGAAACATGTCGCCCAGACTCGTTGATGGCTTCGGACGAGCAATCACCTATCTCAGGGTGTCCGTAACGGATCGCTGTAACCTCCGCTGCAATTACTGCATGGCGGGTGAGGTACAGTTCTCTCCGCGCCAGGATGTCCTCAGCATCGAGGAGTTGGAGTTTCTGACGTCCGCTTTTGTCGCCTGTGGCATCAGGAAGGTCAGGATTACCGGCGGTGAGCCGCTGGTGCGCAAGGGCTTCATGCATCTTTTCGAGGGGTTGTCGCGGCATCTGAAGAGTGGCGCGCTGGATGAGCTCTGCGTGACGACCAACGGCATTCTGCTGGCCAAATACGCCCAGGGGCTCGCCGATTACGGTGTTCGGCGGGTGAACGTTTCGCTCGACACCCTCGATCCCGTGCGGTTCGCAGAGATCACCAGCGGCGGCGATGTCGAAGCGGTGCTGAGGGGCATCGAAGCTGCCCGCGCCGCCGGTCTGTCCATCAAGCTCAACGCTGTGGCCCAGAAGGGTTACATCGAGCGCGATGCCGAAACCCTCGTCCAGTTCGCCCAGGATCTCGGGCTGGACATCTCGTTCATCGAGACCATGCCGCTCGGTGAGGTCAAGTCCAACTGCGCCGACCACTATCTGCCGCTCGGCGACCTGCGAAGCCTGATCGCGCGCCGCTGGACATTGGCGGATACCGAGGAGACGACGGGCGGTCCGGCCCATTATGCTCGTATCGAGGAAACCGGAGGGCGGATCGGCTTCATCACCGCGCTCAGCAACTGCTTCTGCGAGGGGTGCAATCGCCTGCGTCTGAGCGCGACCGGAGCGCTCTACACCTGTCTCGGCCACGACGAATTCACCGACCTGCGTTCGATCATTCGCCAGGAAGGGCGAGCCGCCGACCTGGAAGACGCCATCCGCTTGGCTATCACAGCCAAGCCGAGATCCCATGAATTCGGCTCTGCTCCCGTCCGGGAGCCGGCCCTGAAGCGGCTGATGTCAGCATTGGGAGGGTGAGGCCTAAACTCCTACAGCGATACTCTAACGTGAAGCCATTCGTGCTTTTGCCGAGCGTAACGGGTATGATCTCGTCGACGATTATATTTTGACGCGGCTGTTTCCAGTGCCGATCCAATTGAAAGCTGACCGGGCTTCGCCGCGTTGCTCGACCGCATCGAGACCAACGGAGTGAGAGCGGTCTTCGTCGAGGACGCGTCGCGTTTTGCACGCGATCTGCTTACTCAATATCTTGATATTCTGCTTCTGATTGGTAGAGACGTAACCGTTCTGACCGCTACGGGAGACGATCTGACGAACACGACAGACCCGTACAAGGTGGCGATGCGGCAGATTGCCGCCGCCGTCGCACCGCTGGAAAAATCTCGCCTTGTCAGCAAACGGCTCAAAGTGGCGCGTGAGCGTAGACACGCCGCTGGCAAAAAGTGTGACGGCCGGCAGTCTCAAGGCGCATTGCAGCCAGACGTCGTCACTCTTGCCCAAAATTTGCACCGCAAACCCAGAAAGGGAAAGCGGATGTCACTTCGTGATGTGTCGACTGAACTACCTCGCCGTCGCCATGTCAGCGCGAAAGGATCTCCATTTTTGCCATCCGTTGTTCGTACAGTGGTTCAAGCAGGATTATTGCAACACTGTTCTGCATCCTCGCAGAAATAGTGTACCGCCTTCCGGTGAGATCGAAGCTACGCCCTGCAAGGGTACGCTTATGGGAAATCGCGGTGATCTTCAGGCCTTGGTGGGACGGTGGTCCGAACATGGAAATGCCGACGCTGGATTTCATGCACCACGGAGTGCATTGGCAGCCCGGTAGTCTTCGATACGCCCGGCAGGTATACGCCGTGAGGGGCGACCATTAGATGCGCTTGTCCAAGCGAGAAATAGAGGTTTCGATCCGCGCCCCTGCGTGAGGGGCGACGGCTTGTCGTTCGCTCGTTCATGGGGTTTGGTTCGTTTCGATCCGCGCCCCTGCGTGAGGGGCGACCGCCGTTCGGCTTCGGCTGCGTGCCTGATCCGAAGTTTCGATCCGCGCCCCTGCGTGAGGGGCGACGCTCGGCGCCAAGCAACAAGGCCTGCCGGAGAAGTTTCGATCCGCGCCCCTGCGTGAGGGGCGACAGGACGCGGGTCACTTCGACCTCCGCAGCCAATGGTTTCGATCCGCGCCCCTGCGTGAGGGGCGACTCTCGATCATCGACCAGCGCGGATCAAAGTGGCTGTTTCGATCCGCGCCCCTGCGTGAGGGGCGACCGCCGGAGGCCGTCGATGCCCCGAACACGATAGAGTTTCGATCCGCGCCCCTGCGTGAGGGGCGACGCCTGCTTTTGGGCTATGGGCGTAGCCTGAACGGGTTTCGATCCGCGCCCCTGCGTGAGGGGCGACAAATCCTCGCCGGGGGCGGACCCCAAGGCGCTTGTTTCGATCCGCGCCCCTGCGTGAGGGGCGACGGCGCGGATGAACGGAATTCCGTTGGAAATGGCGTTTCGATCCGCGCCCCTGCGTGAGGGGCGACGGTCGCCGGGGAAGGCGCGGATGGTCTGGTAGAAGTTTCGATCCGCGCCCCTGCGTGAGGGGCGACGGAGGCCATAGACTGTCTTGCCGGCGCCGAGGTCGTTTCGATCCGCGCCCCTGCGTGAGGGGCGACATTGCGCCTATCGCACCATGCTCGACTATCGCGAGTTTCGATCCGCGCCCCTGCGTGAGGGGCGACGACGCGCGGCGAGGCGCTCGACTGGTCGGAGAAGTTTCGATCCGCGCCCCTGCGTGAGGGGCGACCCGTCACTGCACTACCGCCATCGATAGAGTAGGTGTTTCGATCCGCGCCCCTGCGTGAGGGGCGACATTACCGGATCATCAGGCGCAAGCGTAGCACCAGTTTCGATCCGCGCCCCTGCGTGAGGGGCGACAGGTAGTCTTCCATATAGGCGGCTGCGTTGTCGGCGTTTCGATCCGCGCCCCTGCGTGAGGGGCGACACGGGATTGCTCCATGTCGTCGTCGAGATCGACGGTTTCGATCCGCGCCCCTGCGTGAGGGGCGACTCTCCTCGGAGTTTCTCCTGCTTGATCAAAAGGTGTTTCGATCCGCGCCCCTGCGTGAGGGGCGACAGGCCGGCCCAAAGCCGTTGCGGTGCTGATGTCCGTTTCGATCCGCGCCCCTGCGTGAGGGGCGACCGCCATCCGGGCGACAACGGCGAGCACCGTCACTGTTTCGATCCGCGCCCCTGCGTGAGGGGCGACTGCGGGTATTACAAGCTGCCAACCAACGCGGATTGGTTTCGATCCGCGCCCCTGCGTGAGGGGCGACCATGGCGCCGAAGCATCGGATGGCCGCCGTGGTGGTTTCGATCCGCGCCCCTGCGTGAGGGGCGACAAGGTCACTGTCGAGCTGATGGGGTGATGCGATGTTTCGATCCGCGCCCCTGCGTGAGGGGCGACCTGCGGTCGCTCGACTATGTCACCGTCGAGGCGATGTTTCGATCCGCGCCCCTGCGTGAGGGGCGACGGCGGTCTGACGCCAGCGACGGGGTTGACCTTGACGTTTCGATCCGCGCCCCTGCGTGAGGGGCGACGGCGAGATGTAGATTTCCTGGCCGGGTTGGTTGACGTTTCGATCCGCGCCCCTGCGTGAGGGGCGACGAGCCTGGGGTGTTCCATATCCCAGAAGGTTGCTTTGTTTCGATCCGCGCCCCTGCGTGAGGGGCGACCTCCCAGCCAGCCAGCGGGTCGGCGGCTGTCGGCAGTTTCGATCCGCGCCCCTGCGTGAGGGGCGACTCCAAGCTCGGCCAGACGGTCCTCGACGATCTTGTGTTTCGATCCGCGCCCCTGCGTGAGGGGCGACAGGTTGGCCGGCGACAACTGATCGGTCTTGCGCTGTTTCGATCCGCGCCCCTGCGTGAGGGGCGACAGGCCGATATCGCTGGCAGCCACGAGCTCTACGAGTTTCGATCCGCGCCCCTGCGTGAGGGGCGACTTCATGGGGCTGAAGGAAATCGCCGGGTCGACCTCGTTTCGATCCGCGCCCCTGCGTGAGGGGCGACTGGCGTCCATCTGGTCGACGACGAAGACCTTATCGGTTTCGATCCGCGCCCCTGCGTGAGGGGCGACCAGCGCCACCGCCGGTGGCCGCGTCGGCGATAGAGTTTCGATCCGCGCCCCTGCGTGAGGGGCGACCAGCTTGCTGGACAAAACCGACCAGCCGGCAGTGAGTTTCGATCCGCGCCCCTGCGTGAGGGGCGACCTAAACTGACATTGACGCCGATGAGGCCAAAGTTGTTTCGATCCGCGCCCCTGCGTGAGGGGCGACTGGGGCATGACGTGGCGCGGATCGGCGAGTGGCTGTTTCGATCCGCGCCCCTGCGTGAGGGGCGACAGCGGCTTCGATGGCCGCCTCTATTGCTGGCCAGTTTCGATCCGCGCCCCTGCGTGAGGGGCGACAAGCGCACTGTCACCGGCGACCCGGTGTTTGCTTCGTTTCGATCCGCGCCCCTGCGTGAGGGGCGACAACTGCGAGGGCAGCATTTTCGTTGCTCCACAAATGTTTCGATCCGCGCCCCTGCGTGAGGGGCGACTCAAGCCGCTGCCTGTCCGCGAGATCCTGCACCTGTTTCGATCCGCGCCCCTGCGTGAGGGGCGACGACCACGACGGTGGATGGCGGCGAGGTGATGGACGTTTCGATCCGCGCCCCTGCGTGAGGGGCGACAAGGTCGCGAGCCCAACGGGGCGCGACGTCAGCGTTTCGATCCGCGCCCCTGCGTGAGGGGCGACGCGTGGCACGCGATCCTTGAGAGCGCCGCGGCGGAGTTTCGATCCGCGCCCCTGCGTGAGGGGCGACCGCCAGCCTTGGGCCTGGGCCATTATCCATGCCGGGTTTCGATCCGCGCCCCTGCGTGAGGGGCGACCCGGTGCCTCGGCGGCAAGCTGCTCGGCCGGGCACAGTTTCGATCCGCGCCCCTGCGTGAGGGGCGACGCAAGTCGTTGTGCTCGATGCCGCCAATCAAAGGTTTCGATCCGCGCCCCTGCGTGAGGGGCGACCGGCGGGCGTTGTCCTCGGTCGGGTGGGCATACATGTTTCGATCCGCGCCCCTGCGTGAGGGGCGACCTGGCGCGGAAGCGGAGACACTGTTCGGGTTGATCGTTTCGATCCGCGCCCCTGCGTGAGGGGCGACGACCGATCTGATGATCGGACTGCGCCAGCTTGATGTTTCGATCCGCGCCCCTGCGTGAGGGGCGACCGGGCCTCTAGAGACAGGCGATGACGGTAAGGATGTTTCGATCCGCGCCCCTGCGTGAGGGGCGACGGCGTGGATCGGAACGACTGGATGGCCAATATCAGTTTCGATCCGCGCCCCTGCGTGAGGGGCGACCTCCGTCAGCGTGTCGGTGTCTTTGCTATTGAGGTTTCGATCCGCGCCCCTGCGTGAGGGGCGACCTCGCTCTTCTTGGGCACGTGCCGGCCACTGGACGGTTTCGATCCGCGCCCCTGCGTGAGGGGCGACATGTATCGGTGGCCGTGCTCGACATCTTTATCACCGTTTCGATCCGCGCCCCTGCGTGAGGGGCGACGGCATATTGTCGTCGGTGACCACCGGCTTCTGAAGTTTCGATCCGCGCCCCTGCGTGAGGGGCGACCGCCCTTGTGAGGCGGGTCTATGGGTTTAACGATGGTTTCGATCCGCGCCCCTGCGTGAGGGGCGACTTATTCAATCCCGGCGATATTGGTCCGTCTTCTTGGTTTCGATCCGCGCCCCTGCGTGAGGGGCGACGTGTCAGGCTCGCCCGTCACGTAGACGGTTGGACGTTTCGATCCGCGCCCCTGCGTGAGGGGCGACCCAGAAGGAAAGCCATCGTGCCGCCAAGGATGGTTTCGATCCGCGCCCCTGCGTGAGGGGCGACGTGACGGCACAATGACCACTGTCGGGGCGCTGGTGTTTCGATCCGCGCCCCTGCGTGAGGGGCGACAGTGCAATAGCGACACTGACCGCTTTTTACATAACGTTTCGATCCGCGCCCCTGCGTGAGGGGCGACGCCCTTGCCCTACGCATGGCGCTATTGCTCTAGGGTTTCGATCCGCGCCCCTGCGTGAGGGGCGACTCGACATCGGCTCCGGCCGGCGAGGATTTCGCAAGTTTCGATCCGCGCCCCTGCGTGAGGGGCGACCCCGAGGCGGACGCAGCCATCGCGGCTATGGCCGTTTCGATCCGCGCCCCTGCGTGAGGGGCGACGTCCGGCGGGGCCGGTGGAACGGGCATCGGCTGGTTTCGATCCGCGCCCCTGCGTGAGGGGCGACGAGCGTGACCACGTCCGGGTCGCCTTCCTGCTGAAGTTTCGATCCGCGCCCCTGCGTGAGGGGCGACCGACGATGCGGATCTTGTGGGACGTGCCGAGCAGCGTTTCGATCCGCGCCCCTGCGTGAGGGGCGACGTTGGGGCATGACGTGGCGCGGATCGGCGAGTGGCTGTTTCGATCCGCGCCCCTGCGTGAGGGGCGACTCTCGTGCCCGCATTCATCAAAGCATCGAGGGTCTGTTTCGATCCGCGCCCCTGCGTGAGGGGCGACAACCCTAAGCGTCATCAACAGGAGTCGAGAACATGTTTCGATCCGCGCCCCTGCGTGAGGGGCGACAAGCCAAGTTGGGCCAAACTCATTGCGGATTGCATGTTTCGATCCGCGCCCCTGCGTGAGGGGCGACGAGCCGATCAACCTGCTTCTGCATGGACTGGCTAGTTTCGATCCGCGCCCCTGCGTGAGGGGCGACTGTTCGCGTTTCGGCAGAGCGTCGCGCAATTCCTCGTTTCGATCCGCGCCCCTGCGTGAGGGGCGACGCACGGATCAGGCCAACACGGCGCTGGAAAAAGCGTTTCGATCCGCGCCCCTGCGTGAGGGGCGACCGTAGCCGGTGGCCCACCGACCGAGCTGGTACGGGTTTCGATCCGCGCCCCTGCGTGAGGGGCGACGCGGCCGGCGGCAACATGCTTGCGGGTGATATTGAGGTTTCGATCCGCGCCCCTGCGTGAGGGGCGACCTCCAAGGTCGCGCAGTGCTTTCGGCATCGAAAACGGTTTCGATCCGCGCCCCTGCGTGAGGGGCGACCTGTCGGCGCCGCCGACCGGCGGGGTGGTGGGCAGGTTTCGATCCGCGCCCCTGCGTGAGGGGCGACGCCCATTCCTTGGGGATGGCCCTGCCGTAATCGGGGTTTCGATCCGCGCCCCTGCGTGAGGGGCGACTGTCCAATCTATTTCGCGCGCACGCGGGAATAAGGGTTTCGATCCGCGCCCCTGCGTGAGGGGCGACTTGATCGCCTTGGGCGGTTGGGTACTATGGTCGATGTTTCGATCCGCGCCCCTGCGTGAGGGGCGACCGAACGCCTCGGTCAGCACTTCGGGCGACATGGCGTTTCGATCCGCGCCCCTGCGTGAGGGGCGACCGGACTCCATCGGCTCATTGGTCTGGCCTCCTGGAGTTTCGATCCGCGCCCCTGCGTGAGGGGCGACCATCGCCGATGGTGCAACCGACTTCTCAGTTGGTGTTTCGATCCGCGCCCCTGCGTGAGGGGCGACCGGCGCCGGGGCGATCGTGCTGGCCGATAAGCCGGTTTCGATCCGCGCCCCTGCGTGAGGGGCGACGATGGGGCACTTCCACACGGCGCTGCAACTCGAGGTTTCGATCCGCGCCCCTGCGTGAGGGGCGACCTTTGCGGAGTTTCCACCGTGCCAAAGCATGCGAGTTTCGATCCGCGCCCCTGCGTGAGGGGCGACCGGTGTTCACGAGGTAGGTCATGGATCAACGCGAGTTTCGATCCGCGCCCCTGCGTGAGGGGCGACTCCCGATGGACCGGCGGCTGAAGCCCCAAACTTGGTTTCGATCCGCGCCCCTGCGTGAGGGGCGACATGCGGTCAGCCACCGAGCCAAAGTCGAATTTGTAGTTTCGATCCGCGCCCCTGCGTGAGGGGCGACTTAAGGCCATCGGCCTCGCGCCGCAGCTCGTAGCGTTTCGATCCGCGCCCCTGCGTGAGGGGCGACAACGCCGCCAGATCCTGGACATCTGTTGTCACGAGTTTCGATCCGCGCC
Source organism: Pleomorphomonas sp. PLEO (assembly GCF_041320595.1). NCBI lineage: Bacteria > Pseudomonadati > Pseudomonadota > Alphaproteobacteria > Hyphomicrobiales > Pleomorphomonadaceae > Pleomorphomonas > Pleomorphomonas sp. PLEO. The sequence goes on from NZ_CP166625.1 coordinate 1,281,117, forward strand.
CCTGCGTGAGGGGCGACCGTCGATCGCCGCGTCAGCTTCCTGCTCGGCGGTGTTTCGATCCGCGCCCCTGCGTGAGGGGCGACGCGCGGTCATCTCAGCTGATCTCCTCATACTCGCTGTTTCGATCCGCGCCCCTGCGTGAGGGGCGACCTTCCCACTCGGCAACGCGTTCAATGTGCTCCGGTTTCGATCCGCGCCCCTGCGTGAGGGGCGACTCCGGCGCATCCGGCAGCATGGCCTCTGGCCAGGAGTTTCGATCCGCGCCCCTGCGTGAGGGGCGACTGCTTATCTCCTACTGCATTGGTTCGAAAAGGAGAAGTCCGACGGCTGCGCGAAAGGGGAGCGACCAACATCGGTCGAGCCGCTCATAGACTCTGCCGGTCTCATAGATATTCACGATTTCAATGAACTGGCCTTGGTGCGAACCTCGCCGCCTTCTCTGCATCGCTTGACGTTCGCGCTGCTTTTCCCCGTCAGACAATCAGCGTGCCGCCAAGGTCCACCGCCGGCTTTGCGCCGACATGCTCGATCCGGCGCTGCCAGTTGGCACCGAGGTAGTAGTAGCGCAGGCTGTCGGTCTCCGGCTTGATGATCGCCTCGAGCCTCGCCTTGAGCTGCGTCCACTGTGCCGGATCAACCTCGATCTCGAAGACCGAAAACTGCACGCGCTGGCCATAGTCGCGGCATGCCTTGGCGACCGAGCGGAGACGCGCCTTGCCTCCTGGCTCGATGGTGTTGACATCGTAGGTGACAAGAACCAGCACGGCCACCTCCTATTTCCAGAACCATGGCGGATAGGCATCAAGGTCGCCACGGAGGTGACGGGCCAGCATTTGGGCTTGGATGTAAGGCACAAGGCCGAGCGGCGCCTTCTCGTCGAGGAAGGGGTGCTGCCGTTCGTCTTTCTTGCGTTCCTGCCAAGCGGTCAGAACGGTTTTGCGCGCATCGTCCCGGAGAAACACGGCGCCGCTATCCTGGCGCTCGAAGTCGCCGGCCCGAAGCTGGCGGCGGTTGACGAGCGACAGCGCCAGCCGGTCGGCCAATACCGGCCGGAGTTCCTCCATGAGATCGAGGGCGAGCGATGGCCGGCCCGGTCGGTCGCGATGCAGAAATCCGACGGCGGGGTCGAGGCCGACAGCCTCTGCCGCCGCCCGGCAATCGTGGGTGAGCAGCGTGTAGAGGAAGGACAGCAGCGCGTTGATCGGATCGAGCGGTGGCCGGCGGGAGCGACCGGACCAGCGCAGCTCGGCGTCGGGGCTGCGGATCAGAAGATCGAAGACGGAGAAGTAGAGGTTGGCCGCCTCTCCTTCCGAGCCGCGCAGTTCGTCGACGCCGCCGTCGGATCGCTCAGCGCGGGCGAGAATACGGGCGAGGCGCTCGACGACGCGGCCGATGGCTTCTGCGTCGGTGACGGGATATTCCCCGCCATAGTCCCGAAGAGCCCGCTGCAGCACGGCTCGCTGATTGGCCACCTTGCCGACCACCAGCGAGCGGACGATTTCCGTCGGGGTGTCGGACGCAAGGTACTGTGCTCGGCGCAGCAGCACGTTGCCGGAAACCGGCCCCTCGATGCGCGCCTCGAAACGGCCGTTGCGATCAAGCAGCACGACGACGATTCCGGCCGAGGCGCAGGCGCCGATCAGGGCAGGCGAGACGCTGATGGCGCCGAACACCACCAGCGAGGCCAGCATGTGCAGGGGCACCCTGGCTTTTTCTTCTCCGTCGACGAAAGCCACAACGTTCTCGCCGTCCTTGCGGAGGCTCGCCCCTTCGGTGGTGACGTAGACGGAATTGAGCAGCTTCTTCATGGGGCATCCCCGGCAATGTCGGCGTCGACCATGCGCCGCCGGAAGGCCGCCGCCGAACGCCGCACGGCGGCCGGACGACAGAGATCGGCGAGCGAACAGGCCTTGCAGCGACTGCGTTGAGACGTCGGTGGTGGGGTGCGGCCGGAGGCGAAGACGGCGGAGAGTTCGGCGATGGTGGCGAGCGTCAGCGACCGCAGGCCCTCGTCGAAAGGCACCTCCACTCGGCGACGCGTCTCGGCGTAGAAAAGGGCACCAGCCCGTACAGGCTGGCCCAGCATGTCCTCAAGGCAGAGCCCCTGGGCACAAAGCTGGATGTCGTCGGCCCGGTGCAGTTTGGGTTTGCCGCGCTTGAGCTCGACCGGGAAGGCAATCTCGCCGCCGGCACCGTCGGGCGTGAACTCCACCAAATCGGCAACACCGGCAATGCCAAGCCGCGGCGAGGCAAGCTGCAGGTTGGTGACGCGCCTGAGGCCCTTCACCCGCCGGCTGCCGGGCTTGTCGACGGCGACGTGCAGCACATGCCCCTCGGCCGTGAAGCGGTTCTCCTCCCAGAGCCTTTCGAGGTGGATCAGCGCCGCCTGCCGGAGGCAATAGGCGGCGTGCTGCAGTGCCGAGAGCGGGATCGGCTCCCGCTCAGGTGCAATCGCCACCTCCGGCAGGGCCGGTGCCATCACAACCGCTCGATGATCTCGACGCCGTCCGGCAGGCCGGCACGATCGATCTCGACGATGTAGTCGGAGAAGGCGCGGGCCGGTGGTGCGTTGTTGATCCGCGGGTCCTTCACATCACGGGAGGCGCCGTCGATGTTGCGGCCGACCTTTACCCGCTCGAACAGGGCGTGGGCGGGCGCGTTGCCGAGCGGCAGCGCATGCTTGAACACGATCAGCTTGCGGCTGGCCATCTCGCCGCGCGCCGCAGAGTGGTCGTGCTCGAACATCTCCTCGAGCGCTTTGAACAACAAAGCAAGATCGGCCTCGCCGAAGCCGGTGCGCTCAGCGAGCTTGGCGGAAATGAAGCCATGGGCGCGATAAAGGCCGTAGGGCACGATATGTTTGCGCCCCATGGTGCGGTTGTCGGTGCGGTCGACACTGTCGTCGCCCTCGGCCTTCTGCTTCTTCTCGGCCTCGTTGGTGGCCGCCATCCGGGTGATGGAGATTTCCTGCGGCACGATCGGCTCGATTGACTGGGCGAAGGTGAGCTGCGCCGGGCCTCGCACCTGGCCACAGTTGACGCCGGTGCTCATGACGGCGCCGAAGGTTCGCACGTCGAAGAAATTGCGGCACATGAAGTCGGTCAGCTTCTTCGCCTCGGCGTCGTCCTTGGGGTTTAGCTTGGCGTCCTTGTCGACCTTGGCGTCGCTCGGGCGCAGGGCGCGGTAGGCCTGTCGGTGCTTGTCGTTGAGGATGGAGCCGTCCTCGACGTAGATGTGCAACCCGTCCTCGCCAGCGTGCGCGAAGTCGACATAGTTGCGGATTTTACGTTTCAGGCTGACGTCGGAAACGAGGCCGTGGTTGGTCTCCGGGTCGATGCGCGGCATGTTGCCGGCGTCCGGGTCACCGTTGGGGTTGCCGCGAATGACGTCGAACAGCAGAACGAAATCATAGCGATTGGCGATGGCGGTCATTTCGCGGTTTCCTCCGAGGCGGTGTCGTCCTTGTGGGATTTGAAAAAGTCGTTGCGCTGGTGGTAGTAGCCGAGGCCGAACAGCGCCTGATCCTCGGCGGACAGCGAAGCGGGGAATGGATCAGCTGCCGGGTCCATCGCTCCCATGATCTCGCCGACCAACTTCTCGAGATTGACCTTTCGGCCGGGCGACTGCTTGCCAAGTTTGCTGAGGTGATTGGCCGAGCCACGCTCCAACAGCGAGAACACCTTGCGCGGCTGGGCAGAGGCGGCGCCGTAGAACTTGTCCTTGACGGTGGCATTCACCTTGCCGCCAAGGGCATCGGTCTGGATGCGTTCGTAGACAGCAAACAGCCGTCCGAGCCGGTATCCCTTGTTGGGGTAGTCGGGTTGCAGGGCCACAGGTGTATCCTCCCTGGAGAAATTTCTCACGATGATGGCTTTGAGCATGGAGACGCGCAGCGTGTTGACGTCCTGATCGGACCTCAGCCGCATCAGCACGTTGGACAGCAGCGTCAGCGGATAGGGCGTGCCGGCAAGGATCGAGCGCATCCACTCGCCGGCAAGATTGGGCGGCACGTTCTCGCGCTTGCCGAGCACGGCGGTTTCAACGAGATAGCGCCAGAGCGGTGGCGAGCCATCACGCGGCGGCGGCTCAAGCCGCATGTCCTCGACATAGCGGCGGTAGTTCTCGGCCAGCGTTCCGAAGTCCTTGTCGTAGTAGAAGCGGATCGACAGGCGGGCGGCGTTGGGTGCAAGGCCGAGCACGTAGAAACGGACGCCGTCGGCAAGTTCGGGCGCCACCTTTGACAACGGTTCGCCGGCCTTGATCTGGGCGAGCCTCGTGCCGACAAGGGCAGCCTGAGCCTTCTCGTCGATCGTCGCCTCTTCCGGGGCGCTGCCTTCGAACAGGCCGGCAAATATGTTTTCAGCTTCACGCTCCTTGTCGGCCTCGGAGGCGTCGGCCCAGAAGACAGTAGAGGCGTCGCCGATCTGGATGCGGTGGCCGCTGTCCCTTTCGAGGAAGCGGTTGAGCACGGTGGTGTAGGCGAAGGCGGCGGCCTCCGAGACCTGTGCGTTGTCGCCCTGCTCGTGACCATAGGACGTGAAGGCGTCGAGATTGAAGGAAACGATAGACGCTCCCGACGACTGCGCGCCCCAGACGCCCTTGATAGCCGGATGGAGACGCGCGACCGGCGCCCGGTCGCCTGACACCAGACAGATCGCCTCCGACTTGTCGCCGGAGGCCGACAGGCGCGCCCATAGCGCTCGCGCCGCCGGCCGGTCATGGATGCGGATGTCCCTGCGTCGCTCGCTTTCGAGCGCGAAGACGACGTTCTGATCCTTCATCTCCTGGGGCCAGCCGAGTTCGACGAAGCGCTCGGGCGTCCATGTCTTCAGGAAGCCGACGAGAGCGACAAGACCGGGGTCATCGGCCCCTCCGAGGTCGACTATGTGGCGGTCGACGAAGGCCGCATGCTCGTCGGTGGTTCGCTTGCCCTCACCGGCTGTGACGCCGAGCACATAAGAGCTTTTGTCCCAAAGGAAGTTGGGGGCAATGCCGGCCGTACGCTTGATCGCCTGCGGCACGAACAGCTGTCGCGGCGTGCGCTTCTTGTCTTCGCCACGCAGATCGTGCGGCAAACCGACCGGTACACCGGCTTCGTCGAGCGCAATCAGGAAGCTGATCTTCTCCGACGAAAAACCAAAGGGCGGAGCGCCCTCCAGTCCATTGTAGGCGTGGACGAGAGACGAGAGGATGCTCATCGCTTCACCTCCGACGATGTCGGGTGTGGCACTTTGACGACGCCATCCCTTAGCTCGGCGCGGAAGAACAGCGAGGGTCGGCCGGGTGCGGCATGGTCGATGTCGTAGAGCATGAAGCCGAGATCGCGCGGTTGGCCGAACCCGAGATCGGACGTCCGATCGGGCGGGTCGACGTCGGGGAACGGGCCATCCGGCGACAGCAGATCGAAGGCGGCGGGGAACTCGCGCGTGCCGAGACAGGGTTGATGGAAGCACTGGCCGCGGGCGGCGCGGCGGTTGAAAGTGTCGAGGTGCTTGCCTTCGTTGTCGTCGTCGCCAGCCCGCGTCGTCAGTTCGAAATGGGCCGAGATGACATAGGCGACGTCGACCAGCACTGTGGCGGCCCGCTGCTGACGGTCCTCGTCGACCAGAAGTTGGAAGTCTTCGAGGCTACCCCGGTTCATCGCCGTCTTGATCTTGCCGGCTGGCGCCTTGTGGCCAACCTCGTTGCGGCGGATCGACTGAAAACGGATCGGTTTCAGCACGCGAATTTCGTCGATGATCCAGCGGATTGCCGGCTTCCAATGGATGGCTTCGAGAATGCCGCGCGCCGCCGACGGCGTCATCACGTCATAAGAGACGCGCTCCACCTTCATCTCGGGGCGCGTGAAGCAGGCCCGGTCGCCAGAAACCTTCAGTCGGATGCCATAGGGCATGCTTTCACTCCTCGAAATAGCCTCCGGGGAGAATCCCCGGAGGTTTTTCAGCTAGAGCGTGAAACACATAACTATGTTTCGATCCGCGCCCCTGCGTGAGGGGCGACAAGTGTCCATCAGGACAACAGATCAATAACAACCTTGATGGCTAGCGCCAGAAGCTTCGACACAAAATCCCAGCGCCAGTCGTCGGATTTCCAGGGCTTCATTGCTCAACTCCGGTGTGCACCTCGGCACCACCAAGAGATGGGATAAGATCCCTTCTTCGTCAAGGTTCATAGTAATGTGATTCACAAACAGTTTTACCAGATCTGGCTTTCTGTCGCCAAATACTCCGCGTCGTCCCACAGCAGTCCAACGCCATCCGTGTAGAGATCGGGCGTTTGCAGCACGGCGAACTGGTCGCCACGCAGCCCCTCCTGTTCGAGCCGCACGTGGCCGAGGGCCATCAGTCGCGCCCGCGCCTTGGGCGGCACCTGAACGACGAAGCCCTGTAAGGCACGGGCGAGAGCGCCAGACGGGACGTCCTTCAAGCCAAGCTTGTCCAGGACCTTCGCTGCTTCCGGCTCACTTGCCACGATTACCGGCAACAGACCGCTGTCGATCATCCGGAAATTCTCGCCGATAGTGCGATAGGCAAAGCTAGTCGTGCCGAGGGCGCCATCGAGGCGGAGCTTTTCGAGGATGCACTCGCGGTCGAGGTCATCCCCTACTCGCCAGAACACCTCCTCGAAATAGTCGGTGATGGCTGCGGGCGAGAACAGATCGCCATGCTTGCCCTTGATGCGCTCGAAATCGCCGATCAGTCCCTCGATCTCCCGCGGCGTCGTGTAGCCGACCGGTTTGAAAACCGTGACTATACTCTTGTCAGGATCGCGCCGGCCTTCGCGGTTGACGCGCCCCGCCGCCTGCGCCAACTGATCCAGCCCCGCTTCGGCGCGGAAGGCGCAGGGAAAATCGAGATCGACGCCGGCCTCGACCAACGATGTGGCGATCAGCCGACAGGGCAGATCATGCTTCAAGCGATGCCGGACATCGGCGAGGATGCGGCGACGATGTACGGCGTATTGCCGGGTCGTCAGGTGGATAATGCCGTCGAGACCAGCTTCGCATGCCTGCTTGAAGAGATCGAGCACGTGAGCACGGCTGTTGGCGATCACCAGCGCTTGCGGTCGGTCGGCGAGCGCTGAGACGAGGGCGTCATTGTCCATCTCGCCGGTAAGTTCCAGGCGGACGCGGCGCAGCTGACGGCTGAGGCCCTCCGGATCTGGCGCCAGCTCGCGGTCGGCGAGCGGCAGGCCGTGCTTAGGGAAATGCTTCTTGCCAAGCGCCGGCTGCGTCGCTGTACAGAGCACCACCGAGGTGCCGTAGTTGTTCGCCAGTTCGTTGATCGCCCGCATGATCGGTATCAGGAAGGGGCGCGGCAGTGTCTGTGCCTCGTCAAGCACGATCACCGAGCGAGCGATGTTGTGCAGCTTGCGGCAGCGCGAGGGTCGATGGGAAAAGAGGCTTTCAAACAGCTGGACGTTGGTGGTGACGACGACGGGCGCGTCCCAGTTCTCGCGCGCCAGCTTCAGCTTGTCGCGGTCGGCGCGCGACCTAAGCTCCTCCTCGTCGAGCGCCGAGTGATGCTCGAGCACATGTTCGTCGCCCAGCACGTCTCGGAAAATATCGGCTGTTTGGTCGATCACCGACGTGAAGGGGATGGCGTAGATGATGCGGTCGAGCCCGTGGGCGCGGGCGTGCTCCAGCGCAAAGGCGAGCGAGGTCAGCGTCTTGCCGCCGCCGGTTGGCACCGTCAGCGTGAACAGGCCCAGCGGATCGCTGGCCTTCGCGCGAACATGGGCGAGCACCTCGGCACGCAGGCGATTGACCGGGTTGTCGGCCGCGGCCGTGGTCTTGTTCGTCATGTAGGCGTCAAAACCGGAGATGAAGCCGGGCAGCAGGTCGGCAAGGCGCCGCCATGCGCGGTCGATGGTCAGCCCCTCGACCCGGGCGTAGAATTGCTCGGTGTCCTGGAAGTCGGCGTCGGCGAGGCAGGAGAACAGCATGCGGCCAAGCATGGCAAACGAGAAGCCGGGCTGGTCGGTCTGCTTCAGCTTCTTGACGAGGCCGACGGTATCGACATCGTTGGGCAGATAGCTCGTCCACGCCGGATCGAGACCATCGGGATCGAACTCGGCCAGACGCGCATGCAGCGAGCTACCGTCGCCGGTCCAATCGGGAAGGCCGGCGTGATGTCCGGCGACGGCGTAGGCGACGAGGTCGGCCATCAGCTTCTCTGGGCCGACCCAGTTGCGCTTGCGGACGAGATAGGCACCGGCCAGCGAATGCTCGACGGATGGCCCGCCCCTCAGCCTGCGATCGAACCCCTCGGTTGCCTTGCCAATATCGTGGTAGTGTCCGGACAGGCGGGCGGCGCCCTGCATGCCGAACGACGCCGCCATCAGTGCGGCCAGACCGGCCACAGCTTCGAGGTGGTCCGGCAAGGTTTGCCAATCACCGCGACACGAATCGCCGGTGGAATGCGCGTAATGCATTTAAACCCCCGCGAGCAATCTGAGCGCGCCCTCAATTGCCGTCAACGAGCTTAAAACTGATTCAGTCGGTTCCACACCAGACTTTTGGTAAACGCACTCGAGTGCGTGCCTATATGGAAGGCCGAAGTGAGCCGCTTGGGTTTACCTCAAGCGTCAAGTTCCAAGTCGGTCGGAGCCCTTACGAGCGAACCGACCACAATCCCTGTAAAAAGTACTAATTGCCAGTGCCGCCGAAACCTCGCCGGAAGCTAAGGCTCAAGGCTTACCCATCGCTGGTTCACTGGTGACTCTTTGGTGACACCAAAAAGCAAAGGGCTCAGCGATTTCTCGCTAAGCCCTTGGAAGGAATGGTGGGCGTGACAGGGATCGAACCTGTGACCCCTACGATGTCAACGTAGTGCTCTCCCGCTGAGCTACACGCCCGTTTTCCGTTTTTGCGGGGCCGCCTTATCGGCGGCGTGGGCGGGGATATAGCGTCCTTTCCTTCCCCATGCAAGGGGCTAAAGACGCTTTTCCGAATTCCCCTTCAAACCCTTGATTTAGAAATCGATTCCCGTTGAAAATCCGCGCTCGCCCTCAGGCGGCCGCCAGCATCTTCTCCACCTCGCGCACGAGATCCTTGAGATGGAAGGGCTTGGACAGCACCTTTGCATCCTTGGGGGCCTGACTGTCGGGATTGAGAGCCACGGCGGCAAAGCCGGTGATGAACATGATCTTGAGGTCGGGATCGAGTTCGGTCGCCCGGCGAGCCAGCTCGATGCCGTCCATTTCCGGCATGACGATATCGGTCAAGAGCAGCGTGAAGGGTTCTTCGCGCAGTCGCTCGTAGGCGCTCCGGCCATTGTCGTAGGAGACGACGTCGTAGCCGGCATTGGCGAGCGCCTTGGCCAGGAAACGGCGCATGTCGTTGTCGTCTTCGGCCAGGAGAATACGGTTCATTTGCGGTTCCGGTCAGATGAGAAGCGGCGTCGGGCCGCACGATAATCCAACTATCTCACAAGAGCACCGTCAGGGTAAACTTGTGGTTAGCGGCTCCGGTTTTCGGGCTATTTCCCCTGTGTAGAACTTTTCGGGGGTGCGTTCAAACCCCGTAGTGGAGCGCATTTGACTTTTGGATTGTCCAAGAGGGCGTCGGCGGGCTTCCTGCCCACCCTTGGCGGGCGATGAGGACAGGGGCGCCGAGGCGGCTCAGCCACCTTAGCAATGGACAGGTTCGGCAAAACAGGGCAGATTCCAGAATCAGGAGTGCAGAAGCCCTGTTTTCCGGCCATCAGCGGGTTGGCAGCTAGGCTCTACGGACTGGAGAAGGATGCGCGTCGTCACCGATTTCCTCTCGGAACCGCCCTTCGAGATTCTGTCCCCCGTGGAGCAGACTCATCCTTTCGTCTTCAACTCACCGCATTCCGGCACTGCCTATCCGGAAGACTTCCTCGCCGCCAGCCGGCTCGACCGGCGCCGCATCCGTCTGTCGGAAGACGCGCATGTGGACAAGCTGTTCATGCATGTCGTCACGGCCGGCGTACCGCTGTTGCGAGCGCATTTTCCGCGCGCCTATCTCGACGTCAATCGCGAACCCTACGAGCTCGATCCGCGCATGTTCGATGGGCGACTGCCGGCTTTTGCCAATGTTCGCTCCATCCGGGTTGCCGGCGGTCTCGGCACGGTGCCGCGCGTCATTTCCGAGAGCGAGGAAATCTACGCCGGACCGATGCCGATAGAGGCGGCGCTCGACCGGATCGAGACGCTCTACAAGCCCTACCATGCCGCGCTCACGCGCCTCCTTGCCCAGACACACGTGCGCTTCGGCCGGGCCGTGCTGATCGATTGCCACTCGATGCCGTCGTCAGTAAGGGGGCAGGACGCCAAGGGGCGGTCCGATTTCGTGCTCGGCGATCGTCACGGTACCTCGGCATCGCGGGCGCTGACCGACCACGCCGCCGGGGCGCTCACCGCGCTCGGCTATAAGGTGGCGATCAATCGGCCTTATGCCGGCGGTTTCATCACCGAACATTATGGCCGGCCGGCCAAGGGGCTGCACGCCCTGCAGATCGAGATCAACCGCTCGCTGTATATGGACGAGCGAACGCTCGATCCGCATTCCGGCTTTGTCCGCCTTACCGCCGAACTCGCCGACTTCATCGACGGCTTGTTGCGGCTGCCGCTCGAGGTGGTCTGTCCTTCCCCTGGCCGCTTCGCGGCTGAGTGATTGGCTCCCGGCCGTTTCGCGACTGAATGATGGGCTCCCGGTCGCTTTGCCGCCCAGTGACAACCAACAGTCTTTGAAACGTTTCGGAAATTGCGCCTCTGGCGCGGCCTTGCAGCCCGAGATAGGCTTCAAAAGAAAAGGGGCCGTCGCGAACGCGGCGGCCCAAGTCTTAGGGAGGAAACGCCCAAGGAGGGCGGACAGCACAGAAACCTGCGCTGTACCCCACTAAAATGCCGACTTTCGTCGTATTGGTCAACCCCTCGCGGTAGAAGGTTAACACTTGGTTCGCGTTTTAGTGGGGGATGACGCCGCCAGCAATCGACGCGGTCATGGAAGGAAAATCTGGATTTCTTCGAATCCAAAAATAAAAACAACGGGATGAACCAGTCGTCAAGGCACAGTTGCAACGTTGCGCTTTGTCTTCATGTTATGTGGGAACATATCAGACATGCAGATCACACCCATCTCCAAAGCCTTCTTCGACCGGTTGGCCGATGCGGCCTCGGCGGCGATCATACCGCATTTCCGTACCGCGCTCGCCGTTGAGAACAAGCTCGAGGGCGCCTTCGATCCGGTAACGATCGCCGACAAGGCCGGCGAGATGGCGATGCGGGAGCTGATTGGCGCTGCTTATCCCGACCACGGCATTCTGGGCGAGGAATTCGGTAATGCCGGGCTCGATCGGGAAAATGTCTGGGTGCTCGATCCGGTTGATGGCACGCGCTCGTTCATCGCCGGCATTCCGCTGTGGGGCACGCTGATCGGTCTGAGGTCGGGTGGCCGAGCGGTTCAGGGCATGATGGCGCAGCCTTTCACCGGCGAGCGCTTTTATGGTGACGGTACCTCGGCCAGCTATAGCGGCCCCGGTGGCGAGCGCTCGCTTCGGACGCGGCCTTGCGGCGACATTTCACAGGCAACGCTGTTCACCACTTCGCTCCACGCCTTCAACGACTCCGATCGCGCGACCTATCTGGCCGTCGAGCGGCAGGCGAGGCTCGCCCGCTACAGCGCCGATTGTTACGCCTATTGCATGGTGGCGGCCGGGCAGGCCGACCTCGTCATCGAGGCGGGGCTTCAGCCTTACGACATCACGGCACTGATCCCGGTGATCGAGGGCGCCGGCGGCGTCGTCACATCCTGGACCGGTGGCAGCCCCATCGACGGTGGCCGCGTGGTCGCGAGCGGCGACCCGCGCCTGCACGAGCAGGTGCTGAAACTGCTGAGCTGAAGTCTATTCCGACGAGCCTGGAATGAAGGCGTCAAAGGCCGCCCAGAACTGGGCGGCGTAGACCTCGCGTTCCATCAGCACCTCATGGCGAGCGCCGTGGATCAGCACGTAGGCCGGGTTGCGCAGGCGGCGCGCCATGGTCTCGATGGCGAGGCGACTCACTACCGTGTCGGCACCTGAATTGACCAGCATCACCGGCGCCGGCGTGTTGTCGGCGAGATCCGGCGCGGCGAGACGATCGAACATGCGTGTCGCAGCCGATACCCAGCCGAGCGTCGGCGCGGCCAGCCGGTAGATCGGCTGGGCGGTGTAGATCGCCTCGTTGACGCGGTAGCGGTCGGGATCGGATGTCAGCGGGCTGTGCTCGAACGTTCTCGCCTTGCTTGCACGGCGGCGCTGGCCGGGAATGTAGCTGGGGCCGGCGCCGCAATAGACGGCGAAGCGCAGCAGCAGCCGGCGGAAGCCCGGCACGGTCGCCCTGTTGGTAAGGCCGAGCATCGGCGCCGTCAGCACCAGCCGGTCGAAGGTGGGAGCGAGAAAGCGGCCGGCCGACAGCAGAATGCCGCCACCCATCGAATGTCCCAGGGCAAAATAGGGCGGCGGGCAGTCTGGCAGGACGACGCGGCGGCGAAAGGCCTCGATATCGCGCAGGTAGTGCCGGAACGATCGGACATGGCCCTTGCCGGGGTCACCGGCAAGCCGGGTCGATCCACCCTGGCCGCGCCACTCCAGGATCGCCACGGCAAAACCGCGTTGTCTCAGGCGCTCGACGACGTGAAAATATTTCTCGATGGTCTCGGACCAGCCGGGGAACAGGCAGACGGTGCCCTTCACTCCGCCCGGCAGCGCCGGCCAGCGGGCGGTGCGCAGGCGAACGCCGTCGGAGGTGGAGATCATTTCCTGCCGGCAGCCGGCAGGGATCGGATTGTCGGCGAGATCGAGAAGATCCATGAGCGCTCCCCGGCGGCCACTTGCCATTCAGGCAGTCGCCGCCGCGCCGTTTCTAGCACGAGGGAAGCGGCGCGCGCCATCGCCGGCAGGGGCTGAAGCGGTGTCGTCCCCCTCTTGAAAAGCGTTTTTGCCGCCCCAAATCAAGGAACGCGGACGCCCTTGATGGGGTTCGCGGCGACCGGACGTTTCGCCTCGCAGAGGGGAACAGAAAGCCGGTCGGCCAATCCAAGACTGTCGCTCAACTGGAGGACATCATGCGTAATTTCGACCTTTCCCCGCTCTATCGCTCGACCATCGGCTTCGATCGCCTGTTCACGCTGCTCGACCAGGTGTCGACCAGCGACGCGTCGGCCCAGTCCTATCCGCCCTACAACATCGAGCGTACCGGCGAGAATGACTATCGCATCACCATCGCCGTCGCCGGCTTTTCCGAAGACGAGCTGACGATCGAGGCCCGCGAGGGCGTCCTGACGGTCAAGGGCGAGAAGAAGCCCGAGACCGAAGGCAGCGGCCATGAGATGCTTTATCGCGGCATCGCTGCCCGCGCCTTCGAGCGACGCTTCCAGCTTGCCGATCATGTCGAGGTGAAGGGCGCCTCGCTGGAGCACGGCCTCCTGCACGTCGATCTCGTGCGCGATATTCCCGAGAGCAAGCGGGCGCGGACGATTCCGATCGGCAAGGGCGAGGCCCCGCAGATTGAAACGACCCTCAACTGATGTGATCTGATGACACCGGCGAGCGGAGATCGCTTCGCTCGCCGCTCTATCCAATGACGAAGGGCGCCCCGTAAGGGACGCCCTTTTGCATATTGGCTTTTCGAATCAGGCCGTCCTACTTGCCGAGCGCCTTCAGGAAGTGGTCGACCTCGTGCGCGGCGGTGGCAAACGAGGTGACGAGGCGGACGAGATCCTCGTCCGCGCCCGGTTTCTCGCTGTCGCCGAGGCCTTCGGGATTCCACTCGTAGAACTGGGCGCCGGCCGCCTTGAGGCGGGCACTGACCGGCTTCGGCCAGATGGCGAACACTTCGTTGGCTTCTGGCTCCCAGAGAATGCGACCGGTGGAGAGTTGGCTGATGCCGGTGGCGAGGCGCTTGGCCATGGTGTTGGCGTGGAAGGCATTGTCCAGCCAGTGGCCACGGTCGAAATAGCCCTGGAACTGGGCGGCGACGAAACGGCTCTTGGAAAACAGCTGGCCGGCCCGCTTCCTGATATAGCCGAAATCCTCGGCCTTCTTGGTGTTGAAGAAGACGACGGCCTCGGCGCACCAGCAGCCGTTCTTGGTGCCGCCGAAGGACAACACGTCGACGCCGGCCTTCCAGGTGATGTCGGCCGGCTGGCAGCCGAGGAAGGCAAGCGCGTTGGCAAGGCGGGCGCCATCCATATGGACCTTCAGGCCATAGGCGTGGGCGACGGCGGCGAGCGCGGTGACTTCCTCCACCGTGTAGACGGTGCCCCATTCGGTCGACTGGCTGAGGGAGACGGCAACCGGGCGACCGTGATGGACGGCGGCGGGGAAATAGCGGCCGATCGCCGCTTCCAGCGCGTCGGGCGTCAATTTGCCGCGGTCGCCGGGAATGGTAACGAGGCGGCCGCCCGATAGGAACTCCGGCGCACCGGCTTCGTCGCAGGCGATATGCGCCACGTCATGGCAGAGCACGATGCCGGCCGGCTTCATCACCGAGGCGAGCGACAGCGAATTGGCGGCCGTGCCGGTGGCGACGAAGAAAACGGAGACGTCGTGCTCGAACACCTCCGAGAACCAGTCGACGGCGACGCGCGTCTGGTCGTCGGCGCCATAGGCGGGAACGGAGCCGTTTCCGGCATTGAGGAGGGCATTGGCCACTTGCGCCGAAGCGCCGGCCCAGTTGTCGCTGGCAAAGTACATGGAGCCGAGTTTAGCCTTCTCAGTCTCGGGCGACAGCCGCCGAGTTTGCGCACCACCCATGCAGGCCGTTCATGCCGGCGTCAATCCGGATTTCGCCCCCAAAATAATGGGTCAGGATGGTTGACGGGACCGCAAGGTTATGCAAATAACGCATCGCACATTCGGGGCCGCGATAGTTTGGTTCCAAGTGGGCAGATCCGGGGGCTCGGGTCGGCTTTTCGGAGGAAAGGACGACCAGTGCATTTTCCCGATCCACGGGTCGCGGTTTTTGCTTGCCTCGCCGAGGTAACCAGTGCAAAGCGCGAAACGGAGGGTTCCGGGGGAGGAGTGAGCTTCGGGATCATCTGGCGAAACGGCTATCGAAGCTGTCTCCTTGTTCCGGTTTGACGGGATGAGGACGACGGCTGTCGCTGTCGCGTCGTCCGGCCGCTGCGCTGGAACGGCATCGCCTAAGTGGACGGACGGTCCACAGCGGGGTCATAAGCGGGTATATAAGGAATACCCCGCTCCTCGCGCGGAAGCGTCCGGAAAGAGACACCCTTCGGCGGGCCATAGTCCGCCGGTATACTGATGAGGACTTCGCCATGAAGACGCTCGACGAATCGATGCCGCACCTCGTGCCTGCCGCGCCGAATGCCGCAACGAGCGCCACGCGCACGCCGGTCGATGATATCGCCGCTATTCGTGCGAAAGCCGGGGCGGAGGGCCTCTACAGCGCCCAGCACGAGCATGACGCCTGCGGCGTCGGCTTCGTCGCCGACATCAAGGGCCGCAAGAGCCACCAGACCGTGACGGATGCCCTTTACGTGCTCGAGAACCTCGAGCATCGCGGCGCCGTCGGCGCCGACCCGTTGATGGGCGATGGCGCCGGCATTCTGGTGCAGATCCCGCATCGCTTTTTCGCCGAAGAGTGTCCGAAGCTTGGCTTCGAGCTGCCGGACGCCGGCCGCTATGGCGTCGGTCAGTTCTTCCTGCCGCAGGACGAGGCCGAGCGGACCCGCGCCCTCGAGATCGTCGAACGGTCGGTCAAGGCCCAGGGACTCGCCATCCTCGGCTGGCGCGCGGTGCCGGTCGATAACTCAGCTTTGTCCGATGGCGTCAGGGCCACCGAGCCGGTGCATCGGCAGCTGTTCGTCATGCTGCCGGGAACGTCCGATCAGGAAGCGCTGGAGCGCAAGCTCTACATCGCCCGCAAGGTGTTGTCGGGCGACGTCTACGAAGCCGACTGGAATGGCGCCACCAAGCGCGATCAGGATTCCTTCTATGTGGTGTCGTTCTCCTCGCGCACCGTCGTCTACAAGGGTATGTTCCTGAGCTATCAGGTCAAGCGCTACTACCCCGACCTGTCGGACGTCCGGTTTGAGTCGGCGCTGGCGCTCGTCCACCAGCGCTTCTCCACCAACACCTTCCCGTCGTGGAAGCTGGCCCATCCTTACCGCATGGTCGCCCACAACGGCGAGATCAACACGCTGCGCGGCAACGTCAACTGGATGTACGCCCGCCAGGCGACCACCACGTCCAAGGTGTTCGGCGAGGATATCGAGAAGATCTGGCCGATCTCCTACGAGGGCCAGTCGGATACCGCCTGCTTCGACAACGCGCTGGAGTTCCTGCTGCGCGGCGGCTACTCGCTGCCGCACGCGGTCATGACGCTCATCCCCGAGGCTTGGGCCGGCAACGAGAGCATGGATGCCGAGCGCAAGGCTTTCTATGAATATCACGCTGCGATCATGGAGCCGTGGGACGGACCGGCGGCCGTTGCCTTCACCGACGGTCGGCAGATCGGCGCGACGCTCGACCGCAACGGTCTGCGTCCGGCTCGCTATGTCGTCACCGACGATGATCGGGTGATCCTGGCCTCCGAGAGTGGCACCTTGCCGATTCCGGAAGAGAAGATTGTCCAGAAGTGGCGCCTGCAGCCGGGCAAGATGCTGCTGATCGACCTTGTCGAGGGCCGCATCATCTCCGACGACGAGATCAAGAAGACGATCTCGACGGCGCAGCCCTATGCCGAGTTGATCCACGACACCCAGCTGGTTCTCGAGGACCTGCCGGCGGTGCGCGCCCGTGCGCCCAAGTCGGCCGAGAACATCCTCGACCTGCAGCAGGCCTTTGGCTACAGCCAGGAAGACCTCAAGGTGCTGATGGCGCCAATGGCCATCACCGGCCAGGAGGCAACCGGTTCGATGGGCACCGACACGCCGATCTCGGTGCTGTCGTCCAAGTCGAAGCTGCTCTACACCTACTTCAAGCAGAACTTCGCCCAGGTGACCAACCCGCCGATCGACCCGATCCGCGAAGAGCTGGTCATGAGCCTGGTGTCGTTCATCGGCCCGCGTCCGAACTTGTTCGATCGCGGCGGCGATGACGCGCAGAAGCGCCTCGAGGTGCGGCAGCCAATCCTGGCTAACGAGGACCTGGAGAAGATCCGGTCGATCGAGAACGTCGAGGGCTCCGGCTTCAAGACCATCACCATCGACATCACCTATCCGGCGGCCAACGGTCCCTCCGGCATGCGGCCGGCCCTCGAGGCCATCTGCATCCAGGCCGAGGCGGCGGTGCGCATGTCGGCGGCTGGTCAGGTCTACAACATCATCATCCTCTCCGACCGCATGGTCGGTGCCGAGCGCATCGGCATTCCGGCGCTGCTGGCCACGGCGGCCGTGCACCATCACCTCATCCGCAAGGGGCTCCGCACCCAGGCCGGTCTGGTGGTGGAATCGGGCGAGCCGCGCGAGGTGCATCACTTCGCCTGCCTTGCCGGCTACGGCGCCGAGGCGATCAACCCGTATCTCGCCTTCGATACGCTGATCGCCATGAAGGACAAGCTGCCCAAGGGGCTGGACGAGCACAAGGTCGTCTATAGCTACACCAAGTCGATCGGCAAGGGTCTGCTGAAGATCATGTCGAAGATGGGCATCTCGACCTATCAGTCCTACTGCGGCGCCCAGATCTTCGACGCCGTCGGCCTGTCGTCGCGCTTCGTGCAGAAGTATTTCTTCGGCACGGCGACCCGCATCGAGGGTGTTGGTCTCGATGAAATCGCCAAGGAAACGGTGGCCCGCCACGCTCGTGCCTTCGGTGGCGACCCGACGCTCGCCACCATGCTGGAAGTGGGGGGCGAGTATGCTCAGCGCATGCGTGGCGAAGCGCACGTCTGGACGGCGGGCGTCATCGCCGGCCTGCAGCACGCCGTGCGCGCCAATTCCTTCGAGCAGTTCCAGAAGGAATTCTCCGAGGCGATCAACGCCCAGGCCGAGCAGGCAATGACCATTCGCGGCCTGTTCCGCATCCGCTCGGCCGAGGAGATCGGCCGGACGCCGGTGCCGCTCGACGAAGTTGAGCCGGCAAAGGATATCGTCCGGAAGTTCGCCACCGGCGCCATGAGCTACGGTTCGATCAGCCGCGAGGCGCATACCAACCTCGCCATTGCCATGAACCGGATCGGCGGACGCTCGAACACCGGCGAGGGCGGCGAGGAAACCGATCGCTTCCAGCCGCTGCCGTCGGGCGACAGCATGCGTTCTGCGATCAAGCAGGTCGCCTCGGGCCGGTTCGGCGTCACCACCGAATATCTGGTCAACTCCGACCAGATGCAGATCAAGATGGCGCAGGGTGCAAAGCCCGGCGAGGGCGGCCAGCTGCCCGGCCACAAGGTCGACGCCGTCATCGGCAAGGTGCGCCACGCGACCCCCGGCGTGCAGCTCATCTCGCCGCCGCCGCACCATGACATCTACTCGATCGAGGATCTGGCGCAGCTGATCTTCGACTTGAAGAACGTCAACCCGACCGGCGAAGTGTCGGTGAAGCTGGTCTCGGAAGTCGGCGTCGGTACAGTTGCCGCCGGCGTCGCCAAGGCACGCGCCGATCACATCACCATCTCTGGCTTCGAAGGCGGCACCGGTGCTTCGCCGCTGACCTCCATCAAGCACGCGGGTTCGCCGTGGGAGATCGGTCTTGCCGAGACGCAGCAGACGCTGGTGATCAACGGCCTTCGTTCGCGTGTCGAACTTCAGGTCGATGGCGGTGTCCGCACCGGCCGTGACGTGATTGTCGGCGCGCTGCTCGGTGCCGACGGCTTCGGCTTTGCCACCGCGCCGCTGATCGCGAGCGGATGCCTGATGATGCGCAAGTGCCATCTCAACACCTGCCCGGTTGGCATCGCCACCCAGGATCCGGTGCTGAGGAAGCGTTTCGTCGGCCAGCCGGAACACGTCATCAACTACTTCTTCTTCGTCGCCGAGGAAGTGCGCCGCTATCTCGCCGCGCTCGGCTTCCGCAAGCTCGAGGAGCTGACCGGCCGCACCGACATTCTCGACAAGCAGGCGGGTATCGAGCACTGGAAGGCCAAGGGCCTCGATTTCTCGCGCCTGTTCTACCTGCCGAAGGCGGATCCGTCCGAGATGCGTCACACCACCTCGCAGAAGCATCCGATCGATGACATCCTCGACCGGAAGCTGATCGCCGAGGCGATGCCGGCGCTCGAAGGCGGCAAGCCGGTGAAAATCGAGACGGCGGTCATCAACGTCAATCGCTCGGTGGGCGCCATGCTCTCCGGCGAGATCGCCAAGCGCTATGGCCACGTCGGCCTGCCGGACGACACCATCCGCGTGACGCTGACCGGCACCGCCGGCCAGTCGTTCGGCGCCTGGGGTGCCCATGGCCTGACGCTCGACCTGATCGGCGACGGCAACGACTATGTTGGCAAGGGTCTGTCCGGTGCCCGCCTCGTGGTGCGCCCGAACCCGAAGTCGAAGATTGTGCCCGAGAAGTCGATCATCGTTGGCAACACCGTGCTTTACGGCGCCATCGCCGGCGAGTGCTACTTCCGCGGTGTCGCCGGTGAGCGGTTCGCGGTGCGCAACTCCGGTGCCATCGCCGTTGTCGAGGGCGTGGGTGACCACGGCTGCGAATACATGACCGGTGGCATTGTCGTCGTGCTTGGCAGCACCGGTCGCAACTTCGCGGCCGGCATGTCCGGCGGCATCGCCTATGTGCTCGATGAAGACGGCAGCTTCAGCAAGCGCTGCAACATGTCGATGGTCGAGTTCGAGGAGATGATCGAAGACGAGCTGGCGCTACCGGTTGGTGCCGACGGCAAGGTCGACATTCGTGGCGACATGACGCGTCACGACTGCGAACGCCTCAGGGCGCTGATCGAGCGGCACCACGCCTGGACCGGCTCGCCGCGCGCCAAGGCGATCCTGGATGACTGGGCCGCATGGCGCGGCAAGTTCATCAAGGTGATGCCGACCGAGTATCGCAAGGCGCTGGAAGCCATGACGGCGAGCCGCCTCGCCGCCGAGTAACCGTGAGGGGCGGCCTTCGGGCCGTCCCGCCCCACCGAGACAGAAAAGGGTCCTCAAGCTCGCCTCGCGAGTGGCGCCAATGGAAGCGCCCGCGAAACAGCGGCCGGACCCATACAGACGAGACGGAGTGAAAGATGGGCAAGGCTACCGGCTTCCTTGAGTTCGAGCGTCAGGAGCTCAAGTACCAGAAGGTGGACGACCGCGTTCGCCACTACAACGAATTCACTGTTCCGCCGCTGGAAAGCGACATGCAGACCCAGGGTGCCCGCTGCATGGAGTGCGGCGTTCCCTACTGCCACCGCGGCTGTCCGGTGAACAACCAGATCCCGGACTGGAACGACCTCGTCTACAACGGCGACTGGGAGACGGCCGCTCGCAATCTCCACTCGACCAACAACTTCCCGGAGTTCACCGGTCGCGTCTGCCCGGCTCCCTGCGAGGCGGCCTGCACGCTGAACCTGTTCGACACCCCGGTGACAATCAAGCAGATCGAGTACACCATTGCCGAGCGGGCGTGGAAGGATGGCCGCGTGCAGCCGGAGATCGCCAAGGTCAAGACCGGCAAGAAGGTGGCGGTGATCGGTTCGGGCCCGGCGGGTCTCGCCGCCGCCCAGCAGCTCGCTCGCGCCGGCCATGACGTGCACGTCTACGAGAAGAATGCCCGTGCCGGCGGCCTTCTCCGCTACGGCATTCCCGACTTCAAGCTCGACAAGCACATCGTCGAGCGGCGCGTGCAGCAGATGGTCTCGGAAGGCGTCGTCTTCCACTTCAACGTCAACGTCGGCGTCGACGTGAAGGTCGAGGACCTCAAGGCCGAGTATGACGCCGTACTGCTGGCCGGCGGCTCGGAAAAGTCGCGCGACCTGCCGGTGCCGGGCCGTGAGCTGCGGGGCGTTCACTTCGCCATGGAGTTCCTGCCGCAGCAGAACCGCCGCGTCGGCGGCGAGCCGCTCGGCTCCGTCGACCCGATCTCGGCTCTGGGCAAGCGCGTCGTCGTCATCGGCGGCGGCGACACTGGTTCGGACTGCATCGGCACCTCGAATCGCCAGGGTGCCACCGCCGTCGTGCAGCTGGAAATCATGCCGAAGCCGCCGGAGAAGGAAGACAAGCTCACGACCTGGCCGAACTGGCCGCTGAAGCTCAGGACCTCGTCGAGCCATGAGGAAGGAGCCGAGCGCCTGTTCGGCGTCACTGCCACCGCCTTCGAGGGCCAGAACGGCGTCGTCAACAAGGTGCATTGCGTCAAGGTCGATGCCAAGTTCCAGCCGGTTCCCGGCACGGAATTCACCATCGATGCCGACCTGGTGCTGTTCGCCATGGGCTTCGTGCATCCGGTGCATGAAGGCATGATCAACGAGCTCGGCGTCGACAAGGACGGTCGCGGCAACGTCAAGGCCACCGAGGTCGATTACCGCACCTCGGTCGACAAGGTGTTCGCGGCCGGCGATATGCGGCGCGGTCAGAGCCTCGTCGTCTGGGCGATCCGCGAGGGCCGGCAGGCAGCGCGCGCCATCGACGAGTTCATGATG
The DNA here is from genome assembly GCF_041320595.1 of Pleomorphomonas sp. PLEO. Classification (NCBI taxonomy): domain Bacteria; kingdom Pseudomonadati; phylum Pseudomonadota; class Alphaproteobacteria; order Hyphomicrobiales; family Pleomorphomonadaceae; genus Pleomorphomonas; species Pleomorphomonas sp. PLEO. The sequence continues at coordinate 1,302,657 of NZ_CP166625.1, forward strand.
GGCGTCTCCGTGCTACCGCGCTGAGCGAGAGATAGGACAACAATCGAGCGGCCGGGTTCCGTGAGGAAGCCCGGCCGTTGTCATGTTCAGGCATAGAGAAGGCTCGTTGTCCCCATTACCTCAGCGCGGTGGCATCGTATCGACCGGGCACCGGATCGAGCGGCAGCCCCTCGACGACGAGACGATGGAGGGCGGTGCCGGGTTTCGGCGGCGCGATGTCGGCGGCGGTGATCAAACGATCCTCACCGGCGGCACTGGGATCGTTCAAGAGCATCACCAGCCCGCCGCCCGACACCTGTCGCATCAGGTTTGCCGTGGGAGCGGTGACGTCGAGGGCGCCAGCAAGGCTCTGCTGGACGTAGAAGGCCAGCTTGCGGGCGCCGGAGCGGGTAAAGCCTATGCCATCCTTCAGGCGCAACTGCCGCACCTGCCCGTCGAGGTCGGGGCCGCTCGCCACGAAGGCGCCGCTCTGCGAGAAGGGCTCCCAGACATCGACATAGGTTGCCCCCTTCTCGCTCGCCTCGTCGCGGATGACGCCGTCGATATAGGTGACGTCGTTGGTGTCCGGCGCACTGGCGACCGGCACAAGGCCGACCCATTGGAAGGGCACGGCATGCTCGCGCGACACGCGCATCAGTTCGTTGAGTCGCGCCTTGTAGATGGTTTCCCAATCGGCCGAGGGAAAGTTGACCACCCGGTCGGGAAGTTCGATCGGCCGGCCGTCGGCGCGGCCGATCATGGCAACGACGGCGGCGGGTCGCGGCTTGTCCGAGAGACGCGTTTCCAAGAAGGCCTTCCAGTCGATATCGCCCGTCGAGGCGAGGCCGGCATCGTCGATGGTCTTGGTCTCGATGCGAATGTCCGGCCGGTCGGCAAAGGCGACGTCGAGGCCGCGGCCAAGGTCGGCGGCCAGTTGGTCGCCGATCACCAGGACGACACGCGCGTCGTCCTGTTTGGGGTTCTGCGGTTTGACGACGATGGCCGGCGCCGCCGCCGTCGTGGCCTTGTGCTGGCCGGCGGGTGGCACCTTGATGATTCGAGCCCGAGGCGCGACCGGCGCGACCGGTTCCGGCCGGCCAATGCCGAACAGGCGCATCAGGAACGGACGATTGTCGGGTTGTGGCTCGACGACCTCCGTCTGTGTCCCCCGTTGCACGATGATCCGCTGCTGGGCGTACGACGGCAGCCCCGCCACGATCAGCGCGGCGGCGACAACGACCGTCAGGGCTTTTGCCCGGCGGAGCGGCATAGGACGAGCCTCCCGACACGCGTCGCTTTCGGCCCATCCGGCCGGCTTCAGCCGCCCCGCAGCAGCGCCAGCAGTTCGAGCGACGCATTGCCGGTGACGGCGAGGCCGCGTTGCGCCTCATAGGCGCGGATGGCGGCGACGGTTTGAGGACCGACCTTACCATCGATCTTGTCGAGAGGGAATCCGATCGCCCTGAGACGCGCCTGCACCTCGGCGCGGCCGGCCTCGTCGAGCGGCGTGTAACCGCGCGGCCAGGGCGTGACGAACGGACCGCCGCCGGCGATGCGGTCGGCGAGATGGCCGACGCCGAGGGCGTAGGCATTGGCGTTGTTGTAGCGCTTGATCGCCTGGAAGTTCCGCAAGGTGAGGAAGGCCGGGCCGCCGGGGCCGGCCGGCAGCAGCAAGGTGGCCTGATCGCCGGGGCGCGGGAAAGCGCCACCGGTGGCGCGGGTGAAGCCGCGCGCCGTCCAATCGGCGAGCGATGCCGACCGTCCTTCCAGCGACGTGTCGAAGCCCGGCGGCAGGATCACCTCGTAGCCCCAGGTAGCACCGGCCTGCCAACCGGATTTCTGCAGATAATTGGCGGTGGAGGCGAGCGCGTCCGGCACCGAGGACCAGATGTCGCGGCGGCCGTCGCCGTCGAAGTCTACGGCGTAGCCAAGATAGGTGGTGGGGATGAACTGCGTCTGGCCCATGGCCCCGGCCCAGGAGCCGACCATGTGGCGGGCGTCGACGTCGTGGTGCTCGAGGATGCGCAGAACGGCGTTGAGCTGCTGGCGGCCATAGGCGGAACGCGAGCCGCCGCGCCAGCCGAGCGTGGCGAGCGCCCGCACGACGTTCTTCGCCTTGGTGGGATCGCGGAGGATGGCGCCGTAGGTGCTCTCCATGCCCCAGATGGCAACGACCACCTCGCGATTGACGCCATAGGTCGCCTCGACGCGGTCGAGCAGCGAGCGGTAGCGCACCAGCACGTCGCGTCCGGTGGCGATGCGGCTTTCCGCCGCCATGTCGTCGAGATAGTCCCAGATGGCGCGGGAGAATTCCGGCTGGCTCGTCGCCTTGGTCAACACGTCATCATCGGGGCCGACACCAAGGAAGGCGGCGACGAAGGTGGCGCGCGATACGCCGCGCGCCTCGGCGGCCGGCCACTGGCTTTCGACGAAGGCCGTGAAGGCTGGTGGTATCGGACCATCGGCGAGCGGCGGCAGGCCGGGCTCATTGGAGGATGCGAAATCGTTGCCGAGGATGGCGCAGGCGCCAAGCAGGGCGGCAAGCGACAGGGCGGCGGTGCACCGGATGATCCGTGACATGTTCCGCATGGCTGACGCTCCTTTTTCCTGCCCGAAATGTCTTTCCAGAGACGAGACTTGTGGTAAACGATCGGTTAAATTCCTTAGTGTTTCGTCCTCGGCTGTTCGGCTTTCGGACCGTTCGCAAAGGAATTTATTCAACCGACCCCACGATTCCAAAATTAAACATTTTTCCGCTATTGATGGTCCCGCCCACGCGGCAGACGCCCAGACGTCCGGACCGTCGCCAGAATTGCCGCTCAGGAGTACTTCATGTCCAAACGTATTCGTAAAGCCGTTTTCCCCGTCGCTGGCCTCGGCACTCGTTTCCTTCCGGCCACCAAGGCCGTGCCCAAGGAGATGATGACTGTCGTTGACCGGCCGGCGCTCCAATATGTTGTCGACGAGGCCAAGGCGGCCGGCATCGAGCATTTCATTTTCGTCACTGGCCGTGGCAAGGAAGTGATCGAGAATCACTTCGACCTCGCTTTTGAGCTCGAGGCGACACTGATCGCCCGCAACAAGACGGCGGCGCTCGAAGAGCTGCGTGCCGAGCGCCCGGCCGCCGGAACCACCTCATTCACCCGCCAGCAGGAGCCGCTCGGTCTCGGCCACGCCGTCTGGTGCGCCCGCGATATCGTCGGCGACGAACCTTTCGCGGTGCTGTTGCCGGATATGCTGATGAAGCACTCCACGCCGTGCCTGAAGAGCATGGTCGATGCTTATCAGGTCAGCGGTGGCAATATCGTCAGCCTCGAGGAATGCGATCCGGCCCAGACGTCGTCCTACGGCATCGTCGCCCTCGGCAACACGCTGGCCCCCGACGTGTTCGAAGTCACCGACATGGTCGAGAAGCCCAAGCCGGCCGATGCGCCGTCCAACTTCTACATTTCCGGCCGCTATATCCTGCAGCCGCGCATCTTCGAGCTCCTGAGCAACCAGGAGAAGGGCGCCGGCGGCGAGATCCAGCTCACCGATTCCATGCTGCGCCTTGCCAAGGAACAGGCTTTCTGCGGCGTGCGCTTCCGTGGCACCACCTTTGATACCGGCACCAAGCTCGGCTTCCTCAAGGCCAACATCGCCTACGGCAGCGAGCGCACGGACATTGATCCGAATATCGTCAACGAGCTGAAGTCGGTTTTGGGTTGATCCCGAACGGTTCACGGACGATGTCGAATATTGGAGGCCGCCTTCGGGCGGCTTCTTTTTGTCTGGGCCTCAATCGCCAGCGGCCTCCGGCCCCAAGGCTTCCAATCTATAGTGTGACGGAGTTAGGCCCGCTGTCTCCGTGGTTTCGGCAGAAGAATGCGAAATCGCGCAGGAACTGCTCGGCGAGGTGCCGATTAGCCGGGGCTTTCACAGTTTCCAGGATCGCGTCCGGCGTTTCCTTCATCACGGGAAGACGAAAGAAAAGGTCGCGGTTGAAATTGGAGCTTATGGTCGACAGCACGGTTCGCAAGATCGACAGCATGTCGTCTCCCCGGTGGGATGCATGTACCAGCGCGATCGGCTTGCCGACCACCTGATCGCCGGACACCAGCCAATCGATGGCGTTCTTCAAACCGCCGGGAATACTGCGGACATATTCGGGGCTCGATATGAGAAGCCCGTCGCTTTGAGAAACCATCGCCAAGAAAGCCCCAACGCTGTCGGGCAAATTCGAGCCTTCCAAATCGGGCGAGAAGACGGGTAAATCGCCCACCCCATTGAAAACGTCCAGAGTGATGTCCTCAGGGGCGATTGCCTGCAACGCTCTCAACAATGCCGTGTTGGTTGAGGCGTGGCGGGCACTGCCGGAGATTGCCAGTATCTTCATTGGCCGAATCTATCGCCACTCATAGGCACTCGCAATAGATCGCCGTTCGGCGGTCCAGTCAAAGGCCGCAGCTCCGGCATTCAGAAATAGCGAAGGGCGCCCCGAGGGACGCCCTTGTTGTCAGCTGTCGATGATGGAGCCTATCAGAACTTCAGCGCCTTTACCTGGCGGACCACCGGCATGGCCTTGACCTTGTCGAGCACGTCGGCCGGCACATCGCCGTCCACCTCAACGAGGCAGATGGCATCGGCGCCCTGTTCGAGGCGGCCGAGGGCGAAGGTGGCGATGTTGATGCCGGCGTCGCCCAGAAGGCCGGCGAACTTGCCGATGAAGCCCGGCTTGTCCTCGTTGGTAACGTAGATCATCGACGGCGCGAACTCGGCGTCCATCTTGATGCCCTTGATCTCGACGATGCGCGGATGACCGTCGGCGAACACGGTGCCGGCGATCGAACGCTCCTGGCGGTCGGTGGTCAGCGTCAGGCGGATCAGGCTTTCGAAGTTGGCCGAGGCGTTGTTGCGCACTTCCGCCACGGCGATGCCGCGCTCCTTGGCCATCACCGGCGCCGACACCATGTTGACCGACTGCAGCAGCGGCTTCAGCACGCCGGTGATCGCCGCGGCGGAGAGCGCGCGGATGTTCATGCCGGCCACTTCGCCTTCGTATTCGATGCGGATCGCCTTCAGGCCGGTCTCGGTGAGCTGGCCGGCAAACGAGCCCAGGAGCTCGGCGAGCTTGACGAACGGCGTCAGGCGCGGCGCCTCCTCGGCGGTGATCGACGGCATGTTGAGGGCGTTCACGACGGCGCCCTTCATCAGGTAGTCGGACATCTGTTCGGCGACCTGCAGAGCGACATTCTCCTGCGCTTCCGTGGTGGAGGCGCCGAGATGCGGCGTACAGACCACGTTCGGGTGGCCGAACAGCGGGTGGGCGGTAGCCGGCTCGGTCTCGAACACGTCGAGGGCGGCGCCGGCGACATGGCCGGAATCGAGCGCTGCCTTGAGGTCGGCCTCGACGATCAGGCCGCCACGGGCGCAGTTGATGATGCGCACGCCCTTCTTCATCTTCAGGATGGCGGAGATGTCGATGATGTTGCGCGTCTTCTCGATCAGCGGCACATGCAGCGTGATGAAGTCGGCGCGGCGGAACAGATCATCGAGTTCCACCTTCTCGACGCCGAGTTCGATGGCGCGCTCGGCCGACAGGAACGGGTCGTAGGCGATGACGCGCATCTTCAGGCCGACGGCGCGGTCGGCGACGATCGAGCCGATGTTGCCGCAGCCGATGACGCCGAGCGTCTTGTTGGTCAGCTCGACGCCCATGAAGCGGTTCTTTTCCCACTTGCCGGCATGCGTGGAGGCATTGGCCTCGGGAAGCTCGCGGGCCAGCGCGAACATCAAGGCGATGGCGTGCTCGGCGGTGGTGATCGAGTTGCCGAACGGCGTGTTCATGACGATGACGCCGCGCGCCGTGGCGGCGGGCACGTCGACGTTGTCGACGCCGATGCCGGCGCGGCCGATCACCCTGAGGTTCTTGGCGCTGGCGAGCAGCTTTTCCGTGACCTTGGTGGTGGAGCGGATGGCGAGGCCGTCATAGTTGCCGATGATCTCGGCCAGCTTGTCCTTGTCCTTGCCGAGATCGGGCTGGTAGTCGACTTCGACGCCGTGATCCTTGAAGATCTGAACGGCGGTGGCGGACAGCTTGTCGGAAATGAGAACGCGAGGAGCCATGGGAGTCATCCTGGTTGGGTGGCGCCTCGCACCTTCTCCGGTCCCTTCGGGTTGGAAGGGTGAGCGGAAGAGACCGGTGGCGCCGGATGGAATGTCACTGCGGCTGAAGATTGGTTTCCCGTCCCGCTTGGCGGGAAGGGGAGGAGAGGGTGCGGCGGCGCACCCTCTTTCCGAAAGCGCTTGTCGGATCGACTGTCAGGCGGCCTTGGAAAGCCCGGCCAGCGCCTTGGCGAAGGCCCAGTCGATCCATGGCGTCAGGCCGGCAACGTCGGCGGTCTCGACGGTGGCACCACACCATATCCTGAGGCCCGGAGGGGCGTCACGGTAGGAGGCGATGTCGAAGGCGACGCCTTCCTTCTCGAGGAGGCCGGTCAGCGTCTTGACGAAAGCCTGCTGGCCCTCGATGTCGAGGGCAGCGACTTGCGGGTGGACGAAGCTCAGGCAGACCGAGGTGTTGGAGCGGATCGCTTCGGTCTTGGCCAGGAAGGCGACCGACGGCGTCTTGGCGACCCAGTCGGCAATGGCCTTGGTGTTGGCATCGGCGCGGCCGACCAGCGCTTCAAGGCCGCCGATGGCGTCGGCCCACTTCAGCGCATCGATATAGTCCTCGACGCAGATCATGGAGGGCGTGTTGATGGTGTCGCCCTTGAAGATTCCTTCGATCAGCTTGCCGCCGGAGGTGAGGCGGAAAATCTTCGGCAGTGGCCAGGCCGGCTTGTAGCTCTCAAGCCGCTCGACGGCGCGCGGTGACAGGATCAGCATGCCGTGACCGCCTTCGCCGCCCAGAACCTTCTGCCAGGAGAAGGTGACGACGTCGAGCTTGTCGAACGGCAGGACTTGAGCGAAAGCGGCGGAGGTGGCGTCGCAAATGGTGAGGCCCTGGCGATCGGCCGGGATCGCGTCGCCGTTGGGAACGCGCACGCCGGAAGTGGTGCCGTTCCAGGTGAACACCACGTCGCGGTTAAAATCGACCTTGGCGAAGTCGACGATGTCGCCATAAGGCGCCTCGAAGACACGGGCGTCGAGTTTCAGCTGCTTGACGACATCCGTCACCCAGCCGGAGCCGAAGGACTCCCAGGCCAGCATGTCGACCGGACGAGCACCGAGCAGCGACCACAGCGCCATCTCGACGGCGCCGGTATCGGAAGCCGGTACGATGCCGATGCGATAATCGGCGGGAACGCGCAGCACCTTGCGGGTGATGTCGATCGCCTCAGCGAGCTTGGTCTTGCCGATTTTGGCGCGATGGGAGCGGCCGACCGGCGCCCCCTTGAGTGCCTCGACGGTCCATCCTGGGCGCTTGGCGCAGGGGCCGGAGGAAAAGCGGGGATTAGCCGGCTTCAAAGCCGGCGCGGCAGTGGCGTCAGTCATGTAACTATCCTCTCAGATAGGTGCTCCTCGGTGGGGAGGAGTGTCCCGCCGCCTGAGCTATCGGAAAGGCCGCGCGCCGTCAAGTCGGGTGAAAGCAGTTCGACCAAAGGTGTTGCCAAAAGACAAACGGCGGGAAGACCGAAGTCTTCCCGCCGCTGTCCGAAGTTAAAGCAGGCTAATTCTCAGTTGAGATAATAGCGCAGGCCAAGGCGCACCTCGTGGGCGGCGATGCCCTCGTAGTTGATTTTGGTGGTCTTGCCCGCGGACCCATCTGACAGCCGCTCAGTTACCGAACCCGTCTCCGCGTCGCCGAGGTTGAGGTAGCGGTAGCCCAGATCGAGGCTGAGGCGATCGCTGAGGGGATACTCGACACCGGCCATTAGCGCCCAGGCGAAGTTCCACTTGCCCTCGCCCTTGGGATAATTGCCGCTAAAGCCGTCCTGAGCGCTGGATTTGACGTCGCTGGTCTTGAGATAGGAAGCGCCGGCGCCGGCGCCGAGATATGGCTTCAGGCCATGGAAGTCGCCGAGGTCGGCGTAGACGTTGGCCAGCGCGCTATAGGCGGTGATCTTGGCGCGCTCGGAGTCTTCCCATCTGCCGCTCGGTGCCATCGGGCATCCTACACTTGGGTCCTGACAGAAGGCCGAGCCCTTGAATTTGGCCGGCGTCTCATAGTCGAGCGTCAGGTCGGTGCGGAGATAGTCGTTGAACTTGTAGCCGACGCCGACGCCGACATCAGCGGCGCCCCCCATCTTTTCGCTACCAAGTTCGCCGTTGTTGCCGAAGCTGCCCCAGGTACGGTCGCTCAAAATGCCCTTAGGGGCCTGATAAAGTTTGTAGCCGATGTCGCCGCGGAGATACCAGCCGCCGACAGCCGGCAGCGGCATCGGTTCGGGCGCCTCGATGACCGGCGGATATTCCACCGGCATATCGGCGGCGCGGGCGACACCGGAGAAAGCCGCGAGGCCGAATGTCGCAGCCACGGCCAGAGAGAGGTTCATTGTGAGACTGCGCATGGTTCGATCCTTCCGAACAAGCATGATCGCGAGGCGGCGAGCCGCCGATCATCATCGCTTTCGGATCGATTATTAGGGCAAGTCGGTTAATTGTGACTTAACCACGTCCCTTAACCTTGATGATTGGTAAAACCGATCAATCGGCGGGTTTCCAGCCAATAAAAAATGCCCCGGCGACGCGATGCGGGCCAGGGCGAGTTTCAAGAAGCTCTGTAACCTCAGATAGCGGCGTTGCCGATCGCCTCGACGATGTCACCGACCGCCGCGTCGACCAGATCGGCGTTGTCGCCTTCTCCCATGACGCGAATCAGCGGCTCGGTGCCGGAGGCGCGGACAAGAATGCGGCCGCCAGCGCCGAGCCGGCTCTCGGCGGCAACGATCGCCGCCTTGACGCTCTCGTTGTCGAGCGGCTTGCCGCCCTTGACGCGGACATTCCTCAGCAGCTGCGGCACCGGATCGAAGCGGTGGCAGACCTCGCTCACCGGCTTGCCGGAGCGCTTGACGACGGCCAGCACTTGCAGGGCGGCGACCAGGCCGTCGCCGGTGGTGGCGTAATCGGAGAGCACGATGTGGCCGGACTGTTCGCCGCCGACGTTGTAGCCGCCGGACCGCATCGCCTCGACCACGTAGCGGTCGCCGACCTTGGTGCGGACGAGTTCAAGGCCAATACCCTGGAGATAGCGTTCCAGGCCGAGATTGGACATGACGGTGGCGACGATGCCAGGCCGTGCGAGGCGTCCGTCTTCCTGGAAGGAGGCGGCGACGACGGCCATCAGCTGGTCGCCATCGACCACCTGTCCCTTCTCGTCGATGATGATGACGCGGTCGGCGTCGCCATCGAGGGCGATGCCGATATCGGCCCTGACCTCGCGCACCTTCTCGGTAATGGAGGCAAGGCTGGTCGAGCCGCAGTCGCGGTTGATGTTGAGGCCGTTGGGATCGACGCCGAGCGTTACGACTTCGGCGCCGAGTTCCCACAGCACTTCCGGGGCCACCTTGTAGGCAGCGCCGTTGGCGCAGTCGACCACCACGCGGAGACCTTCGAAGGAGATGTGGCGGGAAAGGGTCCGCTTGGCCGATTCCACATAGCGGGCGCGCTCGCCGTCGACGCGCTTGGCGCGACCGAGATCGGCGGGGGCGGCGAGACGGCCGGAGAAGTCGCTGTCCAGCATGTCCTCGATCGCCAGCTCGACCTCGTCGGACAGCTTGTAGCCATCGGGGCCGAACAGCTTGATGCCGTTGTCGGCAAAAGGATTGTGCGAGGCGGAGATCATCACGCCGAGGTCGGCCCTGAGGGACCGCGTCAGCATGGCGACGGCCGGCGTCGGCACCGGGCCGGTCAGGAAGACATCGACGCCGACGGCGGTGAAGCCGGCGGTCAGCGCCGGCTCGATCATGTAGCCGGAGAGGCGGGTGTCCTTGCCGATGACGACACGGTGGCGATGGTCGCCGCGATGGAAGGCGAGGCCGGCGGCCATGCCGACCTTGAGGGCGATTTCCGGGGTAATGGGCCAGCTGTTGGCCGTGCCGCGGATGCCGTCGGTTCCGAAAAATCTGCGTGCCATGTCGTTCGTCCGCGCTTTCCTCGTATGGCGCCGACCCAGGCGCTTCATTCTTTTCTGCGGTCTGGATGATAAATGGCCGGTGAACGGGAAAGAGTCAAAAATTGTGAACGACTGTTACGGCTTGGCGTCCTGAGGAACAGGCTGAAACCGATCAGCGCTCGGTCAGCTTCAGCTCGATACGGCGGTTCTTGGCGTTGACCTCGTCGCTGTCGCCCTCTTCCAGCGGCTGGAATTCGCCGAAACCGGCGGCCACCAGGTGATTGGGCGAGATACCCTTGCTGATCAGATACTTGACCACCGATATGGCGCGCGCCGACGAAAGCTCCCAGTTGTCGCGGAAGCGACCGTTGCCGGACATCGGCCGGGCATCGGTATGGCCATCAACGCGTAGAACCCAGGCGATCTCGGGCGGGATCTGTCCTTCGAGCTGCAATAATGCGTCGGCCAGCTTGTCGAGTTCACCGCGACCGGCCGGATTGACCTCGTCGTTGCCGGAATCGAACAGCACTTCCGATTGGAAGACGAAGCGGTCGCCGACCACACGGATGTCGGAGCGCTGCGACAGGATCTCGCGAAGACGTCCGAAGAAGTCGGAACGATAGCGGGCAAGTTCTTGAACACGCTGGGCCAGTGCCACGTTGAGGCGCTTACCGAGATCGGCGATCTTGGCCGAACTTTCCTTGTCGCGGGATTCGGAGGCGTTGAGGGCATCCTCAAGGGCGGCGATCTGCCGCCGTAGCGCCGAGATCTGCTGGTTGAGCAGCTCGACCTGGGCGAGCGCCCGCTGGCTGGCCCGCTTTTCGTCCGAAAGTTGGGAGGCGAGCGCCTGCATCTTGGTATCGGCGGCGTCGTTGGCGCCGGACTGGTTGGCGATCAGGCCCTGGAGGTTGTCGCGGGCGGCCTGCGCGTCCTTGAGGTTCGATTCCAAGAGCGACACATTGTCCTGCAAATCGCGGTTGGAGGCGCGCTCCATGGCCAAGAGCTCGGTCAACTCGGCGATCTGGGCGTTGAGACGGCCGAGCACGGTGTCCTTGTCGGTGATCTGCTGGCTCAGAAAGAACTGGGCCAGAGAGAAGATCGACAGCAGAAAGATGATCGACAGCACCAGCGTGGTGAGCATGTCGACAAAGGCCGGCCAGTAGTCCTGCTGGGTCGAAAACCTGCGGCGTCCGAGGGCCATGGTCGGTCAATCTCCGTATCGAAGCAAAAGCCGTCTAGAGCGGCCTCCTGCTTCGCGTCTCTTTCAGGCAATTCCGGACGGAAACCGCCCGCACTTTTCCTGGAATTGCTTAGCCGCGTTCCGAGCGCTCGACGGCGCCAGTCAGAAGCTCCAGTAGCCGGCGGATCTCCTTTTGCTGCTCGCCCTGGCTTTCCGCCCAGGCGCGCACCAGTTGCTGCTCGGCGCGCATGTGCTGGACAAGCCCCTGGATGCCCTCGGCGAGATTGGCCATCGCCTGACCGGAGCGGTTGCCGGTGCCGCCGTCCTGGATCTGCTTGGTCAGGTGCTCGAGGGCGCCGCGCAGGTCGTCGATGTTCTGGGCGTCGCGGATGCTGGCGCCGACGTCGCCGGCCGAGTCGAGTTCGGCCTGGGTGGACAGCCAGTCTTCGAGGTCGAGGTAGAAGCGGTTCTGTGCTTGCCCGGCCTGAAGGTCGAGGAAGCCGACGATCAGCGAGCCGGCAAGGCCGAACAGCGAGGACGAGAAGGCCGTACCCATGCCGCTGAGCGGCGCCTGCAAACCGCTCTTCAGGTCTTCGAAGATGACGCTGGCCGTGCCTGAGCCGACGTCGAGGCCCTGAATGGTGGCGCCCACCGAGTTCACGGTGGCGATCAGGCCGTAGAAGGTGCCCAACAGGCCGAGGAACACCAGAAGGCCGGTCATGTAGCGGGAGATGTCGCGCGCCTCGTCGAGACGGGTGGCGATCGATTCGAGCAGCGAGCGCATGGCCGAGGCGGAGATGGCTCGCTGGCCAAACCGGTCACCGAGTAGCGTCGCCATAGGCGCGAGCAACACCGGCTGCTTGCGCACCTCAAGGCCAGGCTCGCCGAAACGGTAGGTGTTGACCCAGCGCACCTCGGGAAACAGGCGAACCACCTGCCGGAAGATCAGCAGAATGCCGACCAGCGCCACCGAAAAGATCAGGCCGTTGAGGCCGGGGTTGGCCATGAAGGCTGTCTTCAGCTGCCGCGACAGCAACAGGCCGACGAAGGCAGCGATGACCAGGAACACCGCCATCCGCCAGAGATACACCTGGGGGCTGGTGAGCTTAATGCCGGACGCGTCTTTGGCCATGGTTCTATCGCTTGCTCTCACTGATCGCGGCGCACAGTAAACGCGATTTACGGCGAAAAGAGCAAGGCATACGGCCGGTTCCCCCGAATTTTTCGGGGGAAGCCCATCAGTTTATACGGCGCGTTGCCGTCAGGCCTTCCTGAGGGTGGCGAGAAGCTGGGCGTGGATCGCCTCGTTGCCGGCCACCAGCGTGCGGGAGGCGTGCATATCATCCTTGCCGGCCTTGTCGGTAATGAAGCCGCCGGCCTCCTTGATCATCAGCCAGCCGGCCGACGTATCCCACGGGTTGAGGTCGTCTTCCCAGAAGCCGTCCAGCTTGCCGGCGGCGACGTAGCAGAGGTCGAGAGCGGCCGAGCCGAGGCGGCGGATGCCGGCGCAGTTGGCCATCACCTGCCGGAGTTCGTTGAGATAGCGCGGATGATTGCCGCGGCCGAGGTGTGGCACGCCGGTGCCGATGACGCATTCGGGCATTTCGCGGCGCGCCGAAACGCGCAGGCGACGGTCATTGACGAAGGCGCCGTTGCCGCGTTCGGCGGTATAGAGTTCGTCGTTTGCCGGGTTGTAGACGACGCCGGCAACCGGCACGCCATTTTTCTCAAGTGCCAGCGAGATCGAAAAGATCGGGATCGAGTGCAGGAAGTTGGCTGTGCCGTCGAGCGGATCGACCACCCAGCGGTGCTGCGCGTCCTCGCCGGCCACTTCGCCGCGCTCCTCCATCAGGAAGCCGTAGGTGGGACGCACCCGCTTCAACTCGTCGAACAGAACCTGCTCGGAGCGCTTGTCGGCCGACGAGACGAAATCGCCGGGGCCTTTCATCGACACCTGCAGGTTCTCGACCTCGCCGAAATCGCGGGCAAGACCACGTCCGGCCTTGCGGACGGCCTGGACCATGACGTTGAGGAGGGCGGAACGAGCCATTTTCTGGGGATCCTTCAGGGAAAAACGTTGGCTGCGTAGCCATCACAAACCGCCGCCGAGTGCAAGCCCTAACCCGGCTTTCGCTTAAAAGCGAATGCCGGGTTCGATTTTATTCTCTGCCTCAGCCGCTGGTCGGTTTCCCGACCAACGGCTGCAATTTCTGCCGCCTCAGTTGCAGGCAGGATGGGCGAGAACAGCCATTGGCTGCCTTCGCGAACCTTAGCGGATCAGTCGCATGCTGGCATTTTCAAACGGCTGGCCCTCATCGTCGGCGGCCCGTCGGGACAGTTCGGTGAAGCCGAGGCTTTTGTAGAAGCAAAGAGCCTGTTCGTTGCCGGTATAGACTTCCAGCAGGAGCTCGCCTTTCAGCGCCAAAGCGTGGGTAATCAGCGCGCGGCCTATTCCCCGCCCTTGCCGGTTGGGGAGGACGAACAGACCGCCGATGAAGTTGTCCAGCAAACTGATGAAGCCCACCGGTGCCCCAGCAAGACAGGCGACCCACGTTTCGGCGACGGGGAGGTATTTTTCTTCGATAAGGATCTGTTGCTCCCGCAGGCGCTTTTCGCCAATGAAAGCATGCGCCAGAAGAGAAGCCTCAAGCCAGATGCCCGAGAGCGCATGAAGATCCGTGACCTCGTCAAAGGCCCGGATCGATAGATCTGCGTTTTTCATAATTTATCCGGAGAGAATACAACAAAGACTGCGCCAACTCGTGCGCCACGAAAACCGCTTTCGACGGCCTTATCTATAGTCTCTGCGCATCAATCTCCTAGCGTTGGCGTCACCTCATATCGCGGGCGCCTGCCTGCTTCAATGACGACTTGCCGCCAGAGTATCATCCGACCGGAGTGAACCGAGGATCGACAAGATGATGCTTCCAAAACAAGAACCTAGAGAGCCGATCTGATTCAATCAGATCGAACAGCGCTCTATGGTGTGCGCCCTCGTCGGTCACGCCATCAGTTGCCGGCGTCGACGCCGGGCAGGTTGGCGGGCTTTTCGTCGGCCTTCGGGGCGTCCGCTTTTGACGCTTCGGGCGCCAGGGCCTGTTCGAGCCAGTCGTCGGTAAGGCCGGCCGACTTGGCGTAGCTGTACCAGTGGCGCGCGATGGTGAGATCGCGCGGCACGCCTTCGCCGGCAACATAGAGGCGGGCGAGGCGGCTCTGGGCTACCGGATTGCCGGACTCGGCCGCCACCTTGAACCAAGCGGCGGCGATTTTCTGATCGCGGGCGACGCCGGTGCCGTTGAACATCATGATGGCATATTCGACCTCGGCGGCGATGTGGCCGGCGCGGGCCGCCTGGCCCATCAGCCGGGCCGCCTCCGCCTCGTTCTTCGGCACGCCCTGGCCTTCGCGATTGAGAGCGGCCAGCGCGTAGACGGCGTCGATGTTGCCCTCGTCGGCGGCCGCCTTGAACAGGGCGGCGGCGCGCGCATAGTCAAGAATGCCGGAGGAAGGGTCGATGCAGAGAAGGCCGAGCCAGTAGTTGGCTTCGACGACGCCCTTGCCGAGCGCTTCTTCAAGGTAACTGGCCGCCTTTTTCTTGTCGACCGGCATGCCGACGCCGAGCGCGGCGAGATTGGCCAGTTCGACGAGGGCCTGCGGGTCGCCGTTGTTGGCGGCGAGCTGGTACCAGATGATGGCTTCGTCGGGCTTTTTGGGCAATCCCAAGCCGTTGGCGTAGAGATAGCCGATCAGGCTCTGGGCCTTGGCGTCGCCGAGTTTGGCGCGCTCGACGGCGATCTCAAAGGCGGTGAGGTAGTAGCCGCGCTGGAAGGCGCCAAAGGCGTAGTCGATCTTGTCGCTGTCGGGCAGCGACTTGAGCAGATCCGGCACCGCCGCCTCGGACTTTGTCGTCGTTGACGGGGTTGGCTTCGGCGTCGGCACCGGTTTGGCCGCGACCGCTGGCGCGACGAGGAAACCGAGGCCGATCGCGGCGGCGAGACAGGTGGCGCGGACTTCAGGCGGCATCGGCATCGCTGTTTCGGCTCTGCCGGAGCATCTGCCGATCAGGCCCGGTCGGCCTCATCGCAAAGCGGATGCTCCGCTGGTTGAATCTGGGTCGTGCGGGCAGCGTTAGCTGCCAAGTTGGCCGGGAATGCGGCAACTGGAGCTAGCCGATCTGCCTAGCTCCAGGCTTTCTTCGCGGACATCCGTTCGATCCGAAAAGTCTCGCACCCGTTCGGATGGCTGCATTTACGCGTCGGGGCGCTCAGTGGCGATACGATCGAGAATGGCGTTCGCCTCGGCAACCGCGGCGGCTGGCCCGTCGGGGTGGTCCCAGATGGCGGCGCGGACGGCGACGAAATCGGCGCCGGTGCGGGCGCAGACCTCGACCGAGTCCATGGAACGGCCGGACAGCAGCACGCAGGGCGGCTCGAACAGATCGGCCCACCAGGCGCCGAGGTCGATGGTCTTGCGGTGTACCTCCTCGCCTTCCTCAAGGTCGAGCAGGCCGAAGAAGATGTAGTCGGCACCGGCTTCGCCGGCTTCCATCGCCTCGTGGCGGACGCGGATGTTGCCGGCGCCAACGATGGATTTGGGCTGCAGCGTCTCGATGGCTTCCTTGAGCGCCGTCTCGCCGGCCTCGATGTGGATACCGTCGGCGCGGGCGCGGCCCATGACGCGGCTGTCGCCGAGCACGAGCGCGGCGACATCGTGCTTCTGGGCGATTGGCACCAGCGTCTCGGCGATCGCTTGGAGGTCGACGTCGGGAGCGGCGTCGGGGGCGATCAGCAGCGAAGCGACGTCGCCGGCGGCCAGCGCCTCTTCGAGCTTGGGCGCGAACGTGGCGGCATCGACGACGCGGGGCGTGATCAGGAACAGGCGGGAGCGCAACTTGACCTCCAGATAAGGAAAGCCCCATGCCCCCAGGTTTTCCGGGAGCATGGGGCGCTTCATAGCACAAAGACCGTCAAGAGGAACCGATCCGTTCTGCCGGTTTTCCCTCTGGCCTCAATCAGCTTAACCCTCAAGCGCCTTGACGCCCGGCAGTTCCTTGCCTTCCATCCACTCGAGGAAAGCACCGCCCGCCGTCGAGATGTAGGTGAAGTCGGCGGCAGCGCCGGCGTGGTTGAGCGCCGAGACGGTGTCGCCACCACCGGCGACCGTCAGGAGCTTGCCGGCCTTGGTGGCAGCGGCGGCATACTGGGCGGCGGCAACGGTGGCCTTGTCGAAGGGCTCGATCTCGAAGGCGCCGAGCGGGCCGTTCCAGACCAGCGTCTTGGCCTTGTCGATGGCGACCTTGACGGCGTCGATCGACTTCGGACCGGCGTCGAGGATCATGGCGTCGGCCGGAACGGCGTTGACGGACACGACCTCGTTGGCGGCGCCGGCCTTGAACTCGCGGGCGACGACGGCGTCAACCGGCAGAACGATCTCGCACTTGGTTTCTTTGGCCCGAGCCAGGATGCGCTTGGCGGTGTCGGCGAGGTCGTGCTCGCAGAGGGACTTGCCGACATTAATGCCCTGGGCGGCCAGGAAGGTGTTGGCCATGCCGCCACCGATCACCAGGATGTCGACCTTGGCGACGAGGTTCTCGAGCAGATCGATCTTGCTCGACACCTTGGCGCCGCCGACCACGGCGAGCACCGGACGCTTCGGCGTGCCGAGCGCGGCGCCGAGAGCGGTCAGCTCGGCCTGCATGGTGCGACCGGCATAGGCCGGCAGCTTGTGGGCGAGGCCTTCGGTCGAGGCATGGGCGCGATGGGCGGCCGAGAAGGCGTCGTTGACGTAGAGGTCGCCGAGCTTGGCGAGAGCGTCGACCAGCGCCGGGTCGTTCTTCTCTTCGCCCTTGTAATAGCGGGTGTTCTCGAGCAACAGGATCTCGCCGTTCGACAGGGCGGCGACGGCCTTCTCGGCCACTTCGCCAATGCAGTCGTCGGCGAAGGCGACCGGCTTGCCGAGGGCCTTGGCCAGCGGAGCGACGATCGGCTTCAGGCTGTCCTCGGCCTTGCGCTCGCCCTTCGGGCGGCCGAAGTGGGCCAGCAGGATGACCTTGGCGCCTTTTTTGGCGAGGTCGAGAATCGTCGGGACGATGCGGTCGATGCGGGTGGTGTCGGTGACGATGCCGTTCTCGATGGGAACGTTCAGATCGACGCGGACGAGGGCGCGTTTGCCGGCGACGTCGGCGTCATCGATGGTCTTGAAGCTGCTCATGGCTTTGGTCCCAGGTTCGTGCGCCGCCGCTCCGGTATGCGCGGGGCCGCGCTTGCGGCGGAAGGGCGGTCAGCCGTGGTAAGAGCGGTCGAGCCCGCCCCCGGTGGAGCCCTATGGGGCTGTCCGGAGAGCGGGCTCTGCCTGTTCAGTCTATCTCAGAGGGTCTTGCCGATGGCGACTGAGGTGTCGGCCATGCGGTTGGAGAAGCCCCACTCATTGTCGTACCAGGAAAGGATACGCACGAGGGTGCCGTTCATGACCTTGGTCTGATCCATGTGGAAGATCGACGAGCGCGGGTCGTGGTTGAAGTCCGACGACACGTTCGGCTGATCGGTGAAGCCGAGCACGCCCTTGAGCGGGCCAGAGGTCGCGGCGGCCTTGATGGCCTCGTTGATCTCGGCGACCGAGGTGGCGCGCTTGGCGTTGAAGACCAGGTCGACGACCGACACGTTGGGGGTCGGCACGCGGATGGCAACGCCATCGAGCCTGCCCTTGAGCTCGGGCAGCACCAGGCCGACGGCCTTGGCGGCGCCGGTCGAGGTCGGGATCATCGACAGGGCAGCGGCGCGGCCGCGATAGAGATCCTTGTGCAGCGTGTCGAGCGTCGGCTGGTCGCCGGTGTAGCTGTGGATCGTCGTCATGAAGCCGGTATCGATACCGATGACGTCGTTCAGCACCTTGGCGACCGGGCTGAGGCAGTTGGTCGTGCACGAGGCGTTCGACAGGACGATGTGGTCCTTGGTGATCTTGTCGTGGTTGACGCCGTAGACGACCGTCAGGTCGGCGCCGTCAGCGGGGGCCGAAACCAGCACGCGCTTGGCGCCGGCCGTCAGGTGCATCGACGCCTTGTCCTTGGCGGTGAAGATGCCGGTGCACTCGAGGGCGACGTCAACACCCAGTTCCTTCCACGGCAGCGTGGTCGGGTCCTTGATGGCGGTGACCTTGATCTTGCCGGTGCCGACGTCGATCCAGTCGGCGCCCGTCGTCACTTCGTGCGGGAAGCGGCCGTGAACGCTGTCGAAGCGGATCAGGTGGGCGTTGGTCTCGACCGGGCCGAGGTCGTTGATGCCGACAACCTCGATATCATTGCGGCCGGACTCGACGATCGCGCGCAGAACGTTACGACCGATACGACCAAAGCCGTTGATGGCGACCTTTACTGCCATTGTCTGTCTCCTGATGCAGAGGCGGGCATCTTGCGGCCCGATCCTCGTTTGGTCTGGGGACGGCCCGGCGGGTTCCGGACCGCTCTCCCAACTTTCCTCACTCCACGGGAAAGGCGGAGGCCGCCGTCCCCGTCGAGCAATACCGTTAGGCCAGCTTGACCGAGGCCAGCTCGGCAATGTGGCTCGCGGAAATGCCGAACTTCTCGTAGAGCAGCTCGATCGGAGCCGAGGCACCGAAGCCGGTCATGCCGACGAAGATGCCGTCCGAGCCGATGATCTCGTCCCAGCCCATGCGCAGGGCGGCTTCGACGCCGATCTTAACCTTGGCGGCACCAATCACTTCGGCGCGGTAGGCGTCGGACTGGGCGCGGAAGTTCTCGAAACTCGGCACCGAAACGACGCGGGTCGGGTGACCGGCGGCGTCGAGCAGCTTCTTGGCGTCGATGGCGATGGCAACCTCGGAGCCGGTGGCGAAGATCGACACTTCCGCCCGGCCTTCGGCCGCGGCGACTTCATAGGCGCCCTTGGCGACCTTGTTGTCGGCACTGACCTCGAAGCGGACCGCCGGCAGATTCTGGCGCGACAGCGCCAGGGTCGTCGGGCCCTTCTTGTGGGTGAGGGCGAACTCCCAGGCCTCGGCCGTCTCGTAGGCGTCGGCCGGACGGATGACCGTCATGTTCGGGATGGCGCGCAGCGAGGCCAGGTGCTCGATCGGCTGATGGGTCGGGCCATCCTCGCCAAGACCGATCGAATCGTGGGTCATGACGTAGGTGACGCGCTGGTGCATCAGGGCCGACAGGCGCATGGCCGGACGGGCGTAGTCGGAGAACACCAGGAAGGTGCCGCCGTAGGGGATGAAGCCGCCGTGCAGCGCGATGCCGTTCATGGCGGCGCTCATGCCGAACTCGCGGATGCCGTAGTGGATGTAGGTGCCCTTGTAGTCGGGTGCCTTCACCGCTTCCTGGCCCTTGGTCTTGGTCAGGTTGGAACCGGTGAGGTCGGCCGAACCACCGGCCATCTCGGGGATGGAGCCGTTGACGACCTCGAGGGCCATCTCGGAGGCCTTGCGCGAGGCAACCTTCGGTAGCTCGGTGACCAGCTTCTGCTTGTAGGCGGCCAGGGCGTCGAAGAAGGCGGTCGGCAGATCGCCCTTGATGCGGCGGTCGAACTCGGCGCGCTTCTTGGCATCCATGGCGTTGTAGCGGGTGAGCCAGGCCTCGCGGTCCTTGACGGAACGCTTGCCGGCGGCGCGCCAGTTGGCAAGGATATCGGCCGGAATTTCGAACGGCGCGTAGGGCCAGCCGAGCTTCTCGCGGGCACCTGCGATTTCAGCGGCGCCGAGCGGGGCGCCGTGGACGGCATGGGTGCCGGCCTTGGTGGGCGCGCCGAAGCCGATGGTCGTCTTGGCGGCGATAAGCACCGGCTTGTCGGATGTCTTGGCGCGCTCGAAAGCGGCGAGGATCGCCACGGGGTCGTGACCGTCGACGGCGTAGGTGTTCCAGCCGGCGGCGCGGAAGCGGGCCGGAATGTCGCCGCTCTCGGAGACCGAGATCGGGCCATCGATGGAAATGCCGTTGTCGTCCCAGATCAGCACGAGCTTGTTGAGCTTGAGGTGGCCGGCCAGCGAGATCGCCTCGTGGCTGATGCCTTCCATCAGGCAGCCGTCGCCGGCCAGCACGTAGGTGCGGTGGTCGACGATGTCGTTGCCGAACTCAGCGTTCAGCATGCGCTCGGCCAGCGCGAAGCCGACCGACATGGCAAGGCCCTGGCCGAGCGGACCGGTGGTCGTCTCGATGCCCTGGGCGAAGCCGTATTCCGGGTGGCCGGCGCACTTGGAGCCCCACTGACGGAACGATTTGATGTCATCCATGCTGATGTCCTCGACACCGATCAGGTGGAGGACGGAGTAAAGCAGCATCGAGCCGTGGCCGGCCGACAGGATGAAACGGTCACGGTCCGGCCAGGTCGGAACGGCGGCGTCGAACTTGATGACGTCGCCGAAGAGAACAGTGGCTATGTCGGCTGTGCCCATGGGCATGCCAGGGTGGCCGGACTTGGCCTTTTCGACAGCATCCATCGCGAGCGCGCGGATGGCGTTGGCCATATTCTTGTACCGGGCAGAGTCAGTCATTGTTATTTCCTGACGGGATGTAGCCGGAAACTCCTTGGGCGAGCCAATTGACGGACAAATACGTATCTTCCGGCAGATACGCCACGCCATTACGTCTTTCGGCTAAAGCGGCCGATCAATAGCAGGGCGGTGTCATCTGTCAATGACAACCGGCCCTTGCCAAAGCGCTCAAAGGCCAAAAAAGGGGAAAGCTGGTATTTTCCCAGATCGCTCCCCTAACGGACCGTTGTCACGTCATTGCGTTTGTGGCAACCAGACCAGAGAAGCGATGAATTCTCCGGACGATTTTTCGTCGAACCGGGTGAGCATCCGGAGGCGGTCATGGCCGGAGCGGCGTCGTTGGACGCGGCCTTTGAAAGGCTCGACCAGGCGCTGGGGCGTCTGGAACTTGCGGTGGAGCGGCGGTTGGCCGGCGAGCACACCATTTCCGGCCTCGAGGACGAGTTATTCCGTCTCGGGGAGGATCGCTCGCGTTTGGCCGGTGACCTCGACGACGCACTCGCCAAGGCGGGTCGTCTGGAGGATGCCAATCGCGAAGTATCGCGTCGCCTTGTCGCCGCCATGGAGTCGATCCGCTCCGTTCTCGATACCCACGGAGGCTGACCCTTGAGCCAAGTGACGGTGACGATTGCCGGTAAGACCTACCGCATGGCCTGCGACGATGGCCAGGAGGAGCATCTTTACGGGCTCGCCAGCCGTCTCGACGCCATCCTCAACGAAATCCGTGGTGTGTTCGGCGAAATCGGCGATCAACGGCTGACCGTGATGAGCGCCATCACCGTGCTCGACCAGTTGTCGGAGACGGAACGGCGGCTGAAGGGGCTCGAGGCTGAGACGCGTTCGCTGCGCGAGAGCCGCGACGCGCTGCTCGAGCGCCAGGGCGAGATCGAGCGCCGCCTTGCCGAGAAGGTGGTCGAGGTCGCTACCCGAATCGAGGCCGCCGCCGAAAAGATGGTGTGACGGCCCCCGCCTTTCCCGTCATCGGTTCGACCAACTGCTGGACGCACATGGGCTTTCGTCTACTGGTAGCAGAGACGAAAACAGGGCACGTTTACTCCGGGTTTACCGATAGATCTTTTCGAAGGGTCCATGCAGGCCGCGCAAGGCTGGTGCGGCAAAAGCAGCGTTGCCTCTCTACGGATAATTCCATATATGGGGCGCGACAGGATTTTTTTCGGAGGAATCTCATGGCCAGTCACCAGTCCGCAGTGGATCAGGGCGTGAGCGCCTGGAAGGTGCTGGCGGTGATGGTTGTGGTTCTTCTGGTTGGTATTGGTGCGGTGGCGCTGTTTGGCTACCCCGCCCTGATCGTGCTTGCCCTGGCCGGAACGGCGGCGATGCTCTGCACGCTGGTTGTCATGACGGCTGGTCGGTAACAGATACTGCGATCCGCGCAGCGACTTGGGCGGCGGGCTTTCCTGCCGCCCTTCTTTTTGCCCGGATTTTATCTTGAGCCTTTTTGTCGAGGTGAGGCCCTTTGCCGGATCGTCAGTCTCGCCTATATAGGAGAGGTGGCGTACCTGCGCTTCTCGTTAGGAATCAATTATCCCCGGGGCCTTACTGATCCCAAGGGAGCTGTCACCGTCCGGACCCGTGGGTTCGGGCACACGGCGCCCACCTACATTGTAGGTTTCCCGGGATCACAGTTCCGACGGTCGTTCGTGGGCGCCACACCCTGTTTACCGCCGGCTCGTTGTCTCCCGTGATTTCCGGAGGCTTGCCATTCCCGTAGATACGACTTCCGATCTTCCCCGTGCCCTCGTCGCCGCCGAAAAGACGCGCGTGCGCAAGCTGGCGCTGTCGCGTCGCGACGGACTTGGCGCCGCGGCGCAGGCGGAAGGTTCGGCGGCCATTTCCGACCGGGTGCTGGCGCTCGATCTGCCTCCTGGCTGCGCGGTTTCGGCTTTCCTGCCGATCCAGAGCGAGGTCGATCTATCGGAGGCCATCGCCGGGCTTGATGCGCGCGGCCACCCAGTCGGTTTGCCGGTCATGGTGGAGGGCGGGCTGGTGTTTCGCCGCTTCCGGCCGGGCGATGGACTGGTGCCGCTCGGCTTCGGCACGCGCGGTCCCGGCCCGGATGCTTGCGAAGTCGTGCCGGACGTTCTCTTGATGCCGCTCAGCGCTTTCGACCGGCGCGGCGGCCGTATCGGCTACGGCCGTGGCTTTTATGACCGCTCCGTAGCCGGTTTGCGCGCCGCTGGCCGTTTTCCCCGCTTGATCGGCATCGCCTTCTCGGTGCAGGAAGTGGCTGCGGTGCCCATGGAACCCCATGATGCGCCACTCGACATGATCGTCACCGAGCGGGACGCTTTCCGCTTCGCTCCTTGACGCGGGGAGAATACCGGACAATGCGATTGCTGTTCGTGGGAGACGTGGTCGGCCGCTCGGGTCGCAATGCGATTTCCGACATCCTGCCGGGCCTGATCGCCGACTATGCCATCGACCTCGTGGTGGTCAACGGCGAGAACGCCGCCGGCGGCTTCGGCATCACCGAGGAGATCTGCCAGGACTTCCTTGATGCCGGCGCCGACGTGGTGACCACCGGCAATCACGCCTGGGACCAGCGCGAGGCGCTGGTGTTCATCGAGCGGCAGCCGCAACTCCTGAGGCCGGCCAACTACCCGCCGGGAACGCCGGGACGCGGCGCCACGGTCGCCATCGCCCGCAACGGTGCCCGTGTGCTGGTGGCCAACGTCATGGGGCGCGTCTACATGGACGCGCTCGACGATCCCTTCGCCGCCGCTGATCGCGAACTCAGCGCCTGCCCGCTCGGCAGCATGGTCGACGCCGTGGTGGTCGACATGCACGCCGAGGCGACGAGCGAGAAGCAGGCCATGGGCCACTATCTCGACGGCCGTGCGTCGCTGGTCGTTGGCACCCACACGCATGTGCCGACCGCCGATTATCAGATCCTCGACGGCGGCACGGCCTATCTGTCCGATGCCGGCATGACGGGCGACTATGACAGCGTGCTGGGCATGGAAAAGGACGAGCCGCTCAATCGCTTCCTGCGCAAGATCCCGACGGCGCGTTTCCAGCCGGCGCTTGGCGAGCCGACGCTGTGCGGCGTCGCCGTCGACGTGAGCGACGCGACGGGTCTTGCCGAGGCGATCGGGCCGGTCCGGATCGGTGGCCGCCTTGCCGAGGCATTGCCGACCTTTTGGTAACGGCCCCGGCTGGATTTAGCGCCAACAAACGCCTATAAGGCGCCCCATTCGTGGATTTTGTGCCGTGATCGATGGTCGCGGAGGCGTCTGGCAGCGCCCCCCGCGCCCCTTCGCGGTTCCCTCAGGAGGCAATATGGCCGGTCATTCACAGTTCAAGAACATCATGCATCGCAAGGGCGCGCAGGACGCCAAGCGGTCGAAGGTCTTCGCCAAGCTTGCCCGCGAAGTTACCGTGGCCGCCAAGATCGGTGGTTTGGATCCGGCGATGAACGCCCGCCTGCGTCTTGCCATCCTCAACGCCCGCGCCGAGAACATGCCCAAGGACAATATCGACCGGGCGATCAAGAAGGCGGCCGGCGCCGACACGGCCAACTTTGACGAAGTGCGCTACGAGGGCTACGGCCCCGGCGGCACCGCCGTCATCGTCGAGGCGCTGACCGACAACCGCAATCGCACCGCCTCGGTGGTCCGCTCGATCTTCACCAAGGCCGGCGGCGCGATGGGCGAAACCGGCACGGTTGGATTCATGTTCGAGCGGTTGGGCGAAATCAGCTATCCGCTCACCGTCGGTTCCAATGACGCCGTGCTGGAAGCCGCCATCGAGGCCGGCGCCGACGACGTCGAATCCGACGAGGAAGGGCATTTCATCTACTTCGCCTTCGAATCGATGGGGGAAGTGACCAAGGCGCTCGAAGCCTTGCTGGGCGCCGCCGCGTCGATCAAGTCGATCTGGAAGCCGAAGACCACGTCGAACCTCGATGAGGAAAAGGCGCAGAGCCTGATGAAGATGGTCGACCTCCTGGAGGACGACGACGACGTGCAGAACGTCTACACCAACATGGAAGTCTCCGACGAAGTGGCGGCCAAGCTCGCCGGCTGAGGCCGGCCCTGCGTTTCGGGTTGTTCGCGCCCGCCGTCGCCTTCGGGTGGACGGCGGGCGTTTTTCATCTGGCAATGGCACCGCCTCCTCGTGCTATCGTTTTGCCAGAGGTGCGAGATGAGCGAAGACGGACATTCCGGCGGCTGCCAGTGCGGGCGGGTGCGTTTCCATGTCGATGGACCACTCGGCCGGGCGAGCATCTGCCATTGCCGGATGTGCCAGAAGGCGTTCGGCTCGTTCTTCGGGCCGCTGGTGTCGGCGCCCAACGATCGTTTTGCCTGGTCGCGCGGCGAGCCTGCATGGTTCCAGAGTTCCAACAAGGTGCGGCGCGGCTTCTGCGGCCATTGCGGCACGCCGCTTGCCTATGACTGGGGCGGGCCGGCGCTGGAGCTGGCCATTGGCGCGTTCGACGATCCCGAATCGGTGCCGCCGGCCATCCAGGTCGGGCTGAAGCACCGGATGAGCTGGTTCTCCCGCCTTGCCGACCTGCCGACCCGGTCGCCGGACGAACAGGACAAGGTCGATCGCTTCCAGGCCGAGATCGTCTCGTTCCAACACCCGGACCGAGATACCTGAGGTCATGCTGACTTCATAAGAGATTGATTTAATACCGCTACTCTGTGTTCACGGAAATGTTCATGCGCGAGCTCTAGGCAGGGCCCGCGGCGGCCACTAGAAATGCGTGCATATACCCCTATTTCTGGCCCTTCATCGTTACCACCCAGCATCCCGCCAGGAGCTTGCTTCATGCCCACCCTTTTCGATCCCGTCCGCCTCGGCGCCCTCGAACTCCGCAATCGCATCGTCATGGCGCCGCTGACGCGGGCGCGCGGCACCGACGATCGCGTTCCCACCGATGTCATGCGCACCTATTACGAACAGCGGGCGTCGGCCGGCCTCATTCTGACCGAGGCGACCATCGTCACGCCGAAGGGCGCCGGCTATGCTCGTACGCCCGGCATCTATTCCGATGCTCAGGTCGAGGCCTGGAAGCCGATCACCGAAGCCGTGCACCGGCGCGGCGGCAAGATCGTCATGCAGCTCTGGCACGTTGGTCGCATTTCCGATCCGTCGCTGCTCGACGGTGATCTGCCGGTGGCGCCGAGCGCCATTCAGCCGGCTGGCCATGTCAGCCTGCTGCGGCCGATGCGTCCCTATCCGACCCCGCGTGCCCTCGACATCGCCGAGATCCCCGGCATCGTCGAGGCCTTCCGCCAGGGCGCTGAGAACGCCCGCAAGGCCGGCTTCGACGGCGTGGAGATCCACGGCGCCAACGGCTATCTGCTCGATCAGTTCCTGCAGGACAAGACCAATCAGCGCACAGACGTTTATGGTGGCCCGGTCGAGAATCGCGCCCGGCTGATGCTGGAAGCGGTGGACGCGGCGATCAGCGTCTGGGGCGCCAGCCGCGTCGGCCTGCATCTCGCCCCGCGCGGCGATAGCCACGACATGGGCGACAGCGATCCGAAGGCCACCTTCGGCTACGTTGCCCGCGAGGTCGGCAAGCGCGGCATCGCCTTCATCTTCACCCGCGAGCATTTCGGCGACGACCGTCTGACGCCGCATATCAAGGAAGAGTTCGGCGGCGCGCTGATCGCCAACGAGGGATTCACCTTCGAAGAGGCCACGGTGGAAGTCGCCGCCGGCCGCGCCGATGCCGTTGCCTGGGGCAAAGAATACATCGCCAACCCCGACCTCGTCGAACGCTTCCGGACCGGCGCGGCTCGCAACCCGCTGGTGCCCGAGACCATCTACGCCGAGGGCGCCCTCGGCTATTCCGACTACCCGGCGCTCGACACCGTCACGGCCTGACAGACTCGACAATCCTTAGCCGACAAAAACGCCCCGCGATGCGACCGTCGCGGGGCGTTTTGCTTTAGCCGGCGGCGGCCACGATGGCCGGTGCGTCCTCGACGCCAACAAGATCAAGGCGGATGATTTGACCATCGCGAGGCGGCCGGTTCAGCGCATTCCCGCCTCCGATCACGGTCAGCCGGCCCGCGCCCGCCAGGGCGGCGATCCGGTTGCGAGCGAGATCGAGTTCGCTTGCTAGCAGGCGATCGAGACGCAGGCCGACCGGATAGGGCACGGCGAGGGCAATCTCGGCGCCTGTCGCGCCGGTCTTGCCGCCAACCACCACCCTTTCGATCTCCACCGTGTCGGACTGGACGATCAACGACGTCTTGCGGCGAAGGGCGGGGAGATCGAAGGCGAGACGGCGGACAAAGGCCGGGTCGCCGGTCCTCAGCGCAGCGAGCTCGTCGGGCGGCACTTCGGTCGCGAGACGGCGTTCGAAGATCGGGCGGTTCCAGGTGCGATCGCAGTCGTCGCACTTGTAGATCAGCCAGGCGTCGAGCCGCTTGCCATTGGCATTGAGGCGAATCTTGCCGCTGGGATGGAAAGGGCGGGCGTCGCCGCAGGTCGGGCAGGCAAGGACGGGGCGGGGACAATCGCGCGGAACGATGGTCCAGCGAACGAGGACGTGGTCGGACATGCCGGGGTCTTCCTAAAGGGAAGTCCAGCGGCGGGACGGACGAGGCCCGACGGGGCGGGCACGGCGTGGCGGATGCGCGGATTAATTCAAGGGGCGTGCGGCGGGATGCCGACGGCGGCAAAGCCAAGCCGGTCTCGATCCGCCACCCGATGGACATGAAAAGCCGTTCGGAAGCCAAGGCCTCCGATGATGCAGGTGCTGCGGGATGAGACCGGCATTACGACGGCAAGACGATGCCTCTTCATGTTTCCTCAAACGGATCGGCTCAATAGCAGGGCCGACGCCGGACGCAACCAGGAAGCGGGGCGAACCTCCACTCGGACCAGGTTTGTTGCGGGGATGTCACCATCCGCAAGGCCGTCCTGGGCCGCGACTGGTGGACGGTTCCTGGTGCCCATCTGTACAAACCATGAACATATGGATAGCGTGCCGCCATGACCACTGTGACGCGAATCATCGGCATCGATCCCGGCCTCAGGCGCACCGGCTGGGGCGTCATCGACAGCATCGGCAATTCGGTGCATTTCGTCGCCTCGGGAGGGGTGACGTCCGACGCTGGCATGGACCTCGCCTCGCGGCTCGTCCAGATCCACGACGGGCTCGACGCCGTGCTGCACCAGTTCCAGCCCGATGAGGCGGCGATCGAGATCACCTTCGTCAACAAGGACGCCGGTGCGACGCTGAAGCTCGGCCAGGCGCGCGGCGTGGCGCTTCTGGTGCCGGCGCGACGTGGCTTGCCGGTTGCCGAATATGCGCCCAACGCGGTGAAGAAGGCGATCGTCGGGGCTGGGCATGCCGAGAAGGGGCAGATCCGCGTCATGGTCAAGGTACTGATGCCAAAGGCGACCTTCGACAGCGACGACGCGGCCGACGCGCTGGCCATCGCGCTGACGCATGCCCATCATCGTAGTTCGGTTGTGGGCCGGTTGGCGAAATTGGCGGCCGGGTGACGGGCGGGGAGAATAGCATGATCGGCAAGCTCAAGGGTGTGGTGGACAGCTTCGGCGACGATTGGATGATCCTCGACGTGCATGGCGTCGGCTATCAGGTCTATTGTTCGTCGCGCACATTGCAGCGGTTGCCGAAGGCCGGCGAGGCGGCGGTGCTGGCCATCGAGACCATGGTTCGCGAGGACATGATCCGCCTCTACGGCTTTTCCAATGACATCGAGCGCGAGTGGTTCCGCCTGCTGATGACGGTACAGGGCGTGGGCGCCAAGGTGGCGCTCGGCGTGCTGTCGGTTCTCGATCCCGGCCAACTCGCCACCGCCATCGCCATGCGCGATCTGGTCGCCATCGCGCGGGCGCCCGGCGTCGGCAAGCGCGTCGCCGAGCGCATCGCCACCGAACTCAAGGACAAGGCGCCGGCCTTTGCCGACGCCGATCCGTCGGTGATCCGCATGGCCGTCGACGTCGCCGAGGCGCGCGTCTCCGGGCCGGTGGCCGAGGCGGTGTCGGCGCTGGTCAATCTTGGCTATGCGCAATTGCAGGCCGCCGCCGCCGTGCAGGCGGCGGCTAAGGCGGCCGGCAGCGAGGCGACGACCACCCAGCTGATCCGCCAGGGGCTCAAGGAACTGGCACGCTGACGCGGGACGGCCCTGTCGTCGCCGCCAAGATTCAACCAATCAGGAGGCCGCCATGGTCGAAGGCATCATCACTACGGGCAAGGTCGCGGTGATTACCGGCGCGGCGCGCGGCATCGGCCGGGCGGCGGCGCTTCGTCTCGCCGAGCGGGGCATGAAGCTGGTATTGGCCGACGTGCTCGGCGGCGAACTGGCGGCCACCGCGTCGGCAGCCAAGGCGCTCGGCAGCCCGGAGATCATTGCCGTGCCGACCGATGTCGGCGACAGGGCGGCGGTCGAGGCGTTGGCGTCGGTGGCTTTCGAGCGCTTCGGCGGCGTCGACGTGCTGATGAACAACGCCGCCATTGGCGAGGGCGGCGGTGTCCTCGAGAACTCCGACAATTGGCGCAAGCTGATCGACGTCAATTTCTGGGGCGTCGTCAACGGCGTCCAGGCGTTCGTGCCGCGGATGATCGACAGCGGCAACCCCGGCTATGTTATCAACACCGGCTCCAAGCAGGGCATCACCACGCCGCCGGGCAACGCCGCCTACAATACGTCCAAGGCGGCGGTGAAAGTGGTGACGGAACAGCTCGCCCACGAGCTGCGCAACCGGGACAGCCGGCTCACAGCCCACCTGCTGATCCCCGGCTGGACCTTCACCGGCCTGACCGCCACCGATCCCTCGACCGAGAAGCCGGCCGGTGCCTGGCATGCCGTGCAGGTGGTGGACTTTATGCTGGCGGCGCTCGCCAAGGGCGAATTCTACATTCTCTGTCCCGACAATGAGACGCCGCGCCACCTTGATGAAAAGCGTATGGCCTGGGCGATCGGCGACGTGATCCACAATCGTCCGGCGCTCTCGCGCTGGCATCCGGACTACAGGGACGCCTTCGGTCGCTATATCGAGGAATGAGAGGCTGAGGGGCTGGTTTGCGGCTTGCCGCCGGCGCCCATGACGGGCCATGAGCGGCAGTGAGTCGCGATGAATCCAGGGGATTCGCCATGAACCGATATGGACTCAGATGAGTCCGGTCGGGTTGCCGGGGGAGCCGCCGCCGGTCGGTCAGTTGGTGGCTTTTTGACTGTCTGTCGCCAGCACTTCGACGTCGGCATCCTCACCGGAGACGACGCTGACGATACGCTGGAACTGGCCATCTTCGTGGTTGGCAATGACGGTATAGTCGCCCTCGGCCAGAACGAAGGACGGGAAAGCGCCGACGCCCGAGGTGACGAGGTCGCCGGCCTGGGTCAGGACCGACCAGCGGGTATTGGCGATGGCTTCGCCGCCCTCGGTGCTCACCAGCTTCAAGGTGATCTTGGCGGCCTTCTCGGTCAGCGTGATGTCGGAGAGCTTGCCGGCCTTGACGTCGATATCGGCGGTGGTGCGGGCGTTGGCGTCGCCGTAATTGGCGACGACGTTGTAGGTCTTGGCCGGCAGGCGAACGATGTCGCCAGGGGAGACGTCGAGGGCGACGGCCTTTGGCTCGCCGTGCGAGTCCAGCTCCTGCGAGAAAATGTCAAAGCTGAGATCGTCTTCATCGAGTGGCGGCTTGTCCTTGCCGGTCACGGCGGAAAGACGGACGCCACCGGCGTTGAGGATGACCGAATCGGCCTTGAGGCCGGTTCCGACGACCACGTGCTCGGTGGTGCCGGCATAGCCGAAGCCGCAGTATACGAAATAGCCGCCTGGTTTCAAAACGAAGTCGGCCGAGCCGCCATGCCGTTCAGCCACCAGTTCGCGGCTGCCGTCCGGTCCCTGCGTCTCGTTGAAGATGCGCCAGACGACGCCGGCTCCGATCGGCGGTCCGTCAGGTGTAAGGCGTGCCGTCAACGCCAAGGTTGCCGTATCGCGCGGCGCGGTGGTGGCCAGTGGCTTGGCCTCGACGGCGGGAGCGGTGCTGGGCGCGTAAGGCGTTGCCGCCTCGGGAAGTGGCTCTGCTGGACCGCCAACTGGCGGCGGTAGGAGCTGAAGCGGTCCCGATCCCGACGGCATGAAGCCGGGCATCGGGGCGATACCTGGGCCGCCTGGGCCACCGGGCGGCGGACCGTTCTGGGCAAACGAAGGCGTTGCAGCCATCAGCACGAGGGCTACAGAAATCCACCTGTTGCGGGTGGCATTCCATCGCGCCATGCCCTGCCGTCTCCCGTCAGCTATGCCGTTCATGTTTGCCAGTCTTCGCCGATCATCGTGGTGATTTCAAGCCCAGCGGCCGGTTATGGTCAGTCTGGTTCCTTGTTGCGGACTATTTGCCTGGTGAGTTGAAACACGCCGCGGACAGGTGGGGCGCCTTCAATGGTCTGAGCTGCCGCCTTTCGCCGAAGTTGGCCCCAGCTAATGGACGGTGTTCAGATATTTCCATCGACGGCAAATGGCGATATGCCGGGTTCCACTGTCGCAGATTCTTCCGGAGCTTTGCCCCCATGAACGCCACACTCGACCTGTTGCTCACCCGTCGTTCTGTGCCGGCAGCCCTGCTCGCCGAGCCAGGCCCGAGCGCAGACGAGTTGCAAACGCTGCTCACCATCGCCTCCCGAGTTCCCGACCATGGCAAGCTCGTACCCTGGCGCTTTATCGTCTTCGAGGGCGATGCGCGGGTCGAGGCTGGGCGCCGGCTGGCCAAAATCGCCGAAGAGCACCAGCCGGACATTTCCCTTGCCCGCCTGGAGGAGGAACGGCAGCGGCTTTCCAAGGCGCCGCTGGTCATCGCCGTTGTTGGACGAGCCACCGAGCACCCCAAGATTCCGGTGATCGAACAGGTCTACTCGGCCGGCGCCGTTTGCCTCAACCTTGAGATCGCCGCCCACGCCATGGGCTATGCCGCCTGCTGGCTGACCGACTGGCCCGCCTATGACGCCGAGGCGCATGCCGCGCTCGGACTCGCCAAGGGCGAGACCCTCGTTGGCTTCATCCACATCGGCACGCCAACCCTCAAGCCGACCGACCGGCCGCGTCCGGCGCTCGAGGATATCGTCAGCCGCTTCTGAGTTGGCTCGGGCGGCTGCTGATCGTTAGTACACGCCTGTCAACGACTGGCAGTCTCAAAACGACAAAGCGCTCGAACCGGTCAGGTTTCGAGCGCTCAACGTCGTCGTTTTGCTGGTCGGCTAACTTGCCGTCAGATCCTCAGAGACCGAGGCCCCGGTTGAAGGCGCGGTTGTTGAGGTTGCGCTCGCGGGCTTCGAGGTCGTAGCGGTCGCCGGCTTCGTTGAGGTAGGCCAGATCGCGCTCAGCCTGGGTGGGGGCGCGGAGGAGCTTGGCGGTACGCTTGAGGGTGGCGAACATTTCGGTTTTCCTTTTCCAGGCCGGAGGTTTCCGGCCTCTTTGTTTCATTTCTTTTTGCACCCTCAATATAGGCCCTGAGGCCCTCGCGACCTAATCGCAACTTCTGAAGGTTGCCTTCAGTTTTTCTATAGGTAAAATCCCGTTAGCGACCCGAGACATTTGACGACAGGGGACCTGCGGCAAAAGTCCAGCGTGGCTTTGCTTCTGGATTTTTCTGAAAACGAACAGCTCCAAAGGGTATGGTGTTCCCGAAAGCTGCCTCGCTAGGGCTTGTGCATGTCATGCCAAGCAATCACTTGCACCACCGGTTTTGCCAAAAGTCGAGGGGGCGAAACGCGCGCTCCCTCCCGACGCTTGTCCACACTATTGCCTTAATGTAATTGGGCAGTGCCCCGCGCATTCAAACATTTGGATACGAAGAAACTTGTGGTTGTCGGCGGCGTGAGATTCGAGACGACCCGAATTACAAAATGGATGGATTAAAATATTCCGCACGCACCCATTTTTCTTGATCTGCTCTTGCGTCGCGCGTATTAGGCTGTCTGACAATTTCTTCAGACACTTGGAGCTTTACCGATGAATGATTTCGACGACAACCTGACCACGCTCGATTTGGCGGCGAGCATTGTTGCGGCCTATGTAGGCCATAACTCTCTTCCGGTCCCCGAGCTGCCGGCCTTGATCGCCAGCGTTCATGCCACTTTGGCTCGCGTTCGTGGCGACATGGGCGCGGTCGAGGCTCAGGCGGTTGTCGTTGAGCCCGCCAAACCCGCCGTTTCGGTCAAGAAGTCGGTGACGCCCGACTACCTCATCTGCCTTGAGGACGGCAAGAAGTTCAAGTCGCTGAAGCGCCATCTGCGCACGCACTATAACTTGTCGCCGGACGAATACCGCGCGAAGTGGAACCTTCCGAGCGATTATCCGATGGTTGCTCCGACTTACGCCGAGGCCCGCTCAAACCTCGCCAAGCAAATGGGCCTTGGCCAGCAGCGCAAGCGTACGTAATACCAATTGGCGAAGATGCTGACGCATCCGCTCATTGAGCCACTGCCGATTTCTCATTTGCATCAGTGACATGAGAAATCGGCAAGCAGAATACCAAGGTCATTTTCAATGCATCTTGGTATAACGCTTGTCGGTGGAGCGAAGGCCGAAGGGTCTTAGGCTCGCCAGCGATCAAATGTAAAAAAAGCGCCGTGGGTTTTTCCACGGCGCTTTTTTTAAAGAACTGCCTGTTGGATCAGATCCGGCCGCCGGCTGCCAGCATCGGGCGGCGTGGCGCCTGGGCCGCGGCCGCGGCGGCGGGCACGTAAAGGCCGCGACGGTCGGGGGCTGGCTTGAAGGCGTCGGTGAGGCCGACCACCGTTTCGGCGGCGCCCAGCACCAGATAGCCGTCCGGCGCCATGGTCTTGGCGATGCGGCCGAGGATATCCACCTTGGTGACCTGATCGAAGTAGATCAGCACGTTACGGCAGAAGACGATGTCGAACTGGCCGAACGAGGCGAAGCTGTCGAGAAGATTGAACTTCCGCCACTGCACCATGGAGCGCAGCTCCGGCGAGATGGTCCAGCTTTCGCCCTGCTGGGTGAAGTACTTGAGCAGCAACTGGATCGGCAGGCCGCGCTGCACCTCGAACTGGGTGTAGGTGCCGGCCTTGGCGCGATCGAGCACCTCGTTGGATATGTCTGTGCCGAGGATTTCGATCCGCCAGCCCATGAGCTGTCGTTCCATTTCCTTGAGGCACATGGCGAGCGTGTAGGGCTCCTGACCGGTCGACGCGGCGGCGCACCAGATTCGGATCTTCTTGCTGGATGCGCGCGCTTTCAGCATCTCCGGCATCATCATCTGAGTGAAATGCTCGAAGGGCGTCTTGTCGCGGTAGAAGAAGCTTTCGTTGGTGGTCATCGCCTCGACGACGGCTTCGGCAAGCGCCGTTTCACGCGGCTCCTTGAGCTTGGCGACCAGCGCGGCGATCGACTGCAGGCCGGCCTTGCGGGCAACCGGCAGGAGACGGCTTTCGATGAGATACTGCTTTTCGTTCGACAGGACGAGGCCGGAACGGGTCTTCAGGAACTGACGCAGGTAGTCGTATTCCGCCGGATTCATGGACGGCCTCCGAGCAGGATCTTGGACACTTTTCGACCTATTTCGTTGAGCGGGAGAACGTCCGAGCACATTCCGGTGTGGGCGGCGGCGCCGGGCATGCCCCAGACCACCGACGTTTCCTCATCCTGCGCGATAGCGCTGCCGCCGATCTCGCCGATCTTGCGCACGCCTTCGGCGCCGTCGGAGCCCATGCCGGTCAGCACGACGGCTAGCGTCGCCGTGCCATAGATTTCAGCCACCGACTTGAACAGCGGGTCGACGGCCGGCTTGCAGAAATTGACCGGCGGTGCGTCGCTCAGCCTCACGATGACGTCGTTGCCGTTCTTGATGAGCAGCATGTGCTTGCCGCCCGGAGCCACGTAGATGTGGCCAGGCTGGATCACCTCGCCATCACGGCCTTCGGCTGCCGGGCGGCCAGCCGCCTTAGTGATGTGCTCGGCCAAGATGGCGGTGAAGGTCGGCGGCATGTGCTGGGTGAGCACCACGGGCACCATGCCGATGGCCGAACCGATCTCGCCGAACAGCGTGTTGAGCGCCTGCGGGCCGCCTGTCGACGAACCGATGGCCAGAATGCGCGGGCGGACCGAGGAATAGGAACGGATGGTAAAATTCGCCGGTCGCGAGGCGCGAAGGGCGCTGTGAGCGGCTGGCGCTCCGGCGGGCGCGGCGCCCGGCTGGGGGCGCGACAAAGGCCGGCTGGCCCCGCCGGGCAGAGCGCGGTTCTTGGCGCGCAAGCCGAGATGGGTGACCTTCTCGATGAGTTCGCGACGGAATTCGGCCGATGTGGTGACGCCGGAGTTGGATTCGGGCTTCGGCACATAGTCGGCCGCCCCAAGCGACAGCGCCTTCAACGAGATTTCGGCGTTGCGGCGGGTTAGCGTCGAGGCGACGATGACGACGAGGTTCCGTTTCTTCTCGATCAGCAGCGGCAGGGCGGTGAGACCGTCCATGTCCGGCATCTCGATGTCGAGGATGACCACGTCGGGGTTGGATCTGAGCACATCGTCCACGGCAAGGCGGCCGTTGCGATGGCTGGCGACCACGGCGAGCTTGGGCTCCTCGTCGAGCCAGCGGCCCAGGAGGCCACGGATAACCACGGAATCATCGACGACCATCACTCGGATGGGGTCGGTAACGGCTCCGGAAGATGAAGGCGTGCGCGCGATGGCCGACATTAAATCGGTCTCCAATTTCGCATCGATCTTTGAACCGTCAGAGAAGCCCGACTTCCTGGAACTTGGCTTCGACAATTTCCCGATCAAAGGGCTTCATGATGTATTCGTTGGCGCCGGCACGGATGGCGCGGGCAATGTGGCCGACGTCATTCTCGGTGGTGCAGAACACCACCTTCGGCGTGTCGCCGTCCTCAAGCTTGCGGAGCTGGGCAAGGAATTCCAGACCGTCCATCACCGGCATGTTCCAGTCGAGCAGAATGGCATCCGGCATCGTCTCCTGGCATTTCTCGAGCGCCTGCTGACCATCCTCGGCTTCGACGATGGTGAAGGACAGGTCCTCGAGAATGCGCCGAGCCACCTTGCGGATGACGCTCGAGTCGTCGACCACGAGACAGGTCTTCATGTTTCACTCCTGCGGCGGGTGACGCCGGCTTCTTGAGTCGTCACGTCAGGCAGCCAGGTCGCCATGCATGCGGCCGAGCACGCGCTCGACATCAAGGATGACCATCAGCTGTCCGGACAGGCGATGGACGCCGCCGGAAATTTCGGCCCAACGGCCATCGAGGTTGGCCGGGTTGGCTTCGCGGCCGCTGGCGTCGAGGTTGAGGACCTCGCCGACCTCGTCGATGATGAGACCGTAGGACTCCCCACGATACTCGATGCCGACGGCCATGATGCCGTGGTTGCCTTCGCGCTGGGGTAGGCCAAGGCGACGGCGCATGTTGATGGCGGTCACGATGCGGCCGCGCAGGTTGAGCACGCCGGCCACCTCCGGCGCGGACAGCGGCACCCGCGTCATGCTCTCTGGCACGAAGACGTCATGCACCTTGTGGATCGGCAGGCCGAACAGCTGACCGCCGATGAACACGGTCACGTACTGGATCTGGCCGGAATGGCTGTCGTTGGCGGCGGCGCCGGGGGTATGGCTGGTGGCGGTCATGCTGCAATCCCATAGTCAGCGCTGGTGATTTCCTTCAGGGCCGCGATCAGGCCCGGACGGTCGAACTTGGCGACATATTCGTCGAAGCCGGACTGGCGGCCGCGCTCGATCGACGCCGGTGTGCAGAGAGCCGACAGGGCGATGATCGGCGTGTGCCGGAAGCGGGCATCGCGG
The DNA here is from genome assembly GCF_041320595.1 of Pleomorphomonas sp. PLEO. Taxonomy (NCBI): domain Bacteria; kingdom Pseudomonadati; phylum Pseudomonadota; class Alphaproteobacteria; order Hyphomicrobiales; family Pleomorphomonadaceae; genus Pleomorphomonas; species Pleomorphomonas sp. PLEO. The sequence continues at coordinate 1,339,143 of NZ_CP166625.1, forward strand.
CGCAGGATCTCGGCGAACTCGAAGCCATTGACCACCGGCATCTCGATGTCGGAGACGATGACGTCGAAGGCGGCGCCTTCACCCAGGAGGCGCATGGCCTCGGTGGCCGAAGCGCAGACCGTCACGTCGAAGCCGGCGGCCTTCATCACGGGGCCCAGCATGTTGCGGAAGAAGGCGCTGTCGTCGATGAACAGCAGCTTGCGCGTCAGCGCGGCCGACGAGATTTCCTTGCGCTTGAACCAATCCTCGAAGGCGAGCGGCAGGTAGTGGCCGATATCGAGGATCTCGGTAGCCTTGCCCTTGATCACCGCCGAGCCGAGCACGCCCGGCACGTCGGAGCCAACCTGGATGTTGAGGCTCTCTTCGACGATGTCGACGATCTCGTCGACGACGAGGCCCATCGAGCGGCCGGCGTCGGAGAAGACCAGCATCGGCTGGGTGCCTTCCTCGCGGCGGCGTACATCGTAGTTCGGGTAGACCAGCGGCATCAGCGAGCCACGGTACTGCACGAGGTCGCGGCCGTTGGAATGCTCGATCTTTTCGATCTCGAATTCCTCGAGGCGGGTGACCAGCGACAGCGGCACTGCCTTCGGCTCGGGCGAACCGGCGCGGAACAGCAGCATGGAGATCTTGGCGTCGTTGTCGACGCCGCGTGTGGCGTCCGCTCCGGCATGGTTGTCGAGCGTGTCGGCGGCCACGGCGGTGCCGATGGCGCTGGCGACCCCGTTCGGATCGACGATCATGATCACCGAGCCGTCACCGAGGATGGTGTTGCCGGAGAACATGGTGATGTGGCGCAGCATCTTCGACATCGGCTTGACGACGATTTCTTCCGTGTGGAAGACTCCGTCGACCACCAGGCCGAAGGTGACGTTGCCAACCTGCATGACGACGATGAAGCCCTCATCCTCGCTCTTCTCGGCCGAAACCTCGACCTTGAGGAGGCCGGCGAGCGGCACCAGCGGCAACAGCTTGTTGCGCAGGCGGAGGACCGGGGTGTCCTTGATGCGTTCGATGCGGTGCTCGGAGTTGTTCTGCACGCGCACCAGTTCGACCACGGAGAGCTGCGGGATGGCGAAGCGGTCGCCACAGCTCTCGACGATCAGCGTCGACACGATGGCCAGCGTCAGCGGGATCTTGATGGTGAAGGTGGTGCCCTTGCCCTGCACCGACTTCAGATCGACCGTGCCACCGATGGTCTCGATGTTGGTGCGGACGACGTCCATGCCGACGCCGCGCCCCGACACCGAGGTCACCTTTGCAGCGGTCGAGAAGCCGGGGGCGAAGATGTACTTGAAGATCTGACTCTCAGTCATCTTCTCGAGTTCGGCGTCGCTGGCGAGGCCGTTCTCGACGATCTTCTGCTTGATGCGATCGAGGTTGAGGCCGCGACCGTCGTCGGCGATCTCGATGATGATGTGGCCACCCTCGTGATAGGCGGCGAGGCGGATGGTGCCCTTCTCGGTCTTGCCGGCCTTGCGGCGATCATCGGGCCGCTCCAGGCCGTGGTCGGCCGAGTTGCGCACCATGTGGGTGAGCGGGTCCTTGATCAGCTCCAGCACCTGGCGGTCGAGTTCGGTTTCGGCGCCGATCATGTCGAGTTCGATCTGCTTGCCGAGTTCCTGGGCGAGGTCGCGGACGATGCGGGGCAGCTTCTGCCAAGCGTTGCCGATCGGCTGCATGCGCGTCTTCATGACGCCTTCCTGCAGTTCGGCGGTGACGTTGGACAGGCGCTGCAGCGGCACCTTGAATTCGCTGTCCTCGTGGCGGCGAACGATCTCAAGCAACTGGTTGCGGGTCAACACCAGCTCGGAGACCATGGTCATGAGGTGTTCGAGCGTCTCGACGTTGACGCGGATCGACTGGCTCGACACAGAGCCCTTTTCGATCTTGGCCTCGGCCTCGGCTTCACCTTCTTCAGTGGTCAGCTTGGCCTTGCCCGGCTTGTCGTCGGGGCTCGCCTGCTTCATACGCGCTTCGATCTCGGCGGCGACGCGGGCAAAATCGATGCCGACGGGAGCCGGCGCGGGCGCCTCTTCGACAACAGAGGGAGCTGCCTCGGCGGTGACGATCACTTCGACGGGAGTTTCGCGGAAGGCGCGCTCCAGCTCGTCGAGCGACACCTCACCGGGGCGCAGCTCGCGTTCGAGAACCTGGGCGACCAGCGTTCCGGCCTTTTCCTTCGCTTTTTCCTTTTTCGGCGCTTCCTTGCGAGGCGTGGCCTCGGCCATCGACATGGCCTCGAGCAACGAGATCAGGTCGCGATCGTCGCCCTTGGGCTCTTCGCCCTCGTTGGCTTCGAGTTCGGCCAGAATGCCCTTGATGCGGTCGATCGTCTGCAGGACGAGGCTGACCGCCTCCTGGGTGACGGCGGCGCCCTCACGGAACTTGCCCATCAGCGTCTCGGCGGCGTGGGCCAGCGCTTCGAGGCGCGGCAGGCCGAGGAAACCGCAGGTACCCTTGATCGTATGGACCAGGCGGAAAATGTTATCGAGAATGCGGGCGTTGTTCGGCTCTTGCTCGAACTTCACCAATTCCACGTCTACGGTATCGAGCGACTCGTTTGTCTCGGTGAGGAATTCACGCAAAAGGTCGTCCATACTTCACCCCCAGGGAAGGCCCAACCGGAAGCGGCGCTTTTCAAAATGGCGTTCGCTCTACCAGTCGCTTTAGGGTCAAGTGTCCGGTCAAACTGTTAATATTGATTGAAGTCTCGGCCGCAAACGCGCGTTTGCCTCCAACATGTCGAGGCTTGTCGACAGTTGACGCAAGGCGCCCACCTCAGGGAGCGCTGTGACTATCAGTAATTGTGGAGGCGGTTAACTCTTTATTCAGCTCGCTCGCCCCCAAGGGCGGTCTCGGCTGCTTTCGCCTCGAAGATGACGGTGTCGCCATCCTTGGAGATTTCGATGGCGAGGCCGGCGGCGCGGGCAAGCGCCCCGGCGTAATAGGGCTGGATGGCGTGGGCGTCGACGTGATCGCCGAGGTCGCCGGCCAGAAGCTCGACGATGCGGGGCGGAATGCGCGAGGCGGCGCCGGTGGCCTCGATCCGCTGGACCGGGTAGGGCAGATCGCCGTCGACACGCACCACCACTTTACCGCCGCGGGGAATGGCCTGCAGCGCAATCAGCAGCACGTTGAGGAGCAGCTTCACCTGGTTCTTCGGCAACAGGCGGCGGGTCGCCTGCCAGTCGATGTCGGCCTTTTCGCTTTCCATGTAGCGCTTGGCCACCGTTTCGGCGTCGCCCAGGTCGACTTCCGCGCCCACCGAACCGGCCGCGCCAAAGGCGAGGCGGGCGAACTGCAGCTTGGATGAGGCTGTGCGGGCGCTTTTGCGGATGAGGTCGAAGGCAAAAGCCTTCATTTCCTCATTGTTTTCCTCGTCGAGCACCTCGAGGCCGTTGGTAATGGCGCCGACCGGCGAGATGATGTCATGGCAGACGCGCGAGCAGAGCAGGGCGGCAAAATCCAGGGCTTCCAGCTTGGCCAGGTCGGACATGGTCGGTTCCATTGGTTCAGGCCGACGGGCAGAGCCCACCGACGAATCGGTCAATTGTTTGGGCTCATGGATAACGCCCGCCGCCGATGCTCACAAGCGCGGGAAGCCGCCAAACACCGCAAAGGTGGATGACATATTGGTAAGGAGCGAGGTTGGTCCTGTCCGCCGTCCGCCTTTGCCACCCGCGCCGCGCCTTCCGACGCGCAGGATTTCCCGTGGAAACGTAGCCCTGGAGGGATACGAACCATCGGAATCCGCCTCTTGGGCCGTCAATAAGCCAGCAGTTTCAGCACATCCGGCCAGTGGGCGGCGGCGGCGGAGATCATGGCTTCGGGATCAGCGAGGAAGGTTTGCCGCTCGTCCTCGGAGGCGAAGAGGTAGAGGCGGTTGCGGTGGATGGCGAACAGGGTGGGGTTGCCGGGCTGGGCGACGCCGCGCGCGATGGCCGCCAGGGCATAGCCGCCAAATCCGGGGATGTAGACGGCCGGAGCGGCGCGGAAAGCCGCGGCGTTGCCCTCGGTGGCGAAATGCCAGTAGGTATCGCCGTATACTTCCTCGTAGTCCGTGAGGCCGGGAACGGCGGCGTTGCTGACGAAATAGGCCACCGGGTCGTACCCGCCGAGCGACAGTCCGGTGTAAGGATCGAACACTATCCTTTCGTCTAGTGCGTTTACCGGCTGGCAAGGGGTGAGGAAAAACAGCGACAAAACAATGGCGCGGGCGATAAAACTCACCCAATCTTGCCGTCGTGATGTCTGATTCGTCTGTATGATCATGATGTCACCGACCGACCCTACCGTTCATCTTGCCTGGATGGGGTGTCGGCGAGGTTAATGTTCTGATGATCTCGTCGTTCCGCCGCTTCGGCGGGTGGCGGACGGGACGTGGAGGGATTGCCGATGTCGCGTTTGTCGGTGCTGAAAGCGCTACCTTTCCTCTTGCTGGCCTTCATGGGCGCGGTGGTGATGCCTGCCAATGCCCAACAGGCACACGAGACCTATTCGTCATCGGAGTTGGTGGATACTGGCCACAAGTTCTTCGGCGAAATGTCGAGCGGCCTTGCCTCGGCAATCGAGCGGTCGGCGGCGAACTACGGCCAGCCCAACGGCTACATTCTTGGCCAAGAGGGTTCGGGCGCGCTGTTCGGCGGCCTGCGCTACGGCGAGGGAACGCTCTACACGCGCAATGCCGGCTCGGCGCGCGTCTACTGGCAAGGGCCGACGTTCGGGATCGATTTCGGCGGCGATGGCGCGCGCACCATGATCCTGGTCTACAATCTGCCCTCGATGCAGTCGATCTACCAGCGCTTCGGCGGCGTCGCCGGTTCGGCCTATCTGGTGGGCGGCTTCGGCATCACCGCGTTGCGCCTGGGCGACGTCACGCTGGTGCCGGTGCGCACGGGCGTTGGTGCCCGTCTCGGCGTCAATGTCGGCTATCTGAAGTTCACGCCGCAGGCGACGTGGAACCCATTCTGAGGCTTTCGCGGCTACTGAGCCATGTGTCGCCACTTTTTTCGCCATCGGGCGGACGGGAATGCCGGTCCGCCCTTGACCGTTTCCTGCCCAATGCGCGACAAACATCGGCTAGGGCGGATTGATCTGCCACGGGATGGCATGACGTGATCGAGACGGTGCTGATCTTTCTGGCGGGCGTGTTGGTGGCGGGGCTGTTCGCCCTGCTATTGATGCCGGCGATCAACTCGCGCGCTGTGCGCCTCTATCGTCGCCGACTGGACCAGCAGTTGCCGCGCTCTGTTGCCGAGATGGCAGCGGCCAAGGACGCGATCCGAGCGGAGATGGCCGCCCGCATGGCACGGGTCGAAGTTGCGCTTGACACGGCACGGCAGACGGCGGCGGCCGCTGAACTCCGGAGCTTTCAGGATCGCGAGCGGGCGCAAGCGCTCGAAGCCGAGAAGAAGGGCTTCGAGGCGACGCTCGCCGATTATGAAAGGCGCCTTGACGAGGCGCATTCGATCGCCCGCTATGCTCACGAGGCGGTGGCGCGCGTCGACGCCGAGCGTCGCGACCTGCAGCGCAAGATCAGCATCCGCTCGATGGAAGCCGAGGAAAGCCGCGACGAGGCGGAGTCGCTGGCGGCCGACATGAAGATGGCCTTGGTCGAGGCCGAGGCGCGCATCGCCGTATTGTCCGAAACCATCGCCGATCTCACCCACACGCCGCCGCTGGTTTACCCGCCGAGCATCTTCCCATCGGCGCCTACCACGCCGACGGCGCCTGTCATTCACGTCGATTTCGGGGCGAAGGCGGAGCGGCAGGTGGATAAGTTGGTTGTCAAGACAGCCGAGCTTGATGACGATGCCCGGATCGACGATCTCGCCAATCGGCTGAAGCTGCTGCGCGCCCGCAATGCCGTGGCCCGGCAGCGCATCGAGTCGGCGCTTGCCAAGGGGACTGAGCCGTCGGGCGACGCCCCGCAATCCGGCTCGTCTTGAAAGGCCTTCTTTCTGATCCAGCTTTCTACGCCCGGTGTTCACGGGCCCAATGACCGTTGCGCTCCGCTTCTCGAAAGCCGTGCCAGCCGACATGCCGGAGTGAATTTCAAACGGTCTCTGATGCAAATGAAAAACCAGCTGCGCTCAATGACCGTATGCGTCGGCATCTGCGCGAAATTGGCCTGACATCGAAGGGCGTTGCGTTTCTGTGAGCCGCTTTAGCCGGTACGGTGCCGCGCCGGCCTGAAGCGGGCGATCAGGCCGCCGGTTGGCCCAAAGACGATGGAGAGCGCGTAGAGAATGCCGGCGGCAACGATGATCGCCGGCCCCGAAGGCAGGTTGGCGACGAAGGACGCGGCAAGACCGATCACCGAGGCGGTAGCAGCGAAGACCATGGCTAGCGCCGTCATGGCGCCGAGCGAGCGTGTCCAGAAGCGGGCGCTGGCGGCGGGCAGCATCATCAGGCCAACCGACAGCAGCGTGCCGAGCGCCTGGAAGCCGGCGATCAGGTTCAGCACCATCACCAGCATGAAGGCGACATGGATGACCGCGCCGCGTCCGCCGACCGCCTTGAGGAAGCCGGGGTCGACGCATTCCAGCACCAGTGGCCGCCACAGAATCGCGAAGGCGACGATGGTGATCGAGGCGACGATGCCGATGAACACCAGGGCGGTATCGTCGATGGCCAGCACCGAGCCGAACAATAGGTGCATGACGTCGACCGCCGACCCGCGCGCGGAAATCAGGATGACGCCGAGCGCCAGCGAGATGAGGTAGAGGGTGGCGAGCGACGCATCTTCCTTGAGCGGCGTCAGGCGGGTGACGGCACTTGCCATCAGCGCGATGGCAAGACCGGCGGCGAGGCCGCCCGCCGTCATGGCCCAGAGGTTGAGGCCGGCTAGGAGATAGCCCGCCGCGACGCCCGGCAGAATGGCGTGGGCCATGGCGTCACCGGTCAGCGACAGGCGTCGCAGCATCAGGAAGACGCCGACGGGAGCGGCGGCCACCGACAGCACCAGGCAGCCGGCGAGCGCCCGGCGCATGAAGGCAAAATCGGAGAAGACGGATAGAAGATCGGTGGCGGTCATTCGGCGGGCTCGGCCTCGCAGAAGGGGGCGGCTTCGTCCCAGGCCTCGATGTGGCGGCGGGCGGCGGCGAGGTTGGGTGATGTGAGCACATCATCGGTATCGCCCTCGGCGATCAGCTGGCGGGCGATCAGCAACGTCCGGGGGAAGCGGCGGCGTACCAGGTCGAGGTCGTGCAACACGGCGATCACCGTGCGTCCCTCGGCGTTCCAGCGGGTCACGACGTCCATCAGCTCGCCGATGGCGCGATCGTCGACGGCGGAGAAGGGTTCATCCAACAAGATCAGCGGCGCGTCCTGCAAGGCAAGGCGGGCGAACAACACCCGCTGCAACTGGCCGCCGGACAACGTGTCGAGCGGCCGTTGCTCGAAGCCGACGAGACCGACGCCGGCCAGCGCCCGCGCCACGTCCTCGTCGTCGTCGCGGCGGAAACCACCGAAGGCGCCGCGACGCTGCCACAGCCCCATGGCGACGAAGTCGAACACCGGCAGCGGAAAGTTACGATCGATTTCGGCAAGTTGCGGCAGATAGGCGATCTCCGTTCGCCGGCAGCCGCTGATCCGGACATCGCCCTCCATCGGCCGAAGGTGGCCGATCGCCGCCTTGAGCAGCGTGGATTTGCCGGCGCCGTTGGGGCCGACGATGGCCGTCATGCTACCTGCCGGAAAGCATGCCGAAAGATGGTGCAAGGCGGGATGGCGATCATAGCCGATGGTGGCGTTCAGGAAGGTGAGCGTCGCGCCCTCGGCTGGCTGAGCCTGTTCGCCAAAGGTCATCACCGCAACACCCAGCCGATCAACCCCCAGATGCCGGCCATAAAGCAGGCCGCGCCGGCGAGGCGAGTGCCGAGACCGAGGCGGAGTACCGACGGCCGAATGACAACGATGGCAGGCCGGCCAGTATCGGAATTCGCAGAAGACAGGGAGCGAAGCGAGTTTTGCAGCATGACGGCTCTGGCTTGGTGGACATAGTCGAAAGACACCGTTATGATATAACGTTTCGTGGGTCAACCGTCTCGCAGGCCTGTCCACTTTACAGTTTGGAATCTGTCGAGATTATAATCGGTAAAATCTTATTTACCGGGGCAGGGCATCACGACGAATTCATGTATGTAAATGTAATTATGTATCAGTCTAGGAAACAATTTTCATTTATGAAACGGTAGTTGGAGACTGTCTAAAAGACTTGGACTGGAGATTAAGCTATTCAAGATATGTGCGAGATGCATACTTGAAATCTCTGGATTTGTTGTTTAGTAGGATAAAACCCCAACATGATTCCTCAAGGTCGAGCAAGTGGTCACTAGCACCCTCCTTTCCTCCGTTCGCCAAAATGCAGGCGAGGCAGCCATGGCGGCCGAACCCGATCTTATGAAAACGTTCCTGTTGGCCTACGAGTCGGTGATCGAGACACTGCGGCCCAGCATGAAAGTTGCCGGTCTTACCGAACCGCAGTGGCGCGTGTTGCACGAGCTGCAAACGCGTTCGCCGATGATCGCCTCTGAACTCGCCGCCAACACTTTCGTCCGGGCATCCAGCCTGTCGCGCATCCTGCGCGATCTCGAGGCGCGCGATCTGATCAATCGCGCCCAGCAGTTCGAGGACCTCAGGAAGACGCTGGTGTCGCTGACCGACTACGGCCGCAAGACGATTGCGCCGATCGAGACCGACTATACCGATCTCGTCCAGCGCATCACTAATACCGTTGGGCGCGAGAGGGTCAGCGCCTGTGCCGACGCCTGCGCCGGTATCGTCGCCCAGATCGGCGCGCAGCCCGGCGACGACTGAGCGAGCGGATTTCGGGGCGGCGATGCCGTCCGTGGAGAGGCATTTTGCCCGAGGAGGACCGCTCGTACGGACCTTCTCGGGTTTTTCAATTGCTCCGGCCTCTGCCCTACGAAGGCGGTGATTTCGACCGCCGCGATGGTTCGGGAGCGATCAGGCCTGTGATGACCGTGGCGCCGTGACCAGCACCTTGTCGATGCGCCGGCTGTCCATGTCGACGATTTCGAACGTCCAGCCGCGCCAGTCGACGATGTCGCCAGTCGATGGAATGGCTTTGGTCACCGACAGCACGAAACCGGCCAGCGTCTCGTAATCGCGGTCGGGGTCGTCAAGGCCCTGGCAGTTGATCTTTTCGGCCACCAGATCGACGCCGAGATCGGCATCGATCAGCCAGCTGCCGTCGGCGCGCATGACGATCTCGCTGAGTTCTTCGTTGGTTTCACCGCCGAGGTTGCCGACGATGGCGGTGAGGATGTCGGCGGCGGTCACCATGCCTTCCACCGAACCGTATTCGTCGATCACCATGACCATTTGCAGCGGCGAGCGGCGCAGCGTGTCGAGCACGTCAAGGGCCGATGCCGTGTCGGGCACCATGTCGACCTGGCGTATGCGGCTTTTGATATCGAGCGGCTCGTCCTTGAGGTGCTGATCGAGAAGATCCTTGGCCTGAATGACGCCCTGCACCATGTCGATCGAGCCGGTGAACACCGGATAGCGCGAGTGCGAGGAATTGGCGATCGCCTCGATGATGCGCTGGTTGTCCCATTCGAGATCGATGCCGGTGATGTCGGGGCGCGGGATCATCACGGCGCGGATCGACCGGTCGCCGAAGCGCATGACGCCGGCCATCAATTCCTTTTCCTCGGGCTCGAGGATACCGGAGCTGGTGCCTTCGGCGATTACCGCCTTGATCTCTTCCTCGGTGACCGCGCTCTGACCCGTCGATTTGAGGCCAAGGGCGCTGATGATCAGGCGGCTCGACCGCTCGAGAATGAGCGCCACCGGCGCGGCAATGAAGGCGACGCCCAGCATCGGCCGGGCCATCAGCGAAGCCACCGCCTCCGGATTGGCCAGCGCGATCTGCTTGGGTACCAACTCGCCGATCACCAGAGAAAAATAGGTGATGAGGCCGACCACCAGCGCGATGGCTAGGCCTGAGGCGATCGATGCCGGAACGCCCTCGGCCAGCAGCAAACTGGCGAGCGGCTCCGATAGCGTCGCGCCTGAATAGGCACCGGCCAGGATGCCGACCAGCGTGATGCCGATCTGCACCGACGACATGAAACGCCCGGGATTGGCGGCGAGCTTCAGAACCGTCGCGGCGCCCTTCGACCCCCTGGCGGCCATGGCCTCAAGGCGTGGACGGCGCGAGGATACCACCGCCAGCTCGGACATGGCGAAAAGACCGTTCAGGATCAGGAGGATGAAGATAACGCCGATTTCAAAGAGGTAGCCCATGGGGTGCGGGGGTTGCCCGGCTGCTCCGTCGCGAGTTGCTCGTGGAGGAAAAATACAGGCTGTTCGGGTTTCTCGCTAGACCACACGTCCGAAAAGTTGCGGAAGCCGTCGGGAGCGGACTGTGGAAAAACAAAGAACTAGCGTGAAATGTCCGTTGGCGATCGCCAGGGGGGACTTGCGAGGGGCGAGCGCGCCACGCCGTCGGCATCGACGAGCAGATGAGTGAAGCCGCCGATGGCCGGTTTGCCTGATGGTGAAAGGCTTGCCGCGCCGGTAAGGTAGGCGGGCAGGTGGAGCGCCGCGCTGGCCAACGCCACGAGACCGGCGGCGACCGTGCGAGGCGCATCGACTGCCCCTGCCGCCCCTCGACCGAAGCCATCGAGATCGATGCCGATGGCGGCAAGTCGCCGCGATGCCGGAAGATGGCGTCCAAGGTGGAGGGCGGTAGCCGGGCCGGAGATTTCGAGGATCAGCGACAGGACACCGTCGGCCAGACCGAGCTCCGCTTCTGCGACCGACAAGGCCACTGCCATCCGATCCGCCAGTGCGAAATCGTCCTCCACAGGGACCAGAACGGCACGGGCACCGGCGGAGACGGCGGCGCGAGCAGTGTCGGGATCGGCCGTCGCGATGGAAAAGGTGACACCGGGCGGTTGGTCGCCGGCCGCGATGAGCGGCCACAGCAACGCTGGGCAGTTTATCAAGTCTTTCCCAATGTTTCTGCTGAGTAACTGGAAGACAAAAGACATTTACTAATCCTTAACCATTCCTGTCCAGAATGATTAACAAAGAACTAACCGAGGTTGGTTAGTCTTGCCCTTTCGGCCCGCCGGGACCTCCCGGAAAGGCCATCGCTGGTGAAACGTCGATGAATCCGGTTTTCCAATGGGTCTACGGGACGCCGGCGCAGAAGACGACGGCGCCGCCGACCACGTCAACAGGCATTTCAGGCGCGGGCATTTCCGACCGCATCGAGCAGGCTTTCGACGCGGCAAGCGATAGCACCGGCACGTCCTTTCAGTATCTCGTCGACACCGCTCAGCGGGAGTCGTCCTTGCGAACCGACGCCAAGGCTTCGACCTCGTCGGCGACCGGCCTATTCCAGTTCGTCGAAGGCACCTGGCTTCAGACGCTGAAGGAAGAGGGGCCATCGCTGGGCCTTGGGCAGTACAGCGCCGAAATATCCAAGACAGCAAGCGGTCGTTATCAAGTGGCCGACCCTACCGAGCGGCAGAAGATCCTGGCTTTGCGCGAGGATCCCAAAGTGTCTTCGCTGGTGGCCGGCGCCTTCACCCGCCGAAATGCGGATTCCTTGCGCGATGACATCGGCCGTGATGCGACAGCGGGCGAGCTCTACGCCGCCCATTTCCTTGGCGCCAAGGGTGCTTCGGCGTTGATCGGCGCCACTGGCAGCGATCCGACATCGAGCGCCGCCGATCTGCTGCCGCAGGCGGCGCGCGCCAACCCCGCCATCTTCTACGAAGGCGGACGCGAGCGCTCCGTTGCCGAGGTCTATGCCAACCTGACCGGCAAGCATGGCGATACGACGCCGGTTGCCGTCAATGCCGGTCATATCGTGGCCCGGCTGGACAGAGCGGATGAGCCCGCCGCTACCCGCTGGGATCCGGCGCTCGGTTATACCGATGCCGAGACGGGCGGCGGCGCATCGCAACGTGTGGCCGAGGCGGAATCAGCGCTCTCCGGAGTGACCTCGACGGAAGGAACGTCCAATTCGGGGTGGACGGCGGCTGCGCCGACAAATGCCTTCTCGTCGATCTACCGCGCCGACGCACCCGCGACCGCCAACGGCTCCTCATCCTTCTGGCAGAGGTTCAGCCTGTCATCGAACCTGTTCCACGCCGCGCTTGCCGATGACGGTTCTGGCCTCGGCAAAGTTGCCTCCGGCGCTGCCGATACCAGCGCGGCGCTTCGTGCCAGCCAGCCAGGTCAGATTCTCGACCGTGGCTTCAAGGCGAGCGGGCCGCTCAATCTCGCCAGCTTCCTCAACGACAACTGATACCAAGATGCATTGAAAATGCCTCTTGGTATTCTGCTTGTCGATTTCACATGCCACTGAACGGAAGCCGGCATGATCGATCTTGCCGTCTATGGTGGGCTGTTCCTGGCGGCCCTCGCCGCGGCGACCATCCTGCCGATGCAGTCGGAAACCGCCCTGGTCGCCCTTTTGCTGACCGGCGATTACCCGGTTTGGCTGCTTGTGACGATCGCCAGTCTGGGCAATGTACTTGGATCGGCCGCCAACTGGTTGCTGGGCCGGGGTATCGAACGTTTCCGGGAGCACCCTTGGTTTCCGGTCAAGCCGGCGGCCCTCCTTCGTGCGCAAGACCATTATCGGCGCTACGGAAAATGGTCGCTGCTGCTGAGCTGGGTTCCGGTCGTCGGCGATCCTCTGACCGTCGTCGCCGGTCTGGCGCGCGAACCGTTTCCCGTCTTCCTTGCTCTGGTCGCCGTTGCCAAAACCGGCCGTTATGTGGTGCTCGCGGCGGCAACCCTCAGCCTCATATGAACTGGCCCGGGCAGTTGTGCCGGCCTCTTCGTCTTCGGAATATCATGGTGAACCAATCCTTAAGGGTCGGTATGGGAACATTCCGTTCGTGACGACCGGCGCCTTGGCGCTGGCGTAATAGCGTAACGGGACTAGAGCATGGGGCGTTTTCGGCTCATCGACTGGATGGAGAATGCCCCGGCGCCGGCCCGTGCCTCGGCTGTGCCGGCGCTGGTCAGGAGCTATGTCCATAGCGACCTCACGCGCGAGGCGCGAGAGATGATCGAGGCGACGCTGACGTTGCTCGCCGACGATCCGTCGCCCGACGTCCGCCGCGCGCTCGCTGAGGCGCTGTCGATTCATGAGACGGCGCCGCGCCATCTCATCGTGACGTTGTCGCAGGATTTGCCGGCCATCGCCGAGCCGATCTTCCGTCGCTCGCCCTGCCTGATCGACAGCGAGCTGGCGGCGGCGGTGGCGCTTGGTACGCCATCGATCGCCAAGGCGATCGCCAGCCGTCCGTGGGTTTCCTTCGAAGTGGCTGATGCCATCGCCGCCGAGGGCAACCGCGATGCCGTACTCGTCCTGCTTGGCAATCCCGGGGCCGACCTCGACGGCGAGGCCTTCGCGGCGATCGCCGGCCGTCTTGGAACAGACGGCGACATCCGCGAGGCGCTGTTTGCCCGCCGCGACTTGCCGCTCGCCGTGCGGCAGTCGCTGATCTCGGCGCTCAGTGAAAAGCTCGGTCGCTTCCTGGTCGGCCGGGCTTGGATCGCGCCCAAGCGGGCTGGCGTTGTGTTGCGCGAGGCCTGCGACAAGGCGACGGTGTTCCTTGCCGGCTCGGCCGGCGAAGCGGAACTTGCCGCGCTGGTCGAGCATCTCAGGGCTTCCGGGCAGCTGACGACGGCACTGCTCATCCGCTCGATGTGCGAAGGCCACATCCGCTTCCTCGAGGCGGCGCTCGCTCGCCTGTCCGGCCTGCCGGCAACGCGTGTCTACGCGCTGTTGATCGATGGACGACCGGGCGCGCTGAGGGCGCTGTTCGCGCGTGCCGGATTGCCGGAGCGCAGCCACGCTGCTTTCCTGGCCGCGCTCGATGTTTGGCGCGACCTCGATTACGACGGCCGCGAGGGCGACGAGCCGCGCTATGGCCGCCGGATGGTTGAGCGCATTCTCACCCGCTATCAGGAATTCGCGCCGGGTGAAGTTGACGATCTCCTCGCCATGCTCAGGCGGCTCGCCGCCGAAAGCGCCCGCACGGCGGCACGGGACATGATGGCCGCCCGGCGAGAACGCCAGCGGACCGCGGCCTGAAGTAGCCAGTAGTAGTGGGCTTTATCGCTTCTGCCGGATCAATAAGCAAAGCCCATCGCCCGCAGAACGGGCGATCTCAACCCCTCAGAAGGACAAGCTCGTCAGAGATCGCGGACGATGACGCCGTCGTCCTCTTCGTCCACATGGCCGTGCCGGGCGATATAGACCTCCGTGACCTCGAGCAGCGTCTGCGACAGGGCCGCTCCGATCCGGTTCTGCTCGTCCTTTGCGCGTTCGCGGACGATGGCCCTGATGGCATCGACATGCTGATTGATGAGGTCGATCGGTACCAGCGGACGGTCGGTAATGCGTTCCAGCAGGGCGCAGAGGCTGCCGGCGACCCGGGTGGCCAGCGGGAAGCCAAGCGTCGTCGACTGGCCCTTGATGTCGTGGACGGCACGATGGAAGGCGCGCTTCTCTTCGCCCTCGCGATAGTCGACGGCGATCCATGCGTCGCGCGTCTCGAACATCGACTTGACCTCGTCGAGCATCCAGTCGTCGAAATGGGTCGACAGAATCTGTAGCGCCGCTTCGGCACGCTTTACCGGATCGTCGGCTGGCGAGCGACGGCGGATCTCCCGTACCTTCTTTCTAAGGTCGTTCTTGGCCTCGATATATTCGGTGCCATCGGAGGATTTTGACATCGGCGCTGTTTCCGTCGACTGCACGGCGAAGAGCCGCAAGAGGCGATTGTCGCCGCTGCCGCTTAAAGAAACGTTGCTCCCTCAGGTCCGGAATTGTTCCGTGAGGACACGTTCCTCCCAGCCATGGTTGCGATCGAATAAAATGAGGCTGCGCTGGCGCACGTCGGCCTTGATTTCGACGCGCAGCACATCGCGCACTTCCTGGTGGTCCGCGGCGACCGAGACCGGCCGCTTCTTGTGCTCGAGCACGTCGATGACGATCGTGCAACGGTCGGGAATGACCGCGCCGCGCCAACCGCGCGGCCGGAAGGCGCTGATCGGTGTGACGGCGAGCAACGGCACATGGATCGGCAGGATGGGGCCGTGGGCGGACAGATTGTAGGCGGTCGAGCCGGCCGGCGTCGCCACCAGCACGCCGTCGCAGCTCATCTCGTCGAGGCGCACCTTGTCGTCGATCGAAATTCTGAGCTTGGCCGCCTGGTAGGTCTGCCGCATCAGCGACACTTCGTTGAAAGCGTGGGCGAGGTGGGTGTCGCCGAGCACCGTCGTCGCCTCCATGGCGAGTGGATGTAGCGCGGTGACCACCGAATCAGCAAGCCGCTCCCGAAGGCCGTCGACGCGAAACTCGTTCATCAGGAAGCCGACCGAGCCGCAGTTGAGGCCATAGATCGGCTTGTCGGTGTTGATGAAGCGGTGGAGCGTCTGCAGCATCAACCCGTCGCCGCCCAGAGCGACGATGGCATCGGCGTCATCGGCGGCAACATTGCCATACTCGGCGGTCAGGCTTGCCTTGGCGTCCTGAGCCTCGGGCGTATCGCTGGCGACAAAAGAAAGGTGTTCGAAGGAAGGGCGTCCGTTGTGCGGCATCAGGTCCGTCGTGTCAGTCGTCTTGCTCCGGCCGGCCCTCGCCGCCCCCTGCCACTGCCGGCATCCGGACGATGCGGCCGCCGCAAATGGGGGTCCACTTTCGTAGGATATGATCTAGCATGGGCACGCCGAAAAGGAAACGTGCCGCGCCAACCGCGATTGTTGCAGGAACATCGGCTGGGTTGAACCTATCCAATTGAAAAGTGTTTGCTCTGGCGGAAGAATCTGGAACATTCACTTGGCGATCAGACGATTCCGTCTGGGGCTGGCGCGTGTTCTGGCCAGGGGAGCGAATTTGGCATTTGAGTTCCAAATGGCATAAGGCGGATGCCAATGCCGGAGCCGAACCATTGCCTGAAAGTTACGGGAGAACTCATGTCTAAAGCCGTCGACGACCTGCGTATCGTTAGTGTTACCTGCCCGAACGAGGAGGTAGCGCTCACCATCGCTCGCCTCGTCGTGGAAAGGCGCCTTGCCGCCTGCGCCAACATCGTGCCGGGCGTTCGCAGTGTCTATCGCTGGATGGGCGAAATCAGCGAGGACAGCGAGGTGCTCGTCACCATGAAGACGCGCGAGGATTTTGTGGAATCGCTTTATACGGCGATCGTCGCCAACCATCCCTACCAGCAGCCGGCCATCGAGGTGGTTGCGCTCGCCGGCGCCGGGCGCGGCGTTGCCGCCTGGATCCGGGCCGAGACCGGCGGTGAAGAAAGTACGGCGCTACCGAAGACCTTCCGATCTCAGGAGTGAGCGTATTCGCTACGGAATTCCTGAGTTTTCTTATCTATTTATGTTTAAATCATATGCGTAGGAATACGCTATATATCAAAAATATTTTCATTGATAAATGTTTGCGGTCTCCTCTTGAGGTTGTATATATCTCCATTGTTCGCGTTATTTTATGGCGACGGTTCTCAAGTTATTGGATAGCTTCGCCTCGTGCTTTCTGGTGCAGACGATCGCACGAATGCTGGGGCAGCGGGAAGATATCATGCTGATATATTTAGTAGGCGTGTCCTTTATCAGCGTTGCTCTTGGCGCCTGCTTTGCCTTTGTGGGTGGCCTTATAGTTTTAATGTTGTTGATTTTCTTTTCTTCAGGAGTTTTAATCTGCTTTTTGGTATCTGCTGACTTCTCCGCTCTATCTATTTTCGGGATTTGTTTCGTTTCTATTGTTTTTATGAATTTAGGTTGGTTTGGGGCGGTGATCGTTGGCAGTCTGCATGGCCTGTTTACGGTTTTGCGCGAGCAAATCTTCCTGAAGACAGGAAGGCTTTAGCGCGCTATTCGATCTGACTGAATCAGATCGGCTCTCTCAGTTGTTGTTTAGAAAGCATCATCTTTTCGACCCTCGTTTCACTCCGGTCGGATGATGCTGCTAAAACATGTCCGGCAAACTCCGGTTCGCCAACATGCCCCAGCCTTTTGTTTTCACGCAACTCCGGACGCAAAACCGGTTCCCACTTTTGCTGGAGTGGCTCTAAATTCAGTTTTGACGAAAAGATCCCCATAAAACAAAAAACCCCGGCCGAAGCCGGGGTGACGCCAAGCGCGGCGCGAAAGGGGAAAACGCGCCGCTGCTCGCTGGGTCGGATAAGATCAGACCGCTTCCTGGATCTCGTCCGGCTCGCGCAGCACGTAGCCGCGGCCCCAGACGGTCTCGATATAGTTGCGGCCATCGGTGGCATTAGCGAGCTTCTTGCGAAGCTTGCAGATGAACACGTCGATGATCTTGAGTTCCGGCTCGTCCATGCCGCCATAGAGATGGTTGAGGAACATCTCCTTGGTGAGCGTCGTTCCCTTGCGCAGGGAAAGCAGCTCAAGCATCTGATATTCTTTGCCAGTCAGATGCACGCGGTTGCCATTGACCTCGACGGTCTTGGTGTCGAGGTTGACCACCAGATCACCGGTGACGATGACCGACTGGGCATGCCCCTTGGAGCGACGAACGATGGCATGGATGCGGGCGATCAGCTCGTCCTTGTGGAACGGCTTGGTCATGTAGTCGTCGGCTCCGAAGCCGAGACCGCGCACCTTGTCCTCGATGTTGCCAAGACCCGACAGAATTAGGATCGGCGTCTTTACCTTCGACACGCGCAGCGTCCTGAGCACTTCATAACCCGACATGTCCGGCAGGTTGAGGTCCAGCAGGATGATGTCGTAGTCATATAGCTTGCCGAGGTCGATACCTTCCTCGCCAAGATCCGTCGTATAGACGTTAAAGCTCTCGGACTTCAGCATCAGCTCGATGCTCTGTGCGGTCGCGCTGTCGTCCTCGATCAGCAAAACTCGCATTCCGTTATCCCCTTTTTCTAGGGCCTCGGGCCCGACATTCTGTCGGAAGCCGTCCGGACTTCCGCCGGACATGGGCTATCGGGCTCAAGGCTAGTTCCGAATGGTTAACAAACAATGATTCTCGGCCGCAAGCACTTTGACGAAAAACCGACGAAAGTTCGGACAGGCCATTCAGAATCCACGATAAATTGGCTTCGGTTATCCTCATCCAGCAAATTAACATTTTTGCCTAAGCGATTCTGCCGACTCCACGAAGATTCCTTGTCCACACCCCATTTTGCCCCGGTCGATCACCGCCGTACTCTTAAGCAAAGTATTAACGCCCGACCTTAACGAAGCGTTACACTGGTCAGGAAATCCGAATCAATTCGGAAACCTTTTGCTCGGAAGCCCCGCCGATGACCCTCGACCGGCTCGCCGCTGAAATCGAAGCCCTCCGTCCGCTCGAAATTTACGGGCGGGTGTCCAGCGTGCAGGGCATGCTGGTGGAAGTGGCTGGCCCGGTGCAGGAGATGAGCGTTGGCGCGCGCCTGTCGGTCAGCGGCTTTGGTGGCGCCCAGGTCCCGGTGGAAGTGGTCGGATTCCGCGACGGCAAGGCGCTCTGCCTGCCGTTCGCTTCGATGGAAGGGGTTCGTCTCGGCGCCAAGGCGACGATCTCGGCGTCGTCGGGATCGGTCAGGCCGTCGGAGGGCTGGCTCGGCCGGGTGGTCAACGCCTTCGGCGAGCCGATCGACGGCAAGGGACCACTGCCGCTGGGGCCGCGCGAGATGCCGCTCAGGGCCTCGCCGCCGCAGGCCGCCGAGCGGGCGCGGGTGGGCGAGCCGATCGACCTTGGCGTGCGCGTTCTTAATACTTTTGCCACCTGCTGCCTTGGTCAGCGCATGGGTATCTTCGCCGGCTCCGGCGTCGGCAAGTCGGTGCTCCTCTCCATGCTGGCCCGATATACGGCCTGCGACGTGTCGGTGATCGGTCTGGTCGGCGAACGCGGCCGCGAGGTGCAGGAATTCATCGAGGACGACCTTGGGGAGGACGGCCTCGCCCGCTCGGTGGTGGTGGTCGCCACGTCCGACGAGACCGCGCTGATGCGGCGCCAGGCCGCCTATCTGACGCTAACCATCGCCGAGCATTTTCGCGACGATGGGCAGAATGTGCTCTGTCTGATGGATTCGGTGACGCGTTTTGCCATGGCCCAGCGCGAGATCGGCCTGTCGGCCGGCGAACCGCCGACGTCCAAAGGATATACGCCGACGGTGTTCTCCGAGCTGCCGCGCCTTCTCGAACGCGCCGGCCCTGGCCCGGTGGGCGGCGGCACCATTACCGGCCTGTTCACAGTGCTGGTCGATGGCGACAACCACAACGAACCGGTGGCCGACGCCGTACGCGGTATCCTCGACGGCCATATCGTCATGGAGCGCGCCATCGCCGAGCGCGGCCGCTATCCGGCGGTCAATGTTCTGAAGACGGTGTCGCGCACCATGCCCGGTTGCATCGAGGAGGAGATTCGGCCGATGATCCGCGATGCCAAACGGCTGATGGCCACCTTCGCCGACATGGAGGAACTGATCCGCCTCGGGGCCTACCGGCGCGGCAGCAACCCGGAAGTCGACCAGTCGATCGACGTTTCCGGCCCGCTCGAAGCCTTTTTGACGCAAGGAAAGGGTGAATGTACCCGTCGTCATGACGGATACCGAGATCTTGCTCACCTTTTGGAAAGCACTGTCGGTTTACGATACGCGCATTCCGGGGAGTAATTTGAAATGAAATCTCGCAACAGTCTTATCCGACTCAAGCGGTTTCAGGTCGACGAGAAGCGTCGGCAGGTGATGCAGATCGAAATGATGATTGCCGAGTTCGAGCGCATGGCCTCAGAACTCGACGAGCAGATTCTGTCTGAACAGAAGCGTAGTGGCATCACCGACATCGCGCACTTCGCCTATCCGACCTTTGCCAAAGCGGCGATGGGCCGGCGCGACAACCTCATGGGGTCGGCCAACGATCTCAGGGGGCAGCTCGACGCCGCGCAGGCCGCGCTCAGCGAGGCGGTCGAGGAAATGAAGAAGATCGAGCTTCTGGAGGAGCGCGATCAGATGCGCGAGAAGACCGTTCAGGACGCTGCCGAGCAGGACGCGCTCGACGAAGTGGCGGCGCGCCGCTCGTATCACGCGAGCTGACCGGTCGAAATCGACGCGTTATTCCCCATCGTCCAGGATTTTCCCGGCGGGTATGCTCAGCATGCCCGCCGTTGTCATTGGTGTCGGGCGCGCCGAATGTGTGTTCTTCGACCGCTTGTCCGCTCAGGGCGCCTGCCAGCTGGTCGACACGCCGGCACCGGCCGTCCCGGAAATTTCGACGCTGACGCTGAAGTCACTAGGCCACAGCCGGTTGGGCAGGGTACTGGCGGCGACCACGGTGGTCAGCGCCACCAGCGCGGCGGCGATCCAGCTCAGAAGTTTGGTCCTGCGGGCCATGGCGTGCTGCCGTTCTTGTTTGGCGCAGCCCTTTCCGCGCCATGATGTCACCATATTCCGGCCGGCTTGAACAGGCCCCGAACCTACCGTTCATCTCGCGTTCATCGCGGTAAACAGTTGGTAAACGCGGTGTTCCGGCCGGAAACAGAATAAGGGAACCAAAATAGGAAACGCCAACGCCGCCGCGAAGGTTCCACGGCGGCGTCAAAAATGTGGCAACAGTGCGATCAGGTGTTGAACTTGAACAGCATGACGTCGCCGTCGGCGACGACATATTCCTTGCCTTCGTCGCGCGCCTTGCCGAGCTCCTTGGCCTTCGCCTCGCCATAGGCGATGTAGTCTTCATAGGCGATGGTCTGGGCGCGGATGAAGCCGCGCTCAAAGTCGGTGTGGATGACGCCGGCCGCCTGCGGCGCCTTGGTGCCGTTGACGATCGTCCAGGCGCGGGTTTCTTTCGGGCCGACGGTGAAATAGGTGATCAAGCCGAGCAGCTCGTAGCCGGCGCGGATCAGCCGATCGAGGCCAGGCTCTTCAAGGCCGAGCGTTTCCAGAAATTCCTTCTGCTCGGCGTCGTCGAGCTGGGCGACTTCCGACTCGATGGCCGCCGAAATGACCACAGCCTTGGCGCCTAGCTTCTCCGCCATCTCGAACACGCGCGCCGACTGGCTGTTGCCGGTGGCCGCCGCCGCTTCCTCGACGTTGCAGACGTAAAGCACCGGCTTGGAGGTCAGCAGATTGAGGCCGGCGAAGGCACCTTCCGCGCCCTTGGGAATGCTGGCGGTGCGGGCCGGTCGGCCGTCGCGCAGCGCCTCGAGGGCGAGGTCCATCAGCTCGACCTGCTCCTTGATTTCCTTGTCGCCGCCCTGGGCGCGCTTGCGCAGCGGCACGACGCGCCGTTCAAGGCTGTCGAGATCGGACAGCATCAGCTCGGTTTCCACCGTCTCGGCGTCGCTCACCGGATCGATGCGCCCCTCGACGTGGGTGATGTCGGTGTCCTCGAAACAGCGGAGCACGTGGACGATGGCATCCACCTCGCGGATGTTGCCGAGAAACTGGTTGCCGAGGCCCTCGCCCTTGGAAGCGCCGCGCACCAGGCCGGCAATGTCGACGAAGGTGATGCGCGTCGGCACGGCCTGCGCCGACTTGGCCTTCTCGCACAGAATGGCGAGGCGCGTGTCGGGGACGGCCACCTCGCCGGTGTTCGGCTCGATGGTGCAGAAAGGATAATTGGCCGCCTGGGCGGCCGCGGTCTTGGTGAGCGCGTTGAAGAGCGTGGACTTGCCGACGTTGGGCAGACCGACGATGCCGCACTTGAAACCCATGGTGATCAGGCTTTCGTCTGGAGCGAGGAATGATTGACCGAGGTGTTAGGGAAGCGTCCCGCCGGCCGTCAAGGGAATTATGTCCTGAAGGGGAGCGTCACCGCCGGTTCTTCTGGGCGAGCAGGCTCTTCAGGATGGCCGCCATGGCATTCTTTTCCGGCGGCTTCTCCGGTACCGGCTCGCCGGCCGGTGTTGTCTTGTCGGTGGCTGCGTCGGGCTTTGGCTTGCGTTCCGGCTTCGGCTCGGTGATGGCGTGGATGCGGTTGGCGAAGGTGGCGTCGGCGCCTTTCACCAGCTCGTCGGCGTTGTCGGCGATGGCGTCGAGCAGACGAACCAGCCAGTCGCGGTCGGCCTTGGCGAAGTCGGAGAGCACATGGTTATGGACGAGCGCCTTGTCGCCGGGGTGGCCGATGCCAAGCCGCATGCGACGGTAGGCGTCGGTGATCTGTGACGTGATGGAGCGCAGGCCGTTGTGGCCGCCGTGGCCGCCACCGACCTTCATCCGGAGCTTGCCGGGCGGCAGATCGAGTTCGTCATGGATGACGACGACGTCGGACGGGGCGAGCTTCAGGAAGCGAACGGCATCGCCGACCGAGCGGCCGCTCTCGTTCATGTAGGTCTGCGGCTTCATCAACAGCACGCGTTCGCCGCCGATGGTGCCTTCCGACACCTCGGCCTGGAAATTCTTCCGCCAGGGGGAAAACGGTGGCGCGTGTGGATGACGTCGGCCGCCATGAAGCCGATGTTGTGGCGGTTCGACGCATATTTGGCGCCCGGATTGCCAAGACCGACGAGGATGAGCACGCGCCTCTCCCGAAAAGATCAGGGGTTCCGATCTCGCGACCGGAACCCCGAATGTCAAGCACAGGCCGGTAAAAATCAGGCCTTGGGCGCCGGAGCCGCTTCGGCGGCGGGAGCCGCGGGAGCGGCGGTCTCTTCCGAGGTACCGGCAGCCGAGCCGACGATGGCGGCGACGGAGAAATCGTCGTGACCGATCAGCTTGGCACCTTCCGGCAGCGTCACGCCGGAGATGTGCACGGAATCGCCGATGTCGAGCGCGCTGATGTCGACCGTCAGGTGCTCGGGAATGTTGTTGGCGGAAACCAGCAGCGCCACTTCGTGGGCCGTGATGTTCAGCACACCACCACGCTTGATGCCGGCCGAATTTTCCTGGCCGACGAAGTGCACCGGCACGTCCACCGCCACCTTGGTGGTGTCGGACACGCGGATGAAGTCGACGTGGACGAGGGTGTCGGTCACCGGGTCGAGCTGGTAGTCGCGCGGCAGGACCCTGATCTCCTTGTCGTCTACCTTGAGGGTGACGACGTGGGTCATGAAGCCGCCGGCGTGCAGCTTGAGGAAGGTTTCCTTGGTATTCACCGCGATCGCCAGCGGCGGCTGCTTGTCGCCATAAACGACGGCGGGTGTCTTGCCTTCAAGGCGCAGGGCACGGGCGGACCCCTTTCCCACCCGGTCGCGCGGCGAGGCGATGAGCTCGTAGGTCTGAGCCATTTTCTCGTGCTTTCTATTCGGAGTACTGGCGGCGGCGGCCACGCGGCCGACACCGATCCGTCGCTCCCTCCAGGGGGGTCGGCGCGGATGCGGGCGCTATAGCGGAAACGGCAGGGGAAGGCAAGGGAATGCCGGGTTTTCTCGGGTCTACCCGTATTGTCGGGGAGCGACCAGTCTTAAGGAAAAGTGGAACCGACGAAGGGCGAGGATGGATTCCTTTCGCTACTTCCGGTTACAAACATCGCATTGTCGGTGTTGTCTTGCAACGGGGCCAATATGAAATCCTTTGCCGCCGCTTTGGCGTTTGCCTGCTTTTCCGCCGCCGCCTTGCCTGCCTTTGCCGGTGATCCGACGCCTGTGCCATCGGACAAGTTTCCCGGCTGGTTGACCATGACGAGGGAAACGGGAACCGTCTTTTTCTACTGCAGGGCGCCGAAGATCTGTGGCGAGGGATCGATCGTCAGCTTTCACTTTCATGATGCACCGGCCCCGACCAAAGCCGAGATCCGAGAGCAGCAGAAAGAACCTCGCTTGCCGATCACCTGCAAAAATGCCGGCAAATACGATACGTGCGAATATCCGAATGCGATCGACAAGAAGGGGCGGCCGACCCATTGGCGACCGATGCCGATTCCAGGGCTTACCGCCGATTTTTTCCATAGCGGCCATCTGTCCATGCATATGCCAGCTAGCAGCCGCACTCATTTTCTCATCACGCTTGCAAGTTCGGCTACCAGCTATCAGCAGGCCAAGAAGAACTATGCGATGTTCGAGGCATACTTGGGCAAAGCCATCGTGATGGCCGACCTTTCGCGGCGCTCTTCGCTCTGATCCGAAAAGCTGTCGGCATCGCGGAGCTCTCCGATCTGGAAATCCCGCTGAAAACGTTTAGGACAGCGGGGCCGGCCTGACGTGTCCGGCCAGACGGAGCGGAAGACGATGGCGGTCGACGACAAGGGCATGCGCGCGGAGATTCTTCGCGAACTTACCGAGAATATCCTGCCGTTCTGGCAGGGTCGCATGCGCGATCCCAAGGGCGGGTTTTTCGGTGCCGCCGACTGCGATGGTATCGTTGACAAAGGCGCGCCGCGCGCCTCGGTTGTCAATGCCCGCATCCTGTGGACCTTTGCCACGGCAACGCGCGTGCTTGGTGCAAACTATCGCGCCACCGCCGACTGGGCCTTCGAGTATCTCCGGACGCGCTTCGTCGATGGCGAGCACGGGGGCGTCTATTGGCTACTCGACGCCGAGGGACGGCCGCTTTCCGACCGCAAGCAGATCTACGCCCAGGCTTTCGCCATCTACGCCTTCGCCGAGTATGCCCGCGCCACTGGCAATCGCGACAGTCTCGGACTGGCGATCGATCTGTTCCGTTTGATCGAGAAGCACGCCGCCGACGGTAGGAGCGGTGGCTATATCGAGGCGCTGGATCGTGTCTGGCAACCGCTCGATGACATGCGCCTGTCGACCAAGGACCTCAACAGTCCGAAGTCGATGAACACCCATCTCCACATCATGGAGGCCTACACCAATCTCCTGCGGATATGGCGCGATCCGTCGCTGGTGGCGCGGCAGGCCGAATTGATCGCCGTGACACTCGATCGCATCGTCGACGGCGGCCATTTCAAGCTGTTCTTCGACATGGACTGGCGTTCGCTGAACGACCACATCTCCTATGGTCACGACATCGAGGGCAGTTGGCTGCTGGTGGAAGCGGCCGAGGTGCTGGGCGATCCGGCGCTGATCGCCAGGGCGAGACAGGCGGCCATCCTGATGGCGAACCGGACGCTCATCGAGGGGCGGGACCGCGACGGCAGCCTTCATTATGAGGCACATGGCGATGGCCAACTGATCGATGCCCACAAGCATTGGTGGCCGCAGGCCGAGGCGCTGGTCGGCTTCCAGAACGCATTCGAGATGACCGGCAACCTAGCGTTCCGAGATGCGGTGCGCGATGTCTGGGCCTTCATCCGGGACAAGGTGGCCGACCGTGAACATGGCGAATGGCATGCCAAGCTGACGCCGGACGGCAGGCCCACCACGGCGGCCGAGGATGCCGACGCCTGTCTCGCCGGTCCGTGGAAATGCCCCTATCACAACGGCCGCGCCTGCTTCGAGATGCTGGAGCGGCTCGAGAAGTGAAATAGAAATGCCGTGGCCGCTTTCGCGTGCCACGGCACTGATTCCTTTGGGTAGCGGTGTCGCGCAAGCCCGCGCGACAGGCCTCGATCTCAGATGAACAGGCTCGACACCGACTGCTCGGCAGCGGTGCGCGAGATGGCCTCGCCGATCAGCGGAGCGATGGAGATCGACCGCAGCTTGGGGCTGGCTACGAAGTCCTCGGTCGGCTGGATGGAGTTGGTGAACACCATCTCCTTCAGCTTGGACGCGTCGATGCGGGCGATGGCGCCGCCGGTCAAGACGCCGTGCGTCGCGTAGGCGGTGACCGAGTTGGCACCCTTCAGGAGCAGCGCATCGGCGGCGTTGCACAGCGTACCGCCGGAATCGACGATGTCGTCGACCAGGATGCAATCGCGACCGTCGACGGCGCCGATGATGTTCATCACTTCGGACTCGCCAGGCCGCTCGCGGCGCTTGTCGACGATGGCCAGCGGCGCGTCGATGCGCTTGGCCAGCGCCCGGGCGCGCACCACGCCGCCGACGTCCGGCGACACGATCACCACGTTGTCGGTGGCGTAGCGTTCCTTGATGTCGCGCACGAACACCGGCGCGGCGAACAGGTTGTCGGTGGGAATGTCGAAGAAGCCCTGGATCTGGCCGGCATGCAGGTCGAGGGTGAGAACGCGGTCGACACCGGCGTTGGTGATCAGGTTGGCGACCAGCTTGGCCGAGATCGGTGTGCGGCCCTGCGAGCGACGGTCCTGCCGGGCGTAGCCGAAATAGGGCAGAACGGCGGTGATGCGCTTGGCCGAGGAGCGACGGAGCGCGTCGGTGATGATCAGCAGCTCCATCAGGTTGTCGTTGGCGGGATAGCTCGTCGACTGGAGAACGAAAGTGTCCTCGCCGCGTACGTTCTCGAGGATCTCGACGAAGATTTCCTGGTCGGCGAAGCGGCGGACCGAGGTTTTGCACAGTGGCCGCTCGAGATATTCCGAGACTTGCTCGGCCAGCTTCGGATTGGAGTTTCCAGCGACAAGTTTCATGAACGTCGACCTCGCTAAAAGACCTCGCCGCCTCCATGAGAACGGAAGCGGCGCCCGGACCGGCTGGCTGGTTTCGCGCGCCTTTTAGCAGCGCGATAGGGGCGCGTAAACACGCGATCTCGCGAATGCAGCCATGCTGCCCGAGTTTTGCGCTGGCTTATGAAGCTCCTGGTCCTCTAGCCCTAGACATTGGCTCGGGGATGGTATCGGACGGCTGCAAATGTCTGTGTGGGACCACTAGAGCGTGCCGGCTGGCGGCTTCGTCGTGCTGACGCCGGCCTGGGCCGCTGGGGCTCCGATCACCGATGGCTGCGGCAGACGGTTGATCCAGGCGTAAACGTCCTCGACGGTACGGGCGGCGACGGTGTCGAGCGTCGAGCCCCCCACGCTCTGCCACGGGTCTTCGCTGGTAGCACCGGTGATTTCGATCCCGGCGAAACGCAGCACGCGATTGCCGCTCTGGTCGAGAATGTCCCAGACATAGGTGACGTTGGTGCCGACGTCGCCGCCGACGGCCGACAGATAGCCCCAGACATGGTAGGTGGCGGTGGTGTCGGTGCGGCGGACGAGGTGCAGGTTGCGCGCCTGGGCGTACTTGGCGATCGCCTTGGCCAGGACGTCCTGCTTGTTGGTCGGCACGCCCTTGATCTGGTCGAAGGAGAAGGTGGCGACGGCGGCCGGCACGGCGGGCGCGGCCGGTTGCGTTGCCTCGGGCGGCGCCGGAACGGTCGGACCGGCGAGGACAGCGGCCGGCTTCGGCCGGACAGGCTCAGTCGACTGGCAGGCCGTAAGGACGGAGGCGAGGGAGATTGCCAGGATAGCTCCCGACAGCCGGAGTGATCCGGTCCGCTTCGTTCCGCTCAGAAAACCCATCCATCCGCCTCCCGGCAAATCACAGCCGCTTGCCGTTAGAGCATTTTTCGGCCCGCCTGAAAACCGTTTTCGCGTTGCCTATCCCTTGGTTGGAAGGTAACGGCCAAGGCAGGCGTCAGGGGCCTTCGAGCGCGATGGCCGCGAGGTGCCGGCCGTAGTCGGCCTCGCCGTTCAACGTCATGCGGCGATAGGAGAAGAAGCGCGCCTCGTCGCCATAGGTGCAAAGACCGAGATTGGTGGCGCGGATGCCGGCCCGCTCCAGCCGGAAGATGATGTAGTTGGGCAGGTCGAACATGGCGTGGCCCGCCCTCCTAGACGGCGTGAACCAGCGATCGATCTCTTCGCCGGCCTCACGAAAACGACCGACGAATTCCGGACCGACCTCGTAGGCGGTGGCGGAAATGGTCGGCCCGAGGCTGGCCATGATGTCGCCGCGCCGGCTGCCGAGCTTGACCATGGCGTCGATGGTCGCCTCGAGCACGCCGGTGAAGGCGCCCTTCCACCCGGCGTGGGCGGCGCCGACGACACGCGCCTCGGCGTCGGCGAACAGCACCGGCCCGCAGTCGGCGTGACTGGTGCCGAGCGCGATGCCGGGAACGCGGGTGACCAGGGCGTCGGCCTCCGGGTTGCTTTCGACGGCCCAGGGCTCGGTGACCACCACGACGTCGGGCGAATGCACCTGATAAAGCGTAACCAGCTTGTCGCGCCGGATGCCGATGGCGTCGGCGATGCGACCTCTGTTCTCGGTCACGTTGGCGCGGTCGTCCTTGGAGCCGTAACCGGTGTTGAGGCTGGCGTAGAGCCCGCCTGACACGCCGCCTTCGCGTGTGAACCAGCCGTGGCGGACGCCGGGGAGAGCCGAGAGGACGGGCGAACGGACGATCATCGATGGGTTCCGGAGAGAAAGCGTTTGCAGCAGTCTATGTCCCTCCAATGACGATGCAATCTCGACCATTTTCGGGCGGGCGTTGGGAAAGAGCGTGACATCCTGTCCGCCGTTTGAAAATCCGGCTCGGCGGACTTTCCCACAAGCTCCGTTCCGGCGCGTCATGAGCACCACTTATTGGCGGAGCGCGCCGCGCACCAGTCCGGCAATGGCCTGTCGATAGACGGCCTCGTCGCCGCCGCGATCGATCGCCAACGCGGCGCGGTCAAAGGCTGCTGACAACAGATCGGCTGTGGCGGCCAGCTCCTCTGGCGGACCATTTGGGGATGGGGCATTCGTCCGGGCCGCCTGCAACCCCTGCAACAGGGTTGCCGCTGCCGATGCCGCGTCCATGTCCCGCGCCTCCTTGACGCCGATGACGGCGGGCGCCTCGATCAGCAGCAGCCTAGTCCGGCCTTCCGCGCGCATGGCTGTGAGATAGGCGTCGCCTCCGGCGAGCAAGGCCTCCTCCGCGTCGGTGGTCTCGGCCGCCCCAGCCTCGATCGCCTCGGTGGCCGCCCGATATTCGGCGGCGATCACGGCGACGAACAGCGCGTGTTTGTCGTCGAACTGGTGGTAGAGCGCCCCCCGCGATACGCCCGCCGCCTCGGCTATGTCCGGGGTCGACGTTCCGGCATAGCCTTTCTCAACGAAGAGAGCGCGGGCGCGGGCGATCAACGCCGCTCGCGTGGTCTCGCTACGGTCTCGATTCGAACGTCTGATCTGTTGCATACATTCAGCCTGTATGTTATTTGCAATCTACAAACAGTCTGTTTGTATCTCGAAACCCTAGGGAGCGCCAGCCATGAAGATCACCAGCTTCTATCCGGTAATCATGACCTCCGACGTGTCCGGTACAGCAGACTTTTATATCCGGCATTTCCAGTTCGAACCGTTGTTCACGACGGATTGGTACGTCCATCTCCGCTCGATCAGCGATCCGAACGTCAACCTGGCGGTTCTCGAATCATCGCATGTGACGATCCCCGAATGCGGCCGGGGGCGTAGCGCGAGCGGCCTGCTTTTGAATTTCGAGGTGGAAGAGGTCGACGCAGCCTATGAAAGCGCCCGCGATAGCGGTCTGCCCATTGAATTGTCGCTTCGCGACGAGGATTTCGGCCAGCGGCATTTCATCACGCGCGACCCCAACGGCGTGTTGATCGACGTCGTCAAGCCCATTCCGCCCAGCGCCGAGTTTGCCGCGCTCTATGCATCCGAAGCGTTGCCGGGGGCATGAAAAGGCGGGCTGTCCTTCTGCGGACATCAGACCGACTAGAGTTTTTGGGACCGAGTCCTCGAGATCTGGGCTAAAATCCCGGCAGTTCCATGGGCGGGTGGGTCACCGCCATCGCCTTGAACAGCGTGCCCATTTCCTCGGGCCCGGCCAGTCTTTCGACGGCGGCGACGATATTCGTCTGGTCTTCGGCACTGCGGCCGGCGCCGAGCGCTCCGGCCCGTTGGGTAAGGCCCATGGCGAGCAGGTAGTCGCCTTGCATGACCGGCCCCAGCACCGCCGCCCCTTCAGCGGCGGCTGCCTGGGCTAGGCGGTGGAAGTCGACATGGGCGGTGAGGTCGCATTCGCCGGGCTCCCGCAGGGGATCGGCATAGTGATGGGCGCGCACCGCCTGCAGCGTTTCGCCGAAGCCGCTTTTCATGTGGCCGTAGTCGAAGATCAGAGCGGCGCCGCCGTGCTTGACGAGGCGATGGGCGAGGGTGGCGATAATCGCCTCGGCGGGACGGTTGATCTCCGCCACCGCGCCGATGGGCGCCTCGCTCGCGCCAAGCGGTAACAAGGCCAGATCGGGCGCGGCGGCGCCAATGCCGAAGGCGAGGTTGCCGTCGTCGTCGAGGCCGACGACGCGCTCGCGCCAGCCGCGTTCGCTGCGGACGAACTGGCGGATGGGCAGAGCGTCGAAGAATTCGTTGGCGACGACGATGAGCGGCCCGTCCGGCAGGTCGTCGACGCGGTCATGCCAGACGGGGCTGGCGAAGCCGGTCAGGCAAGCCGCCTGCCGGCGCCGCAGTTCCGGGCTGATTTCGACCAGATGCACCTCGGCGGCGCGGATGAAGCCAGGGTCGACGCGGCCGGCCCTGAGGAGGTCGGCCATCAGCGTGCCGCGGCCGGGGCCGAGTTCGGCCAGCGTCAGCCGCGTCGGCCGACCCAGCGCCTCGTAGGTGGCGACGCACCAGATGCCGATCAGCTCGCCGAACATCTGGCTGATTTCCGGCGCGGTGATGAAGTCGCCATCGATGCCGATGGCGGTGCGGGTGGTGTAATAGCCGTGCTCCGGATCGGACAGCACGAGGCTCATGTAGTCGGCGATCGAGATTGGACCGACGGCGGCGATCAGCCGGCGGAGCTTGTCTTCGAGGCCGGTCATGATGACGGTTCCGGTCGCCGCGTCCGTCCGCCAATCGCCAGGACCACCAGCACCAGGGCGGCGATCGCGGTGATCGCCGACAGCAGCATGCCCATGGTCAGGAAGCCGCCGGCCAGGAAGCCGACCTGTGGGTCGGGCTCGCGAACGGTTTCGACGAGGATGCGGGCGGCGGCATAGATCAGCCCGAAAATGCCGACGGCGAGGCCGGGTTTCCTAAGGATGCCGGTTTTCCAGATGAGCGGCGTCAGCACGGCGAAGATCAGCAGGCCCTCGAGGCCGGCTTCGTAGAGCTGGCTCGGATGGCGGGGCAGGCCGTCGGAATTGGGGAAGACGAAAGCCCAGGGCACGTCGGTAACGCGGCCGTAGAGTTCGCCGTTGACGAAATTGGCGAGGCGGCCGAGGAACAGGCCGACCGGAACGGCGGCCGCCGACAGGTCGAACACGGTGAGCACGTTAAGGCCGCGCCGGCGGGCAAACAGATATTGGGCGATGGCGGTGCCGATGAAGCCGCCGTGCACCGACATGCCGCCGTGCCAGATCTGCAGGATCTCCCAAGGGTTCTCGCTGTAGGCTTCAAAATTGTAGAACAGGATGTAGCCGACGCGGCCGCCCAGCACGACGCCCAGCGTCATCCAGACGAGAAGGTCGTCGATGTCGGTCGCCTTCGGTCGCTTGAGGCCGTTCCACAGCCGCTCGGTTTCCACCATGCGAATGATGTACCACCAGCCGAATATCAGGCCGGTGACATAGGCGAGCCCATACCAGCGGATGGAGACGGGGCCGAGTTCAACGAGGACGGGGCTGATCGGCGGGAAGGGCAGGGCGAAAAACGGCATCGTGGTCCTTCTGTCGGGTGGCGGCTGAACCCCGTCGAGCGAAAATCCCGCGAGCGAGGATTGATGGGCGTTCAGTCCGTCGTCAAGCCTGATGAGGGCGTAACTTGGGCAATTGCCGGATAAACCGGCTTTGTTCATCGCCGGACCCAGGGTTGTCCTGCATTTTATTCGCGGTGATGGAGCCGCTACCGGCTCTGGCATCATCTTCCGCTTGAAGCGGAGCGGGGGAGAGGCCAAATAGAGGCTCTGACCCGCCATCCGGGAGACAACGACCATGACCACCGGCCCCCAGGGACGCATCTACGACGAATTCGCCAAGCTGATGAACGACGCTGCCGGTCTCGCCCAGTCGGCGAGCCGTGAAGTGTCCTCCGCCTTCCGCTCGCAGGGCGAGCGTTTTGCCTCAGAACTCGACCTCGTCCGCCGCGAGGATCTCGAGACGGTGAAGGAAATTGCCACGCGCGCGCTGGCCGAAGTGGAGCGGCTTTCCGCCCGCGTCGCCG
The DNA here is from genome assembly GCF_041320595.1 of Pleomorphomonas sp. PLEO. Classification (NCBI taxonomy): domain Bacteria; kingdom Pseudomonadati; phylum Pseudomonadota; class Alphaproteobacteria; order Hyphomicrobiales; family Pleomorphomonadaceae; genus Pleomorphomonas; species Pleomorphomonas sp. PLEO. The sequence goes on from NZ_CP166625.1 coordinate 1,371,031, forward strand.
AGCTTGAGGCACGGCTTTCCCACAGCGAGGCCGAGGTCGTGAACACAGAAGGCTCGTAAGGGCTTCCGTTTTTGCGTCCTTCAGGCATATTCTGAAGTCAACGTGAGATTCGTGCGCCGACTGTCTTCGGTATGGGCGCATGTTGGGTTGCTGTATTCCGGGGCGGTTGCGACTGCTTCGGTGTTGTCGGTTGGCGGTTTGCCGCCACTGGCTAAAAGGTGTCGGCGTCGGCGCTTCCGCCATCAGGCGGGGCAAGGATGGTCGGCAACGGTATCGGCACACGCTGTTCCGCAGCGGCAACCCTGGAGGTCGACATGACCCTCATCGACGTGCATTCCGAGCGAACCGCCAATCCCGTGGACGAGATCGAACTCCTCGCGGCGCAGAACGACTGGACGTTCGAGCGCTCCGACGATGACGAGATCGCCATTTCGATTGCTGGTGACGACACGGATTACAATGTTGCCGTCAGTTGGCTCTCCGAGATGGAGGCACTGCATGTCGCCTGTGCCTTCGACATCAAGGTGCCGACGGCCCGCAGGAACGAGGTGACGAAGCTCCTGGCGCTGGTCAACGAACAGCTTTGGATCGGTCATTTCGATATCTGGCAGGCCGAGGGCGTGGTGATGTACCGCAACACGCTGCTGCTGGCCGGCCAGGCCGAGGCGACGTCCGAGCAGATGGAAGCGCTGATCGAAACGGCGGTCGACACCTGCGAACGGCATCGTCTCGCCTTCGATTTCGTGGTGCGTAGCGGCCGCAATGCCAAGGAAGCGCTCGATCTCGCGCTTTTGGAGACGGTTGGCGAGGCCTGACCCTTTCCTCCATTCGACCAACAAAGTCCCGGTAGAGTTCCTGCCGGGACTTTGCTTTTTGATGATACTGCCGCCATCGGCTGACGCAGCCGTCGCTGATATGATGCCGCCATGATAGAGAGGCGCCCTTCCGCGAATCCCGTTGAGGCCATGACCGACGATCCCGAGTTCATTTCCGATACCGACGCCGATGACGCGCCCCCTGCCGAGCTGGAAACATCCGAACTCGAGGCGGTGGAGGAAGAGGGCGGCGAGATCGACCTGTCGACGGCGGAAACCCGGCGCGGCGTCGAGGTGGTGCAGGCGATGGTTCGCCTGTTGCCCAACAGTCCCGGCGTCTACCGCATGCTGTCGCCGACCGGCGACGTGCTCTACGTCGGCAAGGCCAAGAGCCTCAAGAAGCGGGTGACCAACTACACACGGCTCGGCCAACTGCCCACCCGCATCATCCGCATGGTGCAGGCGACGGGGGCGATGGAATTCGTCGTCACCAAGACCGAGACGGAAGCGCTGCTGCTCGAGGCCAACCTGATCAAGCAGCTCAGGCCGCGCTTCAATGTGCTCCTGCGCGACGACAAGAGCTTTCCCTACATCCTGATCACCGGTGACCACGTGGCGCCGCAATTGGTCAAGCATCGCGGCGCCCGGTCGCGCAAGGGCAGCTTCTTCGGCCCGTTCGCCTCGGCCTCGGCGGTGACGGCGACCATCAACGCCATGCAGAAGGCCTTCCTCATCCGCACCTGCTCGGACGGTGAGTTCGAGACGCGGACGCGGCCTTGCATGCTCTACCAGATCAAGCGCTGCTCGGCACCCTGCACCGGCGAGATCGACGCCGCCGGCTATGCCGAGCTGGTGGGCGAGGCGCAGGCCTTCCTGTCCGGCAAGAGCCGGCAGATCAAGGAGCATCTGGCCATCGAGATGAACACCGCCGCCGAGGCGCTGGATTTCGAACGGGCGGCCATCTGTCGCGATCGCCTCGCCGCGCTGTCCCACGTGCAGAGCCGGCAGGGCATCAATCCGCAGGGCATCGAGGAAGCCGACGTGTTCGCCGTCCATCAGGAGGGCGGGCAGACCTGCGTCGAGGTGTTCTTCTTCCGCACCGGCCAGAACTGGGGCAATCACGCCTTCTTCCCCAAGGCGGGCGTCGCCGAGGCCGGTGAGGCGCTGTCTTCGTTCATTGCCCAGTTCTACGACGACAAGCCATGTCCGTCATTGGTGCTGGTCAGCCATTCGTTCGAAGACATGGCGCTGATGACCGAGGCGCTCAGCGAGAAGGCTGGCCGCCGCGTCGAAGTCCTGCGGCCGCAGCGCGGCGAGAAGAAAGACGTGGTCGAGCAGGCGGTGCAGAACGCCCGCGAAGCGCTGGCCCGCCGCATGGCCGATACCTCAAGCCAGTTGAAGCTCCTGGAGGGCGTCGGCCGGGTGTTCGGCCTTGCCGAGACGCCCAAGCGGATCGAGATCTACGACAACGCTCACATCATGGGTTCCAACCCGGTGGGCGGCATGGTCGTCGCCGGTCCCGGCGGTTTTGTGAAGAACCAATACCGCAAGTTCAACATCCGCTCGACCGACATCACGCCCGGCGACGACTTCGGCATGATGCGCGAGGTGATGGAGCGGCGCTTCTCGCGCCTCGTCAAGGAGCACGGCAGCCGCGCCGAGGCGCCGCGCGATGAGGACGGCTTCGGGCCGTGGCCCGACCTGGTGCTGATCGACGGCGGCGCCGGCCAATTGTCGGCGGTGAAATCGATCATCGACGAACTGGGCATCACCGACGTGCCGCTGGTCGGTGTCGCAAAGGGGCCGGATCGCGACGCCGGCCGCGAACGCTTCTTCGTGCCCGGCCGCTCCGACTTCATGCTGCCGACCCGCGACCCGATCCTTTACTTCATCCAGCGGCTACGCGACGAGGCGCATCGCTTCGCCAACGGCAGCCATGCGACACGGCGCTCCAAGCAGATCTCCGAAGGCGGATTGCAGGAGATTCCCGGCGTTGGTCCGACGCGCAAGCGGGCGCTGCTCAACCACTTCGGCACGCTGAAGGAAATCGAGCGGGCGGCGCTCACCGATCTCGAGAAGGTGGCCGGCATTTCCGCCTCGACGGCCAAGGCCATCCACGACTTTTTCCGCAAGGGTTAGGAGGGCCGGCGAGGTCGGCGCCCCTCAGAGCAGGCTGGCGCCGACGTTGATGGCCAGTGCCATGATGGCGGTGTTGAAGAAGAAGGACAGCACCGAGTGGGCAAGAGCCACGCGGCGGATGCGCGGCGAGGCGATGGCGACATCGGCCGTCTGGGCGGCGACGCCGATGGTGAAGGAGAAATAGGCAAAGTCCCAGTAGCCGGGCTCGGCAAGGTGGTCGGGGAAGACGAGGCCGGGTTCGCTGCCTTCTCTGAGGTAATAGTCGTGGGCGTAGTGCTGGGTCATGATGGAATGCAGGAACAGCCAGCTGAGCATGATGGTGACGGCGGCGGCGGCCGGGCGCCAAAGGTGGATGACGTTTTCCAGCCGCGCCTGATGCAACTCGGCGCCGATGGCAACGAGGCTCGATACCGTCGCAGCCACCAACAGGAGGATGATCGTCCATTCCCCCTCGTCGTGCAGGGCAGCGCGGCGGCGCAGCTGGTGGACATCCGAGCGCATCATCATCGTCCATGTGGTGGACAGATAGAGCAGGACGCCGGCGTCCCAGCCGGCCAGCACACGGGTTTGCCACCGGAAGCCCTCGGGAAACAACAGGCCGACGGCGACCCCGACGACGATGCTGGTGATCAGGCGCGGCCGCACCCTGAGGGCGCGATATCCTCTGTGAAGGACGGAACGGCGTGACGTTGGGGTGGTCATGAGGCCTCGCGTGTCGATCGGTCACCGCAGCTTTATCCGGCGCACGAGCAGAAGCAATCGCCTTCGTGGGGGGGCGGACTGGCGATTGTTGTCTATTCAATGAACAGTCTGTTCTGGTAAAGGTGATATCGAATCTCATATTATTTGACCTGGATCACGGAGCCGATGGCAAGACCGGATCAGGCTGCGCTCAATTCTTCCGGATCAATGGAGATCGATCATGCCACTGCCGACCGATACCGACCGCGACCGCCTCATCATTCCGGCGCTTGGGCCGTTCTATGAAACAGTCGCCCAACCGCTGGCCTTCGTCGCCCTGCGTATCGCGGTGGGGTTGATGCTGGCCATCGAGGGTTGGCCCAAGATCATGGCGCCTCTGGCTCAGGTCGGGTTTGTCGAGGGCATTGGCTTTCATCCCGGCTGGCTGTGGTCGCCGGTGCTGGCTGGCCTGCAGTTCTTCGGCGGCATCCTGATCGCCGTTGGTCTGTTCACCCGGCCGGCGGCGCTGGCTAACGGCGTGATGCTGGCGATTACCTGGTGGTTCCATGTCGCCCATCCCTATGGCGACGCCTTCCTGACGGCCGCCGGCATCGACGCGCTGAACTCCGGGGCCGACCTGTTCACGCCGGAGGCGAAGGCTCGCCTTGTCGGGGGCGGAGCGGCCTTCCTGGCGCAGGTGCAGGAGAAGGCGGAACTGGCCTCGATGTTCTGGACCGGCGGCGTGTTCCTATTCGCAGCCTTCGGCGGCGGCTGGCTGTCGGTGGATCGTCGCCTGCGCAAAGTATTCTGAGTCTGGAAGGTCAGCCGGGGCGGTGAGCGTGTTCTCCGCCCTGGGTTTGCTGGATAAGAAACTGGCGCATCTCAGCCCGTTCTTCGATTGATACCCCGGTCAGATCGGCCAGCCAGATGCCGTCCGCCGCAAGGCGGATGGTGGCGAGCGCCAGGCTGCCGTCGGTGGCGCGATGCCGCTCCTGACGGGTCTTGACCCAGTCCGACCAAAGGCCCCTCAGCTGCGGGTCGGTCAGCAGCGATATCGACAGCGCCGCCCAGACGGCGCCGTTTGTCTCCGGCTCCATGTCGAAGACGGAGTCCAGATAGGCCCGCGTGTAGGCGCCGCGCGGGTCGGGGTCGGCGGCGATCCGCGCATCGAGCTGGCGGTCGAGCGCTTCCAGAAGATCGGCGAAAACGGCGCTGATCAACGCCTGCTTGCTGGGAAAATGATGCAGAAGGCCGCCCTTGGTGACCCCGGCCGCCTCAGCCACCGCCTGCACCGTGACGGCGGCGAGGCCATGCTCGACGGCCAGCTTCGCCGCGTGGTCCAACAGGGCGCGGTGGACGAGTTCCGGCTGCTTTTTGCGCCGATAGCCAGTTTCCGGATAGCTGGCTTCCATCTCAGTGAACCGTGCTGCGCGACATGGTGTTCAGCACGATGGCGCCCAGCACGATCAGGCTCATGCCGAACAGGGCCCAGGTGTCGAGCGCCTGGCGAAACACCAGGAAGCCGATGGCAGCGGTCAGTACGATGCCGACGCCGCTCCAGATCGCGTAGGCGATGGCAAGCGGAATGACCTTCAGGGCCTGCGACAGGAAGAAGAAGGCGGCGGCAAAGCAGATGGCCATCCCCAGGGTGGGCAAGGCCTTGGAAAACTGCTCGCTCTTCTGAAGCAGGGACGATCCCGTGACCTCCGAGACGATGGCAAGCGCAAGAAAGCCGTAAGCGGCCAGAGACGGGTTCATAAGTGGCTCCTGAAATCGACACGAAAGATACCGTATGGTCGGTTTCTTTTCAAGCGCAATGACGGGCTATTTATGGATCCAACTGGTTCTGGCGATGACATCACGCCACGGTGACCACCGAACGTTCACCAAAAACGCGTCGCGATCTTTCGGATTCGCTTTGCCCGCTTTAAGTCTTTGTTGGTGGGCCTGCCGTTGGAGCAAACCCGCCGCGCAGTTGCGTGTCATGTTTTGTCGGAGTTTCGGCCCGCTCCGACCCTTGCCCTCACCGGGGCATCGTGCAATGTCTTTGGTGGATCAACACATGTCGGCGCTATGAAATTCGTCTGGTCCCTGCCCAACATCCTCACCTATCTCCGCATCGTCGCCGTTCCGGCGGTGGTCGCCGCCTTCTACATTGAGGGTGACGCCGGGCGCTGGCTGGCCTTCGGTCTGTTCGCCGCGGCGTCGATCACCGACTATTTCGACGGCTATCTGGCTCGCCTGTGGAAACAGCAGTCGACGCTCGGCCGCATGCTCGACCCGATCGCCGACAAGCTCCTGGTGTCGGTTTGCCTGTTGGTGCTCACCTATTACGGCACCGTCGGCGGCTTCTCGCTGTGGGCGGCGGTGATCATCCTGATGCGCGAGATCTTCGTCTCCGGCCTCAGGGAATTCCTGGCCGATCTCAAGGTCAGCGTGCCGGTCAGCCGGCTTGCCAAGTGGAAGACGACACTGCAGCTGATCGCCATCGGCATCCTGCTGCTCGGACCGACCGGCGACAAGCTGGTCGACGGCATCACCGAACTGGGCCTTGCCATGCTGTGGACGGCGGCCATCGTCACGCTCTACACCGGCTATGATTACTTCCGCAGCGGCGTCGTCCATCTGATGGAGGCAGGCCATGAGCCGTGAGCCGGTGCTGATCCGCTATTTCGCCTGGGTGCGCGAGCGCATCGGTCTTTCCGAAGAGCGGCTGCTGCTGCCTGAGACCGTGATAACGGCCGGTGATCTGGTGCGCTGGCTATCGGAGCGTGGCGAGGCCTATGCCTTTGCCTTCGAGACGCCCGGCACCATCCGCGTCGCCGTCGATCAGTTGCATATCGAGCAGGACGAGCCGATCGGCGATGCCCGCGAGGTCGCCCTGTTCCCACCGATGACCGGCGGCTGATGGCCATGACAGCTGTGCCGCGCATCATCGTTCGCGTTGGCCCCGACGATTTCGACGTCGGCGCCGAGATCGAAGCGTTGCAGGCCGGCGACCCCGCCGTTGGCGCGGTGACGAGCTTCGTCGGCTATTGCCGCGACGAGGGCGGCCGTCTCGCGGCGCTCGAGCTTGAATATTATCCCGGCATGGCCGAGGCGGAGATCGGCCGCGTCGTGAAGGAGGCCGTCGCCCGCTGGCCACTCCTCGCCGTCACGGTGATCCACCGCGGTGGACGCATCAAGCCGGGCGAGCGCATCGTGCTGGTCGCCGTATCGTCCAGCCACCGCGCCGCCGCCTTTTCGGCCTGCGACTACGTGATGGATTTCCTCAAGACGCGCGCGCCCTTCTGGAAGAAGGAGCATCTGGCCGAAGGTGCCGACGGCGGCTGGGTGGAAGCCAAGATCGACGACGACGCCCGGGCCGACCGGTGGACGGCCGAGAAGGGTTAGGAACCCGTCTCGTTAGCCCCGCCGCCAGCCGCTCCCGTACTCGAGCCATGCGGATGTGTCGACAACGCGCTTCAGTAACGATCGTCGCGATCGCGGTAATCCTGGATATCCACGCCAGCCAACGTGCCGGCGAGGTCTTCGATCTTCGGCACGGGGACAAGAAGCACGCCAGACCCCTTGGGAATGAACGCGAATTCCTGCCCGGCTTTCCACTTCCTGGCGTCGCGGACCGCTTTGGGGATGGAAATCTGATACTTGGACGAAAGTTTGGCCGTAGTAGACATGGTGGCGCCGTCCTTCGATCGATGGCTCATCGGTAAGACAGTATCTCCGATCGTCGAGTTTCAGAAGATGCGCCTGATCTCGCCGATGAGCCTCATTCGGACCGAGGTCTTCCGCAAGCGTGGTCCTACTGCAGGACAGAGCAAGCAGCCGATACAGGGTGCTTCGTGTCTTGGTTCGACGCACCCGAAGCTCAGTCTCCCGCCCTTATGAGCTTGGCCGGATCGCCGAACTTACCGTCGCGATAATCGGCGTAGGCCTGTTTGATCTCCTCGAAGGTGTTCATGACGAAGGGGCCGTGGGCCACCAGCGGCGCGTCGGTCGGCACGGCGTGGCCGAACAGCAGCACGGCATCGTCGGCGGCACCGACGACGAAGCTGTCGTCGTCATTGGAAAGTTCGACGAGGTTCCACTTGTCGACCGCCGTGCCGGCCACATCGACCCGGCCGGAGACGACGTAGAGGAAAACGTGCCGTCCCTTCTCGACCTGCAACGCCGCCTTGGCGCCGGCTTTCAGCTCCACTGTCGACATGAACACGTCGGTCAGCGAGGCGATCGGGCCGGTCGCTCCGGCGAATTCGCCAGAAATCAAATTGAGCGTACCGTTGCCGGCGGCGATCGACAGGGCGGGGATGTCGGCCTTCTGGACGCCGATATAGCGCGGCTCGGTCATCTTCAGCGCTGGCGGCAGATTGACCCAGAGCTGCAGGATTTCAAGCGGGCCGCCATCGCGCTTGAAGTCTTCCGGCGACAGCTCGGCGTGGACGAGACCGGAGCCGGCGGTCATCCACTGGACGCCGCCCGCCTCGATGATGCTCTCATGGCCGCCGCTGTCGAGGTGCGACAGGCTGCCCTGGAGGATGAAGGTCACGGTCTCGAAGCCGCGATGGGGATGCGGGCCGAAGGGGAGGCCATGGTTGTTCGGTGCGTAGGTCTGCGGGCCGTGGTGATTGAGGAACAGGAACGGGTCGATCTGCTCGACGTCCGGTCCCGGTATAGGCCGGCGGGTGACGAGGTCGGCGATATCGTCGCGATGGGCGGGATGGACGGCGAGAACGCTACGCATGACAGGGCCTTCCGGGTGGTTACGCAGTTTCGCCTAATATAGGCCGCATTTCCGCCACGGCAACTCGCCGTCGTTCCGTCATCAGGATGAGTGTACCGGTTTGGCCTTCGGTGCCCGGATATCAGCGCTCTTCACTCGCAGATCCGCCGTCTGTCCAACCACCGTCACCTTGTCTACCCCGCGAAGCGTGACGAGGGCGGCGCTGAAGCTGCCGTGGCGGATGTCTTCGGGATCGTTCGGATGGGTAGCGCCGACGACGATCCGACTGGCGGCGACGGCGTCCGCCAATTCCGACACCCTGCGCGCCGCCGCGCCGGCGGTGGCGTCGATGATCTGGCCCTTCGCCGCGATGCCGGCCGCCATCAGCCGCTCTATGGCTAAGCCGACTATGGTGTCGGCGGTGGCGGCATCCTCAAGGTCGGCTTCCTCTTCATCGACCACTTCGGCCATGCGGACGTGGGCGACCAGCACTAGACGCCCTTCGGCGCGGGCGAGGGCGGCGGCGCGGTCGAGTACGCCGGCGTCACTCAGGCTGCCGTCGACGGCGACGAGCAGCGGCGAGACGAGGGAAGTTGCCGCCTCGGCGGTCGGCCGCACCAGATGGCGGCGGCGCAGGTAGAAGGTGAGCGGCGCGGCCAATGCCGCGGCGGCCGCGACGGAGAAGGCGACCTCGACGCCGCAGAATTCGGCGATCTTCGGCACGGCATAGGGGGCGATGACGCCAGCGAACCAGCGCAGGAAGTTGTAGCCGGCGGAGGCGACAGGCCGGGGCGAGTCGGAGATTTCCAGCGCCAGTTCGGTGAACAGCGTGTTGCAGATGCCCATCACCGCGCCCGACAGCATGACGCAGGCGGCGACGACGCCCTTGGGCGCAAAACCCATGACGACGAGCAGGACGGCCATCAGCGTCAGGCAGACGGTGGTGACCGGGATCAGCCCGAAGCGCGCTTCGACGCGCGGCGCCACGAACACCGAGAAGATGGCGAGCAGCACGCCCCAGCCGAAGAAGATGCCGCCGACCTGCATTGCCGACATGTCGAGCACGAAGGGAGCAAAGGCCAGCACGGTGAAGAAGGCGAAATAGTAGAAAAAGGCGCCGATGGCCACCGTGAGCAGGCCGGGATGACCCAGTGCCCTGATAGGGGCGGTGAGGCTGGTCTTGACGGCCGGACGAGGCAGGTGCGGCAGGAACAGCGCGATGGCGATCAGGCCGACGGCCATCAGTGTTGCCGTGCCGAAGAACGGCCAGCGCCAGGAGTAGCTGCCGAGCAGGGCGCCGAGCAGCGGACCGCCCGACAGGCCGAGGCCCATCGCCGCCTCATAGAGCAACACGGCGCGGCCGGTGCCGCCGGCCGTCACCGCCACCAGCACGGAGAGGGCGGTGACGACGAAGAAGGCGTTGCCGAGGCCCCAGCCGCCGCGGAGCAACACCAGTTCGGTGACCGAGGTGGAGTTGCCGGCCAGCGCCGCGAAGACGACGATCAGCGCCGCGCCGACCAACATGGTCGTCCGGCTGCCCAGCCGGCTCGACACGAAACCGGTGACCAGCATCATCACCGACGTCACGAAGAAATAGCTGGTGAACAGCAGCGACACCTCGGCCGGTCCGGCGTTCAGCCCCTTGGCGATCGACGTCAGGATGGGATCGACGAGGCCGATCGACATGAAGCCGACGGTGCAGGCGAAGATGGTGGCCCATACGGCTTTCGGCTGATCGAAGAAGCCTGTGGCCGGCGCGGGCGACGCGGTAGAGTGAGACATGGAAAGCTCCTGCCGTCGCGCGGAGGGGCGCGGCAATTTCGTGTATGATACACAAATAATGGTGTATGATACACCTAAGTAGAGGAAAAACGTCATGGCAGACCTGCCGGAGGAGGCGATCTCGCGCCTCGAGCCCGAGCTGGCGTTCCTGGTCAGGCGGCTGGAAATGAACTATCGCAAGCGCGGCTACCCGATGGAGCGCGCCCACTATCTGCTGCTCGGTCGTCTCGAAGAGGGCGAGAAGAGCACCGGCGAGATCGCCGAGGCGCTCGGCCTCGACCACTCGACCGTGGTGCGTCAGGTGGCGGCGGTCGAGGAACTGGGCTTCGCCGATCGCCGGCCAAATCCTAGGGATCGGCGTTCGGTGCTGGTCGGCCTGACACCGTCCGGCGCGGCGTCGGTGGCGGACATGCGCGCGGCGCGCCAAGGGCGGCTCGGCCGCATCCTCGCCGACTGGAACGAGACCGAACGGGAAGCGTTCGCCGGCCTGCTCAAGCGGTTCAACGCCGCGCTGCTCGAAGCCGATCGTGCCGAGAGCATGATCGGTTGACGAGGCGGGCAACGGCTTGCCTGGATAAGAAACCGAGCCAGCGTGTGTTTTCCCGGACGACCTATGGCCTGACGGCCGGCGCTGGGCGGAATTTGCTCCTCACGGGCCGTCATAGCGCGACAGGTCGATGTCCATCGCACGCGCGAAATCGGCAGTGATCAGGTCGATTTCTTCTTTGCTTGCCCCATCGAGCGGCGTCGGCCGGCTGGGATCGGCAGCGGCGAGATGGAGGAATTCCATGCCGTCGCCGCGTCTGTCGGCCAGGGCATGCAGCAATATCAAGCTACGCCGCACATGATAGGTGCTCGACACCAGCGCGACACGATGAGCGCCGATCCGCCGCAGGATCGGCAGCGAATAGGCGGCATTTTCCAGCGTGTCCGTAGCCTGCTCCTCAAGATGCAGCCGGGCGGCCGGCAAGCCTCTGGCAATCAACCAATTCGCCATGGCGTCGGCTTCGCTACGGACCGTTCCGAGCTTGCCGCCCGTCAGCACCAACGGCGCCTTTGCACTTGCCTCGGCCAGCGCGCGCGCCGCTTCCAGCCGGGCGACGAGCCGGGGCTTTAGGCCGCCGTCATCTTCAAGCTGATGACCGAGAACAAGAATGGCATCAAGGCTTTCAAGACCGGCATTAGGGATCGGCGATCCCGGGCGGAATTCGCTGAGGGAAAGCGACAAAAGCCGGTCGAAATAGGCGGTACGGGTCATGGCTGGGCCTTGGAACGGAGCGTGGTGCGAAGACGCCTGGGGATAGCGCTGTCTGCCTTTTGTCAGGTCAGGCGAACAATTGAATGACGACCGTTATTGAAACGTCGTGCGCGTGAATTAGTAAACGCTCTTGACAATTAGTCTCGCTGTTCGGTGATAACAGTCAAGGGAGAGAAAAATTGCTTAGGCACATAAATATAATTGGGTTATCCGTGGTTTTTTCGGCCGGTGCATTGATTGGAGCACACGCGGAAACCAAGCCTGTTGGCGCCGATACGTTCAACCTGCTGCACCTAGATTTCGATGCAACTAAACTAACGCGCGAAAACTTCTACGAAATGCTGGCGCCGATCGCCAAGCAGGAGGGCGAGGTCAACCTCTACTCCTTCGCCGCCAGCTTCCCCGCCTTCTGGAACGAGGCCGTCATTCCGGGCTTTGAGAAGAAATACGGTGTCCACGTCAATTTTTACGACGTGAAGGAAGACGTTGCCAAGCAGCAGCTGATCGCCGTTCACGAGGCCGGTCAGGATTCCCCGGCCGACGCCTATTTCGCCCCCGGCCCGACGCCGGCCGAGACGCGCAGCACGCCGATCATCGCCAATCTGCCCTTGGCCGACATCCTGCCGGAAGCCACCAAATACGACAGCTATCTGCTGCACAACTCTTTTGGCTTTGCCCACGGCGGCACGTTCATGCCGTTGCACCGCGACCAGACTGGCCTCGGCTACAATAGCGCTCTCGTCAAGGCCGAAGACGTTCCCACCGACTTCCCCTCGCTGCTCGCCTATGCCAAGGCCAATCCGAAAAAGGTCGCCGTCACTTCGCCGCTCAAGGGCGGTTCGGGTGAAAACTTCCTCTATAGCCTGGCCCAGACCATGCTGACCGGCGATTGCCACGACAAGCTGTCCAGCGATTTCGGTTGGGACGATGACGCGGCCCACGAGTGGGTGGCCAAGAGCGGCTGCTTCAAGCCGGTGTGGGATTATCTGATCGAACTGACGCCGCTGGTCGAGGTCACCAACGGCAATGCCGACACGCAGAACCTGATCGGCAACAACGCCGCGACGATCGGTACGGTCTGGGAAGACTACGCCTATACCTTCGTGCAGGACAAGCAACTGCCGGAAAGCTACCGCATCACGCTGCTGGCCAACGGCCAGAATGGCGGTGGCGACGGCATCTTCGTGCCGCGTAACGCCAAGCATGTGGCCGCCGCCTTGCTGCTGATCGACTACGCCATGGGGTATGACCCGCAGCTGTGGAAGATGAAGCACATGGCGTCGCGCACGGCCCGCACCGACATCGCCATCACCGACGCGATCGACGCCCACAATGCCCAGTTCCTGGTGCCGGAACCGACCTATCGCAAATACGCGATCGGCTATCCGACCGTTCCGGTCATGACGGCGATCCGCGACGGTTATGTCGAGCAGGTCCTGTCGAAGTTCTGAGCATCGCACATAGGGAAAGGTGGGCATGATGGCGCATCTTGAAGTCCACGGGCTAAGCAAGTCGTTCGGCAAGACCGTCGCGCTTCATCCCACCGATCTCCTCGTCGAGCAGGGGGAGTTCATCACCCTGCTCGGCCCCTCGGGCTGCGGCAAGTCGACCTTTTTGCGCATGCTGATGGGCATCACTCTGCCGACACAAGGCGAAATCCGCCTGTCGGGCCGGCGTATCGACCGCGATCCGCCGGAGCGGCGCGACATTTCCATGGTGTTCCAATCCTACGCGCTGTTTCCGCACCTCACCGTGCTCGGCAATCTCAAGTTCGGACTGCGCATGAAGCGCATTGCCCGGCACGAGCAGCAGCAGCGCATCGACCACGCTGTCCGCATCTGCAATCTCGGCGCCTATCTCAACCGCAGCCCGAAAGAGCTGTCGGGAGGCCAGCAGCAGCGCGTTGCGCTGGCTCGCGCCATCGTCATGCAGCCGGAACTGCTGCTGTTCGACGAACCCCTCTCCAATCTGGATGCCAAATTGCGGGAGACATTGCGCGAGGAGTTGCTCGATCTGCACCAGCGTATCGGCACCACCAGCCTCTACGTCACCCATGACCAGGACGAGGCGATGGCCATGTCCGATCGGATCGTCGTCGTCAACGATGGCCGGGTCGTCGAGATCGGAACGCCAACCGAGCTATATCTCTCCCCCAAGACCTTGTTCACCGCCCGCTTTCTCGGCAACACCTCGATCGTCAGGGCGCAGTCGTCGGGCCATGAGGTTCGCTTGCCATGGGGCCAGGTCATCAGGAGCGACCGCTCGGTCGAAGGCGACGTCGACCTGTCGATCCGACCCGAGGATTTTTCCGCCAAGCCGTCCGAACAGGGACCGGCAACGGTGGTCGGCGCTCAGTTTCTCGGGGCGTCCATCCGCTATCGCCTGGCGGTCGGCGATCATCAGGTGATGGCCAGCGTCTCAGGACGCGACAGCGTGCTCGCCGCCGGCACGCGCGTCGAGCTCCTGCCGTTGGCACCGCTGCACGTTCTCGAAAACGGTGGTGCCTGATCGTGATCAAGGACAGACTTACCCTGCCGATCCTGCTCCTGCCGGGCGTAGGCTTTCTGCTGTTGATGTTCGGGTTGCCGCTGGTCACGGCCTTCCTTGGCTCGTTCGGAATTGGCATATCCGGGCCGAAAGGTGGATTTTCGCTGGCCGCCTATCACAAGATCTTCCACGATTCCCGCTATGTCGAGGGGCTGAGCACGACGCTTTATTACGGTCTTGCCCCGATCGTAGTCGATCTTCTGGTGTCCATTCCCCTGTCGCTGGCGCTGAGCCGTAGCTTCATCGGCCGCAAGCTTTTCAATGGCCTCTACAAGATCCCACTGGCCATCCCCAGCATCGTCATCGCCTTTGCCACGCTGACACTGTTCGAGCAGGGCGGCTTTCTGAGCCGCCTGCTGGTCCATGTCGGCCTCGATCTGCCGCGACTGGTCCGTGATCCCTGGGGCGTCGGCGTCATCACCGCCATCGCCTGGAAGGACATTCCCTTCATGACGCTGATCATCACCGGCAGCTTCGCGGCGGTGCCGACCGAGCTGATCCATGCCGCCCGGGCGCTTGGCGCCTCGCGGCTCAGGGCCTTCGTACTGGTCATGCTGCCGCTCGCCATGCCCGGCATCACCGCCGCCATCTTGCTGGCCTTCATACGCTCGATCGGCTCCTTCGTGCTGCCGGATGTGCTCGCCGCGTCGTTCCCGCTGCCGCTGTCCGTACTGATGTACCAGGCGTTCCGCGAATCGAACTGGCCGCTGGTCTATGCGATCGGCTCGGTGCTGATGGCCGCCTCGCTGATGGTGCTGATCGCCTACTACCTGCTGACCGATCGGCTTGCCGCCGGTCGGGCCACGGCCCGGAGTTGATGACGATGGCCTCCATCTCCATGCCGGCAAGGCCCGATGCCCAGCGACGCATCACGTTCACGCCCGAGGATGCGCCCTGGCTGGCCGGGGGGCTCTACGCGGCGCTGACCGTGGTTGTCGGTCTGCCGCTGGCCATGATCGTGCTCTGGTCGTTCGCCGACGGCTGGTTCCCGCCCGACCTGTTGCCGCAGGCCTATACCCTCGACCACTGGCGCCAGATCACCGCCGACCGTGGGCTCGCCGAAGCGGCGCTGCGCTCCCTGGCCATTTCGGCGATGGTGACGACACTGAGTTCGATCATCGCCCTGCCGACCGCCTGGGCCTTGGCTCGCTTTCCCTTTCGCATGAAGCGGGCCGTCGAGCTGTTCATCTTGGCGCCGCTGATCGTGCCGGGGCTGGTCGTCGCCGTTGGCATCGGCCAGCTGTTCCTGCGTCTTGGCCTCTCCTACACCGTGACCGGTGTCGTCCTGGTTCAGCTTGTCGGTACGCTGCCGCTGATGATCCGCCTGCTCAGCGCCTCGCTGGAGACCATTCCCGAAGACCTCATCCTCGCCGCCCGATCACTCGGCGCGTCGCCGTTGCGCGCCACGGTGGCGCTCATTCTGCCGCTGTCGATCCCGACCCTGCTGGCCGGTGGCTTGCTGACTTTCGTCGACAGCTTCCAGGAATTCGATATGACCTTCATCGTCGGCGCGCCATTGGTCGAAACGCTGCCGGTGCGACTGTTCTTCTATCTGGATGGATCGGGGATCCGCTTCACCAGCGCCGCCGTCGTCAGTCTGATTCTGGCCTTCCCGGTGTTGGTGGTGTTTGTTCTGGCCGGCCGCATCATGCGCGACGATGTGATGGCGTCGGGGATGGGCAAGCTTTAGGATTTTCTTGGCGCTGGCGCCGTGGCAAGGCCGTGGCGTCAGGTGTGGGCGATCGGCCAGCGGTCGAGGACGGCGGCGACCCGGCCTTCGAAGCGCGCCACCCGCTCGGTCGACGGATTTTCGGCCGAGTGGAGCGACAGCATGTTGAAGCGGGCGCCACGGGCGCAGGCGCCGAGAATGGCGATCCTCAGGATGCGCCGCACCGGCTGCCACAGCACCAGCGTGTCGATCCACCAGGGCGAGCCGAGGCTGGTGACCGCCAGCACGTGGCGGAGTTTGAGGCGCGGCTTGATCGGCCCGAAATTGCTGGAATGATCGAAGGCGATGCCGGGCGACCAGACGCGGTCGAACCAGCCCTTCAGGATGGCCGGAAAGCCGTACCACCAGGTGGGAAACACCAGCACCAGCGCCTCGGCCTCGGTGAGCCGCGCCGCCTCGCCGGCGATGGCCGAGGCATCGAATTGGGCGGCATAGTAGCCGCGGCGCTCGGTTTCGGTCAGCGCCGCGTCAAAGCCGTCGCCGTAGAGATCCTCGATCGTCACCTGATGGCCGGCCGCCTCGAGCCGCTTGGCGGCAAAACCGGCCAGCGATCGGCAGAGGCTGTCCGGCAGGGGATGGGCGATGACGACGAGGCATTGCATGGAATAGGCCCGGAACATGGAAAGACGCGCGAACTTGGCACGTCCCGGCCGCTACGCCTACCCGTTTTCAGACGAAATGATCGGGTGGTGGATGCAATACTGCCGGTCGGACTGGCTCGATCCTCCGATAGCTCGCTCTTTCCTGTTCCAACGCAATAACGGCGCGAACCCACGTCGAACTGCGCAGGAAAAGCGTTTGAAAGATTGCTTAGTTTCAATACCTAATCGAATTGGCTTTGCGGCTTTCCTGCTTAACCGCAAGCAAATATTTACTCGGATGGATGACTATTCCCGCATTGAAATTCAATGGATGGTGCTGCCAATGTCTCCTCTGTCTGAAGCTGGTAAAGCTCGCATCGGTCTCTATCTTCTGGACGGAGTCGGTGATGAGGACAGGGCTGCGTTGGCTGTCATCGTCAAGTCGATCATCGATGAGGCGCTGGTCTTCAACCTCAGCTGGGCCCCCACCAAGGCCACGGCATTCCGCGCCGCCTTCGAGGCGCATGGCGCGGCGCTGACCGCCAAGGCCCGGCAGTATACGCTGCGGTTGTTCGACGCTCCGCTCGACGGCACGTTCGAAAGCGACAGCCTGGAGCGGGTCAAGTTCGAACGGTCGTGCGGCTTCGATTTCCGCTATCGCGTCGCGCTGAAGAGCGTGCTGATGAGCCGGGGAATCGCCGCGATCGGCAAGCGGTTCCGCTGGAACGGTCTCAAGGTGGCGCGCCTGTCAGACGTCTATACGCGCCTGCTGCAGCTCGACATGGCGATGGCCTTGGCCTTGCACGCCCAGCTCGATAGCGAGGCGGCCAAGAGCACGGCAACGCATTCGAGCGAGGTTCTGGCAAACTTCGGTTCGACCATCGACAAGTTGCGCAATTCCATCAGCACTGTCGCCAAGGATCTCGGGTCCACAACCGAGTCACTGCAGACGCTTTCCGGCCGTGTGTCGAGCGATGTGACGAGTGCGACCCGGTCCTCGGAAGGAACGGGCCATTCGATCAGCGCAACGGCGGCCGCGACCGAGGAGCTGTCCGCCTCAACGTTCGAAATCGGCAATCAGGCGCGCGACAGTGCCAGTCTGGCCGCCAAGGCGGTGACCGAGACGATGGCGAGCCGGGAAGCCATCCTGTCGCTGGAAGAGACGGTCGAGCGGATTGGTTCCTTCGTCGGCCTGATCACCAACATCGCGTCGCAGACCAATCTTCTGGCGCTCAACGCCACCATCGAAGCGGCGCGTGCCGGTGAGGCTGGCAAGGGCTTTGCCGTCGTGGCATCCGAGGTGAAGCAGCTTGCTTCCCAGACCGCCAATGCGACGGACGAGATCGGCAAGCAGATCGGCCTCATCCAGGAAGCCACCCGGCGCTCGGCCGCCGTGACCGAGGAAACCGCCAAGGTGGTGGCGGCTATTTCCGAGAAATCGCAGATGGTGTCCGACGCGGTGGGAGCGCAATCGAGCGCCACCAAGGAGATCGCCGAGGCCACCAACAGCGCCGTTCGACATTCCGGCACGATGACCGATGTCCTGCGCGCCATCGAAGCGACGATGAACGAAACCCGCGTCATGGCCGATCGCGTCCGGTCGATCTCCGGCATGTTGACGGACCACACGGGCGATCTCGACCGAGCGGCCGAGGAGATCATGGGCGTCACGCGCGATATCGGCAAGGTTCGCGAACTCAAGCTGCGCTGATCCGACGGCGCCGAGGGCCAGCCGCCGGAAACGTCAGTCCGGATGGCCTGGCCTTTGTCGCAGCCGTTCCAGATAGCTCTTCAGCAAGTCATTGAGCGCCGCTCTCTCCGGCTCCGCCAGCATGGACACCAGCCTGTGCTGGTTCTCGACATGCGCGGTCACGGCCTCATCGATCAGGGCGAAGCCCTTGTCGGTCAGCGACACGATCATGCCGCGCCGGTCGTCAGGGTTCTGCTGGCGCTCGACAAGTCCCGCCTTGGCGAGCTGATCGATCCGGTTGGTCATGGTGCCGGAGCTGATCATCATCTGCTCCATCAGTTCCCCCGGCGACAATGCATGCGGTGGGCCGGCGCGCCTGAGCGTGGCGAGAACGTCGAAGCCGGAGCTGTTTAGGCCGAAGCGGGCAAAAACCTCTTCCTGCCGGCGCGACAACACCTCCCGCAGCCGCCCCAGCCGCCCGATGAGCGCCATGGGGCCGACATCGAGGTCGGGGCGCTCGCGGTTCCACTGGGCAATGATTTCGTCGACGCCATCCATGGGCAATGTGTCACCATAGAATTATCTTGACGTCAAGATTTGTCCATTTATCTTGACGTCGAGATAAATGGAGTGACCCATGCACCGGCTGTCCGACATCGCCCTCACGGCTCTGGCCCCCCTGATCTGGGGCAGCACCTATATCGTGACCGTGACCTTCCTGCCGGGGCTGGATCCACTGCTGGTGTCCTTCCTCCGGGCCATGCCGGCCGGGTTGCTCCTGCTGCTGTTCACCCGGCAACTACCGACGGGGATCTGGTGGCTGCGCATCTTCCTGCTGGGTGCGCTCAATTTTTCCTTCTTCTGGTGGATGTTGTTCACGGCCGCCTATCGCTTGCCGGGCGGTGTGGCCGCCACGGTGGGGGCGATCCAGCCGCTGATCATCGTCTTCCTGGCGCGGTCTCTGGTGGGGACGCCGATCAAACCCCTGGCGATCATCGCGGCGATCGGCGGCGCGTTGGGCGTCGGCCTGTTGATCCTGAAGCCGAGCGCGGCGCTCGATCTGACGGGCATTGGGGCGGGCCTGCTGGGCGCTCTGTCGATGGCCTTCGGCACCGTGCTGACGCGGCGCTGGCAACCGCCGGTGCCGCTGCTCACCTTCACCGCTTGGCAGCTGACGGCTGGCGGCATCCTATTATTGCCCGCCCTGTTTCTGAACCTGCCGGCACTGTCAGGCTTCACGGCGCATAACCTGATCGGGGTGGCCTATCTCAGCCTGATCGGCGCCGGCTTCACCTACATCGTCTGGTTCCGTGGCATCGCCCGTCTCAATCCCAATCTCGTGGCGCAGCTCGGCTTTCTCAGTCCGGTGACAGCCGTGGCGCTCGGCTTGCTGTTCAAAGGCGAGACCCTGTCGGCCCTGCAATGGCTGGGCATCGCCCTGATCTTCGGCAGTATCGTGTTGGGGCAAAGGGGGCTGCGGCGGGGGAAATAGGAAGCGCGTCTTCGCGTGGGCGGTTTGCGGTCGATTGCCTTGTCGGTTATGCCGCCAAAGGGCAACTTGATTGATGTGCTGCCGAAAAGTGAGAGCGATATGCAAGACGTGATGCGGTCCGGCGCCAACAAGGTCGCCTTGAGAATTCTGCCGCTGCTCTGTCTTGGCTATGTGATTGCCTACCTCGATCGCATCAACGTCAGCTTTGCCGCCCTTCAGCTGAATGAAGATCTCAACTTGTCGCCGGCCGCCTATGGTCTGGGCGCAGGGCTGTTCTTTGCCGGCTATGTCGTGTTCGAGGTGCCGAGCAACCTCATCTTGCGGCGTGTCGGCGCGAGGCTGTGGATCTCGCGCATCATGATCAGTTGGGGCCTCATCTCGGTCCTGATGGCCTTCGTCCACAGCGAGGCGACATTCTACCTGTGCCGCTTTCTGCTGGGCGTCGCGGAGGCGGGCTTCTTGCCCGGCGTCATTCTCTACGTGAACCAGTGGCTCCCTCCGCAAGACCGCGCCCGGGCGCTGTCCGTGCTGGCTGCCTCGACGGCGGTGGCCGGGCTGGTCGGCAGCCCGCTGTCGATGTCGCTCCTCGGGTTGGACAGCACATGGGGATTGCGCGGCTGGCAGTGGCTGTTCGTCCTCGAAGGGATTCCGGCGGTCGTCCTCGGCGTGGTGGTGCTCTTTATGCTGCCGAATACGCCCATGGAGGTGAATTGGCTGACCCAGAGGGAAAAGTCGGCCCTCCAATCTGCGCTGGGCAGGGAAACCGGCCATCTGGAACGTCACCAGTTTCATCTGATGGGACGCAGCCTGTTCGGAAAGGTCGGTCTCCTGGGTATCGTCTATTTCTGCATGGTGCTGGGCATGTACGGCGTGGCTCTCTGGATGCCGCAGATCCTGCGGAAGACCCTCGACGGCACGAACCTGTCGCTGCTCGGTTGGTTCAACGCCATACCTTTCCTCGCCGCGATCGTGGGCATGCTGGCGTTTGGCTGGAGTTCCGACCGCTTTGGCGAGCGCAAGCTGCATGTGGTCGGTGCGCTCATCCTGGCGTCCGCTGGCTGTGTTCTCGCCGGCAAGGCGACCGGCCTCGTTGAATGCCTCGTCGCGTTGTCGCTGGCGTTGATCGGGCTCTGGTCGGTCATCGTACCCTTCTGGGCCTTCACGACGCGCGTATGGGCGGCCTGGCCGCCGCCGTCGGCGTGGCGCTGATCAACTCGATCGGCAATATGGGCGGCTTTTTCGGGCCGTACATCATGGGATGGCTGAAGAGCACGACTGCCGACTATCGGGTTGGACTTGACGTGCTGGCGCTAGTCCTGGTCGTCGGCGCGGGGGCAATGGTTCTCGTGCGCGCTGATAAAACGGCGGAGATGGTCGCCCACTGAGATGGGCTGCCGGGCAGCGGATGGGCGACGACGACAAGACATTTCATGGGGCGGACACAGGCTTCTATCTCGCGCCAACGTCCCAAGCTCGGACAGTCAGAACGGCATCGGCGAAATCCCGAGGAGCCTCCCACGGCAGGTTGTGCCCGCATTGAACGACGCGATGCTCATGCCGGCCTTTGAACATCGGCGCATGGTCCGCCGTGCCGCCTGGTTTCAGCGGGTCTTGCGTCCCGTCAAGGGTAATCGCGGCAACGCTGATCGGGGGCTTGTCGGCCAGCCGGGCTTCCAGCGCAGCCAGCGCGGGGTCGCCGGCTGCGAGGCCAAAGCAGAAACGATAAGCGTGAATCACGACGTCGACAAAATCCGGATTGTCTAGGGAGCTCGCTGTTCGCTCAAATGTCTCGTCGTCGAAAGCCCAGGTCGGCGACCATTGCCGCCAGAGGATGCGGCACAGTTCGCGCCGGTGAAGCGACAGGCATTCCCGACCGCGCTCGTGCTGAAACAGATGCTGATACCAGACAGCCAGCTCCAAGCTTGGCGGATAGGCATGGCCGTTCCGCTCCACATCGACAACGTCGTAGCCCGCATAGGAAACCAGTGCCGTCGCGCGTTCTGGCCACAAGGCCGATGCCACGCATGAGGCGACCCCGCCCCAGTCGTATCCGGCGAGAATGGCCCGTTCGATGCCAAGGGCGTCCAAGAGATCGACGAGGTCCTTGCCGAGGGCGGCCTGCTCACCGCTGCGCATAGTCGTATCCGAAAGGAACCGCGTCGGACCGAAGCCACGCAGATAGGGGACGATCACCCTCGCTCCTGCTTCCGCCAGACGAGGCGCGACCTCGTCAAAGGCGTGAGTGTCGTAGGGAAACCCATGCGATAGCACGACCGGCCAGCCGTCGGCCGAACCGAACTCCAGATAGGCAATCTCAAGGGTATCCGTTGTAACTGTTCGCATGAGATCCTCCCGTTCTCGGACAACAAGCAGGCGCACTTTGCTGAATGAAGGCGGTACCGGCTGGATCGTGGGCCATGCGATTTCGGCACACTTGCAACGGCGGCGGGTCAGGATGGTTCCGCGCAAAAGGGGTTTCTAACGCGACGGGACGTAAGTCGCCAACGGTTGGCAGTGCGATCTGCGACGGAGTGCCGCCCCTTCAAGGAGATGGAACGATGGTTCCCTGGTGAAACAGCATTTGCCAGCGGCCGTCGATCAACTTCCAGATCGAGCTGCGGAGCGTGCTTTTTCCAACTGTTCCGTCGGAGCGGCGGCGGCTACTCCGGTAAGTGACAAGCACGGCGTCTGAAGCAATGGAATGAACGGCGAATTCATGCACGTCCGGAACGAGTGCGGTCTCCGCCGCGGATTCGCCAGCTAGGCTCAGGACTCATTGATTGATCCAGAAGATGACGGTGGCTGCGATGCAGATCGCTGACATGAAGGTGTGGGCGCAGCGATCATAGCGTGTGTGGATTCGCCGCCAATCCTTGAGCCTGCCGAACATGATTTCGATCTTGTGGCGCTGGCGATAAAGCGCGACATCGTGGGGGATCTGGATCTTACGGTTGCGCCTTGAAGGGATGCAGGCGGCAATCTTGCGCTGTGCAAGTGCCGCGCGGAACCAGTCGGCATCGTAGCCTCGGTCGCCGAGCAGGGCCTTGGCCCTGGGCAGGGCGTCGATCATGAGCGCCGCCCCTTTGTAATCGCTCATCTGGCCTTCGCTCAGGAGCATGACCAGCGGCCTGCCCTTTGCGTCACACACGGCATGGAGCTTCGAGTTCAGGCCGCCTTTGGTGCGTCCGATACGTCGGGGAACAGCCCCTTTTTGAGCAAGCTGGCTGCGGTCCGGTGCGCCTTTAGGTGGGTTGCATCGATCATCAGTTGGTCGGGTTTCCCGCCCTTTGCGGCGAGCCCGGCGAAGATCTTGTTGAACACGCCGAGCCGGCTCCAGCGGATGAAGCGGTTGTAGATCGTCTTGTGCGGACCGTACTCAGCAGGTGCGTCGCGCCACCGCAGGCCGTTGCGGATCACGAAGATGATGCCGCTGATGATCCGACGATCATCGACGCGCGGAACCCCGTGCGACAACGGAAAATAAGGCGCAATCCGTCGCATCTGCGCCTCCGACAGCCAGATCAGATCACTCATCGCAACGCCTCCTCACGCTGCCATTGAATCAACCAATCTTTGCGACCGCAACCAATTTAATAGGTCCTGAGCCTAGCGCCTCGATGATCGACGCCTTGTCATAGACCGTTCCAGAACTGCCGAACTCGATGAAGTCATCGGCCAGGAGCGCACCCACGGTCTCCGGCGACCGCCGAACCTCCGGGCGGTGCAGCGTCCGCTCAAGCGAACGAAAGAACTCCACGTCGAGATCGAAGGTTGTCATCGTTGCCCTTTCGCTTCGTCATGCGAGCGATGGGTTGCGCTACTTCCCCCACCGCCCCTTCTTCTTTCCGGCAATCGTCCCCGCCGCCGTGCTGGGCGGTGGGCGCTTGGGTGGTTCGCTGCCGAGCGGCACTTCGGTGCGGCCGACGGTCATTTCGTCGAGGCTGTTCTTGCGGATACGGGTGGGCGGGGTGTTGCCGGCCCGGCCGTATTTCTTGCCGCCCGCGAAACCGCCGCCGGCTGCGTCGACGTCGCTCTGGCGGGCCATCGGGTCATCGGCGATGGCCAGTTCCGCCGCCTGCAGCCGCTTCAGCTCGTCGCGCAGGCGCGCCGCTTCCTCGAATTCCAGATCGGCCGCCGCCTTGCGCATCCGCTGCTCGAGGTCGGCCATGTGGGCCTTGAGGTTGTGGCCGATCATCTCGCCTTCCTCGGCGAGGCCGGTGTCGACGCGCACGTGGTCCTGCTCGTAGACCGAGTTGAGCACGTCGCCGATCGACCGCTTGACGCTCTCCGGCGTGATGCCGTTGGCGACGTTGTAGGTCACCTGTTTCTCGCGGCGGCGGTCGGTCTCGGCCATCGCCCGCTCCATCGAGCCGGTGATCCTGTCGGCGTAGAGGATGACCTTGCCGTCGACGTTACGGGCGGCGCGGCCGATGGTCTGGACCAGCGAGGTCTCCGAGCGCAGGAAGCCTTCCTTGTCGGCGTCGAGAATGGCGACCAGCGCGCATTCGGGAATGTCGAGGCCCTCGCGCAACAGGTTGATGCCGATCAGCACGTCAAAGGCGCCAAGGCGCAAGTCGCGCAGGATCTCGATGCGCTCCAGCGTGTCGATGTCCGAGTGCATGTAGCGGACCTTGATGCCCTGCTCGTGCAGGTATTCGGTGAGGTCCTCGGCCATGCGCTTGGTCAGCACGGTGACCAGCGTGCGGTAACCGGCGGCGGTCACCTGCCGCACTTCGCCCAGGAGGTCGTCGACCTGGGTGCGGGCCGGACGGATCTCCACCGGCGGATCGATCAGGCCGGTGGGGCGGATCACCTGCTCGGCGAACACGCCGCCCGACTGGTCGAGCTCCCAGCCGCCGGGGGTGGCCGATACGCAGACCGTCTGCGGCCGCATGGCGTCCCATTCCTCGAAGCGCAGCGGGCGGTTGTCCATGCAGGAGGGCAGGCGGAAGCCATATTCGGCCAGCGTCGCCTTGCGGCGAAAGTCGCCGCGATACATGGCGCCGATCTGCGGCACGGTGACGTGGCTCTCGTCGATGAAGACGAGGGCATTGTCGGGCAGGTATTCGAACAGGGTCGGTGGCGGCTCGCCGGGCGCGCGGCCGGTCAGGTAGCGCGAGTAATTCTCGATGCCGGCGCAGGAGCCGGTGGCCTCGATCATCTCCATGTCGAAGGTGCAGCGCTGCTCGATCCGCTGCGCTTCCAACAGGCGGCCGTGGGCGTTCAGCTCTTCGATGCGGGCACGCAGCTCGCTCTTGATCGACTTGATGGCCTGGGCCAGCGTCGGCTTGGGCGTCACATAGTGCGAGTTGGCGTAGATCTTGACGAACTTCATGTCGGCCGACTTGTGGCCGGTCAGCGGATCGAATTCGGTGATCGACTCCACTTCGTCGCCGAACAGCGAGATACGCCAGGCACGGTCCTCCAAGTGGGCCGGGAACACTTCGATGGTGTCGCCGCGTACCCGGAAGGTGCCGCGCGCAAAGCCGATGTCGGCGCGCTTGTATTGCAGGGCGACGAGGTCGGCGAGCAACTGCCGCTGGTCGATGCGGTTGCCGACCTCCAGGCCGAAGGTCATGGCCGTATAGGTTTCGACCGAGCCGATACCGTAGATGCAGGACACCGAGGCGACGATGATGACGTCGTCGCGTTCGAGCAGCGAGCGCGTCGCCGAGTGGCGCATGCGATCGATCTGCTCGTTGATGGTCGATTCCTTCTCGATATAGGTGTCGGTGCGCGGAACGTAGGCTTCCGGCTGGAAATAGTCGTAGTAGGAGACGAAATACTCGACGGCGTTGTCCGGGAAGAAGCTCTTGAACTCGGAATAGAGCTGGGCGGCCAGCGTCTTGTTGGGGGCGAGGATCAAGGCGGGGCGGTTGGTGGCGGCGATGATGTTGGCCACCGTGAACGTCTTGCCGGAGCCGGTGACGCCCAGGAGCACCTGCGTCTTGTCCTGCTGATCGATGCCGCCGAGCAGGTCGGCGATGGCGGTGGGCTGGTCGCCTTTCGGTTCGTAGGCCGACGACAGGCGAAAGGGGATGCCGCCTTCCGACTTGGGCGGCCGGTCCGGTCGGTGGGGCACCCAGGGCTGGCCGTCGCGGAAGATGTCGCGGCCCTTCTGGATCATCTCCTCCAGCGCTTTGACCGTGGCGGTGACGCCGCCGAGCGGCATCGCCTCGGCCTCTTCCATAGTCACCTGCATGCCGGACACCGGGTTGAGGCCGCCGGCGGCACGCGTCTTCGGATCGGTGGAGCCACCCAGCGAGCCGCCGCGCGACGACTTACGGGTGGTCGGCTCGGCCTTGGCGCGGCGCTTGCCGGGCTTGACGACGGTTTCCTCGACGATCCGCGACTCTGGCGAGGGGGTCGGCTTGGCCGCCTCCTCGGAAACGTCCTTTAGCCAGTCCGAAAAGGAACCCTCGATCGGCACCGCTTCGAACGGCGCCTGCGGCATCTCGGAAAATCCCGGTGCCGGATCGGTCTCGGGGCTAGAAGCGGGCTTGCGGGGTGCCATGGCGCTCTCGTCGATCTCTGGAACGAACAGTTTATCACATCGACCGATGTCAGGGCGTGGCAGCAGGGCGACAGGGGCACTCCCCTGTCGTCAATCGTTGCGGCAGACGCCGTTCACCCACTTGCAGGGTGCACCCGGCTTTCCGACGGCGCCGCCGTATTTGGGCTTTGCCACGGTTGCCGGTGGTGTCGCCGTTACCGCCGGCTGGCTGGACGTGGCGACCGACTGGCTGGGGGGCGTGGCGGGCTGCGACGTGGCGGGTTGCGATGTGGCGGGCTGCGTCGGGGATGGGGCTGTCGTGCTCGGCTGCGTCACCGAGACCGACGGCGCGGTGGTTGGGGCAGGTCGCGCCGTTATCGGCGGTGTGCTGGCGACCACTGGCGGCGGTACGACGGTTGGCCGCGCCGCTTGCGGCTGTGGTTTCGGTCGATAAACCTCGACATTGGGCTGAGGGAGATCCGGCATCGGCGGCCCCGCCGTAACAGGGGGCTGCCGGTAGACGTAGGCCGGCGGCGGCTCGATGTAGACGTTGCCGGGATAGGCTTCTTCCTGCTGCGGCCATTCCTGGTCGCCGTAGACCGGCGGCTGGCGATAGACGGGCGGCGGATTGGCGTAGACGGGGGGCTCACGGTAGATCGGCGGCGGTGAGAAAACCGGCGGCCGCATGATCTGTTGCTCGGCCGACCAGTTGCGGACGGTGCCGAGATAACGCGAGGCCAACCAGCCGCGCGTATTGCCATAGCCGACGTCGCACCAGCTGTCGTCGTCGAGACAACCATAGATATTCACCGGCGTGCCGGGCGGCAGCACGACGATGGGATAATACTGCGCACCAGGGCCGGTGCGCAGGTTGACGGCGGCAAGGACTTCGGCCGGCGCGGCCAGCGCGCCGGTCGTGGAGGAGATCAGGCCGACCAGGCAAAGTGGCGCAGCCAGACGTCGCATACTCATCGCGATTTATTCTCCGTCATGCAGTCCCCTCGGTGGAGCGAATTTGACATTCGAATCCCGTCTTAATTAGGGACGCCAATATCGCAATCGCGCCACTCTAGATCAGTTCGGGCAACCCGGCGCGTCGGGCGGGCAGAACGGCCGACCCGTCCGTGGGTCGATTGGCGGCGGGCCATCGGGGCGCCGATTGCGATCCCAGCCGGGACCCGGGCGGCCTGGGCCGTCTGGACCGGGACCCGCGGGACCACGATCCCAACCGGGACCCGGGCGGCCTGGGCCGTCTGGACCGGGGCCCGCGGGACCACGATCCCAACCGGGACCTGGGCGGCCTGGGCCGTCTGGACCGGGACCTGCCGGACCACGATCCCAACCGGGACCCGGGCGGCCTGGGCCGTCAGGACCAGGACCAGCTGGACCGCGATCCCAACCTGGCTCCGGCCGGCCGGGCCGAGGACGGTTTTGATACCAAGGCCGGTGAGCATAGTGGTTGTCCCAGTAGCCGAAATTGAAGCTCAGGAACGGCACCGGAGCATAGGGCCGTGGCCGGTAGGCCGGGCCGCTGTAGAAGGTGGACAGATAGCGTGACGAGACCCAGCCGCGTTCGCGGCCGTAGGATACGTCGCACCAAGTATAGCCCTGCAGACAGCCGTATAGCTCGACGGGGGCGCCGGCCGGCAGCAGCATGATCGGATAGTATTGCGTGCCGGGACCGGTCCTTAGGTTGACGTTGGCGGTGACTTGGGCGGGCGCGGCGGAAGCCGCTGCCGGAGCAGCCACGGTCGCAGCGGCGGAGAGCGCGGCGATCGACAGCAGGGATTTCAACATTGAGGGTTCACTCCTTCGCCGGTTCCACCGACCGGGCTTTCTATGGTCATGTTTATCGCATCGTTTCCTTGAGCGGGGGCTGAACTTGCCGTTCATAGGCCGTTCATCTGCGACTCAACGCTTGATATGGAACTTGGGTTGCAGATGCGGCGGTAGTGCGGCCTTTTGGGCGGCAAAGGCGAATTTCCTTGCCGTCGAATAGGCGGATGATCTAGCTCTCGCCCATGAATTATCGTCACGCCTTTCATGCCGGAAACTTTGCCGACGTGCTGAAGCACGCCGTGCTGGCGCGCATCCTCGACTATCTCAGCCGCAAGGACGCCGGCTATCGCGTCATCGATAGCCACGCCGGCATAGGTCTCTACGATCTCGCCGCCGAAGAGGCGCTGAAAACGGGCGAATGGCAGGGCGGTGTCGGCCGTATCCAGGCGGCGCGCCTGTCGCCTGCGCTGACCGATTGGCTCGCCCCCTGGCTGACGGCGCTCCGGGCCGTCAACGGCGGCGACGATTTTTTGCTCTATCCCGGTTCGCCGGCCATCGCCACGGCACTAGGGCGCCTCCAGGATCGCTACCATTTCAACGAGTTGCATCCGCAGGACTTCGCGTCCCTATCAGCGCTCTACGCCGGCGACCGTCGGGTGCGCGTCGGTTCGGAAGACGGGTACGTCACCGTGCGCGCCCAGTTGCCGCCGCACGAGAGGCGCGGCCTGGTGATCGTCGACCCGCCCTTCGAGGAGGCCGGCGAGTTCGACCGCATGTTGCGCGCCGTCCATGACGCCCGTAAGCGCTTCGCCACCGGTTGCCTGATGATCTGGTATCCGATCAAGGATATCGCCGCCGTCGACACCTTTCTGAAAGGTGCGAGCGAGGCAGGCTATCCGCGCCTTATCGCCATCGAGCAGTGGGTGCGCGAGCCGGGCGGCGACGGGCCGCTTGCCGGGGCCGGCGTTCTCATTGCCAACCCGCCGTTCACGCTGGCCGACGAGACCGAAGCGATACTGCCGGAACTGACCCGCCTGCTCGGCGAGGACGAGGAAGCCGGCGCCCGTGTTCTGAGGCTCGCCGAGGATGTCTGACCGCTAGAGGGTTGATGGCATGGCTCTTGGTTGTAGTCTTCGCTCTTTGCTTGCGCGTTGGCGCGCGGCTTGCGCGGGGGCGAGAGCAATTTTAGTAAAGCTCGCCGCGAGCTTGCTTCAGAAGTTTCGTTAAAACAAATAGATAGAGTGGCTCCCGTGATCCTGCATTTACCGGGACCGCGCCAGTAATCGCCAACCAAGGGGTGGCGTAAATCATAGGTCCGGTAATAATTTATCAATGTGCATAGTTTAGAACGTGTCGATGAAAAGAGTTGGGCTGGGCACGTAGAGGCGAGATTTCTTTCGCTTGAAGACCTTACTCGTCGATCCTGCCGCCTTCGTGAACTGGAGGGGCAGAGCTTTCAGGCGGTCCGTCAAGCTGCCGGGTCGATCGAATGGTGGCGGTCCCGGCTTGGGGAACCAGCGTTCGGCGCGCTTAGACGTCAGCGTAGGGCGTCAGCAAAATGTCTCGGTTGTTGTGAAAGCTTCTTTTGGGGTCCCCGGGCGCACGAAAAGCCGGCGTTCACGGTGATGTTGCGAGATGGGCCGCGACTGAGCGATGGGGTTGGTGCACGGGAAACGGTCATATGGGGCGATCTCGGGTTAAAATCCGCCTCCTCGGCGAGCCTCGCGAGGAGGCTGATACGTGTCTGCGAGGCCTGCTTTCGCAGGGCTTTGCCGCTGACAGGAAGTCGCTTCTTCCCCACGATATCGCGACGGTCGCAAAAAGCGACATTCTGGTCGTAACGGGCCAGTTCCGGCCGGACTTTCATACGCCTGCCAATCTATCCAGGCTTCTCGGCGCTCGCCGGGAACGGACCATCCTGTTCCTCAGCAATGTGAACCCTCAATATTACACCGCCTTCGAGCAAGCGGGCTTTCTCTTCATCAACGTCACCACCGATGAGACGGTGCGAAGCCTTGCCGGCCTGATCGCCGAAGTTGACCCACATGTCGTCTATGATGCGTCGAAGACCGCGGCGATGCGTGCCAGCATGTCGGACAAGATCGCCCACGAGGTCGTCGATTTGTTCAATCGGCTCAGAGCCGACCCGGCCGCGCCCAAGCTCGAGGAGTCCAAGCGTCAGCAGCGTGTGATGAGCGAGCTGATCGGCAAGTC
The DNA here is from genome assembly GCF_041320595.1 of Pleomorphomonas sp. PLEO. Taxonomy (NCBI): domain Bacteria; kingdom Pseudomonadati; phylum Pseudomonadota; class Alphaproteobacteria; order Hyphomicrobiales; family Pleomorphomonadaceae; genus Pleomorphomonas; species Pleomorphomonas sp. PLEO. The sequence continues at coordinate 1,400,951 of NZ_CP166625.1, forward strand.
GCCGATGTCGGTCTGGATCGAGCTGATCCAGAACTATCACGACGGCACCGCTCAGCATTGCTCACTCGTCTCGGGATATACCCTTGCCTTTGCCCGGGTGCTCGGCGCCGGTGAAGCGCAAACCGGGCGGTTATTTGACGCAGCCTTCTTCCACGACGTGGGCAAGGCTATGATTCCGCTGGAGATTCTCGATAAGACCGGCCCGCTGGATGCCGCGGAATGGGAGATCATGAAGCGGCATGTCATTTACAGCTATGACATACTCTCCCGCGACGCGCATACGAGCGGCGAGATTGCCCGCGTGGCGCGCGATCATCATGAGTATCTCGATGGTTCGGGCTACCCAAATGGCATTGCCGCCGGGCAAATCGACGACATAACGCGCATCATCACCATCTGCGACATCTTCGCCGCCTTGACGGAAAAGCGTGCTTACAAGCCGCCCAAGCCGTTTGACGAAGCATATTCGATTCTGCTGTCGATGGCCGGAACGAAGCTCGATCCGGATCTGGTGCGCTTGTTTGGCAAGGTGGCTGAGGAAAGCTCGGGCCGCGGTTGGTCCGTTGCTTCGGCGGCCTGATGTGAGACGATCTGGATTGGCGAAGAGGGTGTTCGCGAGGACTGAGAAAACAAGATGCTGAACCTCAGGGCGCTCATTGTCGATGATTCCGCGGTCGTTCGGATTCAGTTGCGGAACGAGATCCGTGAGATCGCGCCGGATTGCCACGTCTTCGAATGCGAAAGCGTTCTTGAGGCGGGCCGGTTTTTGTTGCGCAGCATCCCTGATGTTCTCTTCCTCGACCTCAACATGCCCAATATCAATGGCATCGAGCTGTTGAAAAGGTTCGATGCCGTGCTCGGTGGCCGTCGCGCGCCGATCGTCGTGTCGATTTCCACCGATATGCGACCGGTGACTCTTGAGGCCCTGAAGGCACGTGGCGCCTATGCGCTGCTGCCCAAGCCGTTCGACAAGGCGAAAGTCGCGATGATGCTGCTGCGCATCGTCAAGATGGTTCAGTCGCGCCGGGTGCTGATCGTCGATGACAGCGCCACTGTTCGTTCGGTGGTCAAACGCATCATCGAACACAGCCGGTTCAGATTGCAGGTGGAAGAGGCTGCCAACGGCGCCGACGCGATCCGCCAGTTTCGCAGTGGCGGGTTCGACCTCGCCTTCATCGATGTCGAAATGCCGGGGATCGACGGCCTCGAAGCGGCGGGAGAGATCCTCTACGCCTCGGGCGACGCCCATGTCGTGCTGATGTCGGGCAAGGCCGACGAGCCGATCCGCCGCGCCGCTTCCCACATCGGCGTGGAGTTCTTTCTCAAAAAGCCGTTTTACGCCAAGGATGTGGACGAGGTGCTGCACAGCCTGTTCAGCGTGGCTGAAACGGACTTCATCTCGGGACGAGAGCCCGATGTCTTCGAGCAACCGGACAGCACCGCCCAGTCCAGGTCGTGAAGGAAAAGAGTGTTGGTGCTGACATCAATTTCGTTTGCCGGGTTTTGGCTGGCTCTTGGGAAAGTTTCCCAAGACTAAATGTCTCCTCATCAGTTTGTCGTCGGATTGCTCCCTAAGCTCAACCAGTTTTGGGCTGAATTTTTAATTTTGAACCGCGTATATATTCCCCCAATTTTTAAAATTCGCAGTCCCCAAATTTTCATAAGCGTCCCTTGCCGTCGCGGAATTAATATTTCCGCTACAAATCATTGATATATTTGGGTGTCTTTATCGAGGGTCTGAAATGAACCGCCTCACCGTAAGCCTGACTTTGAGAGTAACCATTGCCGTTCTCGTTGCCGGTATTCTGGTTCAACTGGCGGTAGGTGCCTGGACGTCCTGGCAGAGCGCCGGCACGGCTGCCCGCATCGAAACGGTTGCCCAGGCCACGACGCAGATGTTCCAGGCCTTGCCGAACCTGCGCATCGACCGAAGCAACACCGGTAGGGCCATCAAGGCCGATCAGGGACTGGACGGGTTCGTCAAGCAGGTCGCGGATGCGCGCGGCATCGAGATGCCGGCAATCGAGGCGGCGATCGCCACCCTAGAAAGCGCTGATCTGCCCGACGGCGCCCAGCTCGCCAAGGGCTTGCGTGAAAAGTTCGACGCTCTCAAGGCGCTTCAGGCCAAGACCGACGAGGCCTTCAAGCAGGACAAGGCCAGCCGCCAGGCCTCGCTCGCTGACGACTATACCAAGGTCGCCACGGCGATGATCGACCAACTATCCTCAGTCTCCTCCAAAATCGCCGAAGACGTGCGTCTGGCCGATGGCCTGATCGACCGTTTGCTCGACATCAAGGCGCTTGCTTGGGTCATGCGTAACGCCGCCGGCGATGCTTCGGGCTTGGCCGCCAACGCCTTGGGGGCGATCGGCGTGCCAGCGAACGCGTTGGAATCCTACACCGCCAATATGGCGACAGCTCAGGTGGCGTGGAAGTCCATCAAAGATATGTCGTCGGGTGTGGATCTGCCGCCCGCATTCGCTGAGGCGATGGCCACGGCGGATCGGGAGTACTTCAGCTCGGGCTCGATCGATCGTCAGACCACCTTGCTCAAGACGGTGCTTAGCGGCCAGAAGGCCGACACCGACACCCTCGGCTGGAGCAACTACAACGCGCCGCGCTTGACCACATTGCTCAACGTTGCCAACGCCGCGCTGGCCATCGCCGAGACCAAGTCCAACGAGACGTATACCCAGGCAACACTCTCATTGTGGATAAACCTCGGCCTGTTCGGCAGTGCGCTGCTACTGGCCGTCGCGGTCACCATGGTCGTTCAGCGTCGCGTCATTCACCCGCTCAGCGTCATCGGCGATCGTATGATGGCGCTGGCCAACGGCCAATTCTCGATCGAGGCTCCTTATGTGGAGCGCAATGACGAGATCGGCGCGCTCGGCAAGACCATGGCCGTCTTCCGCGACAACATGCAGGAAACCGAGAGATTGCGTGCCGAAAGGGCGGACCAGGAGCGCCTCGACCGCGAACATCGTGCCGAAGACATGAACAATCTGGCAATCCGGTTCGACGAGGCTGTCGGCGACATCGTGACGATGGTGGCATCGGCGTCCACGGAGTTGCAGATGTCGGCGAAATCGCTGACGTCGCTGGCGGATTCGACCCAGAACCAGTCGGCTTCGGTGGCCGCCGCCGCCGAACAGGCTTCGGCCAACGTCGCTTCAGTGGCGTCGGCGACCGAGGAACTGTCGTCGTCAGTGTCGGAGATTGCCCGTCAGGTGGAGAAGTCGTCGGAGATCGCCTCAAGGGCGGTGATCGAGGCCAACACCACCAACGACAAGGTCAAGGGCCTGGCCGCCGCCGCCGAGAAGATCGGTGCCGTCGTCGAATTGATCAACTCGATCGCCGGCCAGACCAACCTTCTGGCGCTCAACGCCACCATCGAGGCGGCGCGGGCCGGTGAGGCCGGCAAGGGCTTTGCCGTGGTGGCCGCCGAGGTCAAGCAACTCGCCGACCAGACCGCCAAGGCAACGGCCGAAATCGGTGCGCAGATCGGCGCCATCCAGACTGCGACCTCCGAGGCGGCCGAGGCCATCAACGGCATCGGCTCCACCATCGAGACGATGAACGACATCGCCAAGTCGATCACCGGCGCGGTGGATGGGCAGAACGCCGCCACCGTCGAGATCGCCCGCAACGTCCAGGAAGCGTCGATCGGCACGGGAACGGTGTCGCAATCCATCACCTCCGTCACCATGGCCGCCAGTGAATCGAGCAGCGCCGCCACGCAGGTCCTGGCCTCGGCCTCCGAGCTCAGCCGCAACGCCGAACGCCTGCGGCACGAGCTGAACACCTTCCTCGGCTCGATCCGCGCCGCCTGATGTCGCGCGCCGACCGAGGTTGGATTCATAAGGGATAACCATATCGGGCTCTTTGCGAGCCCGATATGACGCCGGGACTCCGATCTCGAAGTCGGTGGAGACCATTCGATGAACGTGAGCCAGAAACACTTTCGCACCGTGTCGAGCATCACGCTCGGTGTCGCCGACCTCCGCCGCTCTCGTGCTTTCTACGACGCGTTGGGCTTCCTAGCCGACCCAGCCTCGAACGACGAGTTCGTCATCTACAAGCTCGATAGCGTAACGCTTTCGCTCTTTCCAAGGGCGCTGCTGGCTAGGGATGCCGAGGTCGAGAACGATGGTCTCGGCTTCGACGGCATCACATTTGCCCACGACTACCCGTCCGAGGCGGCCGTTGACGCGGCGATGGCACATGCCCTCTCAGCCGGCGCTGTGCCGCGGCGACCGGCCAGGACCGTGTTCTGGGGTGGCTACTCCGGGTTCGTTGCCGACCCCGACGGCCATCTTTGGGAGCTGGTGTTCAACCCGTTCGCCTAACCGTTCGGCTCCGACCTCAGCCCCGTCGATACCCATCTCGGGTTAGAGGCGGTGGGGGGGATGATCATGAGGTCTGGCTTTGCGCCGCGCCGGTGACGTGCCGGTGGACTTCGATGGTCAGTGTTTCGACGCGCTCTGTCAGCGTCTTGATGGTCTCCGTCAGCGCGGTGTTCTGCTGAACAAGGTCGAGGAGCATGGCCGTCTGCTGCGCCGCTATTGCTTGGCGTTGTTCGCTGGTGTGCGCGATATCCTCGCGATGCTGAGCGTCGGCCTCGGCATGGGCCTTGTCGCGGTCGGCTTGGCGGGTCTGGGCCAACAGGATGAGGGGCGCCGCATAGGCGGCTTGCAAGCTGAAGGCGAGGTTCAAGAGGATGAAAGGGTAAATGTCGAAATGGGTCCATCCGGCGACATTGGCAACAATCCAGCCGGCCACAATCACCGTTTGCCCGATGAGGAAGGAAGGCGTCCCGAAGAAGCGCGCGAATTTTTCCGCTTTCAACGCGAACCAGTCGTCGCCGAACACCGAATGCAGATGCGCGTGTGGAAGGTGAAACCGGAAGAAAACTTTCAAATTATTGGCTCCGTTTGGTTCGATGCTGTCGCCGTTGGACATAAAAGTCTCCTCCGAACACGGTCCGGCTTCCCGCCATCTCCGAGTTGGCCGGCCGGCGTGCCTATGAATGCCGAGAAAGTGGCAGATTTTCGCGTTTCCGCCGGCCGCGCCGATCGACGGCCATAAATCCGTGATAGTCCGGAGATGTTCGGCGTGGTCGACGCGTTTGATCCCAGGTCAGCCTGTGTCATCCAGCCGCCGTATGTTTCAGCTCTCCGGAGGTCGGAAGATGCATAGACGGTCCTTGCTGATGGGGCTTGGTGGACTTGCCGCGCTGGCCGGTGCCGGCGGAGCGGGGCTGCACACGGCGATCGGTTCGTCTGGAGCCTACGGCCGCTATGCCACTGTGTCGCGGGCAATTCCCACCGCGTTCGCTGTCCCGGAACTCATCCGCCTGGCGACGCTCGCCGCCAACAGTCACAATACGCAGCCATGGCAGTTTCAGGTCGCCGAGACAGCGATCAATATCCGGCCCGATCCGTCTCGCGCCACGCCGGTCGTTGATCCAGACAATCATCATCTGTTCGTCAGCCTCGGCTGCGCGGCCGAGAATCTGGTCGTTGCCGGGGCGGCAATCGGCGTGCACGGCGTGATGGAAAGCAGCCCGGACGGCAGCCTGCGCTACAGTTACGGGCTCGGCACGCCGCAGCCCGATCCACTGCTGGCGGCGATCGGCGCGCGCCAGACCACCCGTGCCCTCTATGACGGACAGCCCGTGGCGGCCTCCGACCTGGAAACCCTGCGCCTGGCCGCCGAGACCGATGGCGTGCGGCTCATCATCATCGAGGAACGAGCCCGTATCAATCAGGTCCGCGACCTGGTGGTCGCCGGCAACGATGCGCAGATGCAAGATCCGGCCTTTCGAGCTGAACTCAAAAAGTGGCTTCGTTTCAATCCGCGGAGTGCCATGGCAACGGGGGATGGTCTCTATGCGCCGGCAAGTGGTAACCCCGCCCTGCCGGATTTCGTGGGCCGGCTAGCCTTCGATGCGTTCGTCACGGCCGCCGCCGAGAACGACAAATATGCCAAGCAGATCGATTCCTCTTCTGGGATCGCGATCTTTCTGGGCGAGCGGGCCGATATCCAGACTTGGATCAGGGTTGGTCGCGCCTGCCAGCGTTTTGCCCTTACCGCGACCATGCTCGGGCTCAAGCATGCGTTCATCAATCAACCCGTCGAGGTCGCGAGCCTGCGCCCCGAACTCGCTTCTCTGGTCGGCGAACCCGGTCTGCGCCCCGACATCGTCATGCGCTTCGGCCATGGGCCGCAAATGCCGTTTTCACTGCGCCGACCGGTTGAAGCCGTGATGGTGTGACGGGGCGGGGCGCCTCACGGCACGGCCGGCGGTGATTTCCCCGCCTGCTCATGCCGGCCCCACTATGCCAGCGACGCTCTCGATGGCGTGCTGACAGGGACTGTTGCCGCGCTCATCGTTCGCGGGGTGTATCGAGAAGGCACCAGAGCCGACCGGCTGATGACCCGCATCCTGTAGGATAGTAGCCTTGGCATCCCTGATATCATCGGCAACCGACTGGCTCAGCGCGCACTCGCTCATTGCCTATCTCGCGGTGTTCCTGCTTGCCTTTTCCGAGTCGATCCCAATGGTCGGCGTCGTCGTGCCGGGAACGGCGGTGATCCTTGCGTTGAGCGCCCTCATTCCGAGCGGTGTTCTGAGGCTGTGGCCTCTGCTCGTGGCGGCGACGGCGGGTGCGATCGTCGGAGATGGCGTCTCCTTCTGGCTCGGTCACCGTTACCGTGGCGAGATCCTTCGGCGTTGGCCGCTCAGCAAGTATCCGGACCTCATCAAGCGCAGCGAGGCTTTCTTCGAACGGCACGGGGACAAGAGCGTTTTCATCGCCCGTTTCGCGCCGGGTGTTCGTGCCTTCATCCCCATTCTCGCTGGTATGCTCGCGATGCCGGTGCGGCGGTTCTATGCCGTCAACATCGCGTCGGCGCTGGTCTGGGCGGGCTCGCATATCTTGTCGGGCGTTCTGTTCGGGGCCACGTTCCGCGTTCTCGGCGCGGCGGCAAAGCCGGTGGCTATCCTTCTGGTGGTTCTTCTCGCCGCGGGCTGGGCGGTGTGGAGTCTGGTGCGCTGGACATTGAAGCGCGCCGTTCCGCTGGTAGATGCCGGCATCACAAAGTTGCGGTGCTGGGCTGAGGTCCGCGACAGCTGGCTCAGCCGCAGCATCGTCGGTCTGCTCGATCCGGAGCGTTCCGAAGCGCGGGTTCTCGCCGTGATGCTGGCCCTCCTCGTCGGCGCGGCCTGGGTGTTCCTCGGCATCCTTGAGGACGTCGTCAATGGCGAACCGCTGGTTCTCGCCGATGGCGCCATCTACAATGCCCTGCAGGAAATTCGTTCGCCAGCCGGCGATGCTGTCATGATCGGCATCACCGAGCTTGGCGACCCAAAAGTCGTGGTGGCTGTCACGGCCGTCGTGTTCCTATGGCTCGCCTGGAAGCGTGCGTGGCACACGGCCGCTTTCTGGCTGATCGCCGTCGCCGGAGCGTCGGCCCTCAACACGGCGATCAAGGTCACTCTTCACAGGGCAAGGCCTGACGAACTGCTTTATTCGGGCTGGAGCGCGTTTTCCTTTCCGAGCGGCCATAGCACGACAAATATGGTGCTCTATGGGTTCCTCGCGGTCCTCGTTGCCCGTGAGCTTCGGCCGGCACCAAGGCTTTCGGTTGCTCTCGGTGCGCTGAGCCTGATCTTCCTCATCGCCGTTTCGCGCCTCTATCTCGGCGCGCATTGGTTTTCCGACGTGGTTGGCGGGGCGGCATTCGGCTCCGCGTGGTTGATACTGCTCAGCCTGCTCTATCTACGCAGGCCGGCTGAACGCATAGGCTCGCCCGCCTTGCTGGTCGCCGCGTGCGCCGCGCTGCTTCTGGCGGGGAGCGCCAACATTTTTCAAAACCATGCGGGCGATGTCCAACGCTATGCCGTTCGACATACGACGCAGACCGTAACCGTTGCCGATTGGCAGACGACAGGTTGGCAGACGCTTCCGGCGTGGCGGTTCGATCTTACCGGTGAGGTGGAGGAGCCGCTGACGTTCCAATGGGCCGGTAGCCTTCAGAATTTGCAGGAGGTTCTGCAAAAAGATGGATGGAGGCAACCCGTGGGTTGGTCTGTGACGACCACGGTGGCGTGGCTGAGCCCGACCACAGACGCCGCGTTCATCCCGGTGGTCCCTCTCTTTGCCAGCGGCCGCCTTCCCGATCTCACCCTCATCCAGTCTTCGGTTGCGCCTGCTTCCTCTGCTTCCCGCCTAGTTCTTCGTCTCTGGGCAACGGACATGGAGCTGGCGGGCGTAGAACCGAAGCCGCTTTGGACAGGGTCGGTCATGGAGGAGCGCATCCATCACCCCCTCTCCCTGATCACCGTGGTCTCGACCGGATCGGACTTCAACGCGCCGAGGCAGACGCTGGCACGATCCTTTGACGGTGGCACTCTGATGGTGCGGGCCGGCGCGCCAACGAACGCGGAGTGGGACGGGCGCGTTCTGCTGGCCCGTCAGGAAGTCGGCGCGACGAAGCCGTAGAGACGACCGGCGACGTCGCGATAACGCGCGGCCTTCTCCCGGTAAGCTGCCACCTGCTGCGCTCGCGGCGTGAAGGCCTTGCCCTCGCGGACGAAAGCAGCCGCCGCTTCGGCATAGGAGCCGAAGACGCCGATGCCGACGCCCGCGCCCATGGCGGCTCCGGCACAGCTCGCCTCGCCTGTTACGGCGACCACCTCGCGGTTGAAGATATCGGCCTTCATTTGCAGCCAGCGCTCGGACCGGGCGCCGCCGCCGACGGCGTGGATGCGGCCGATGTCGATGCCGATCGAGGCTTGCAGTTCTAGGTTCCAGCCCATCTCCAGCGTGATGCCCTCGATGGCCGACTTGGCGAAATCTTCGTAGGTGGTGTTGGCGTCGATGCCGACCACCGCGCCGCGTGCCCGGGCATCGAGCCAGGGCGTGCCGGTGCCGACGAGATGGGGAAACATCAGGAGATCGGTCGGCTCTTCCGGCAGGTCGGCGAGGATCAGCTCATAGGGGTCGACACCCTTGAGCGTCGCCAGCTCCAGCAAATGGCGGCTCGCCACGTCGCGGAACCATTTCAGCGCCACGCCGCCAGCAATGTAGGAGAGGGTGAGTTTCAGCGGCGCCACGGTGTGGCGCTCGGTTGGGAAATTGCAGCCGAGTGCCGCAGCCGTCAGCACGGCTTCACGAACCGGAATGGAGACGCATTCGAAGGTGCCGGTGCCGTCGACGGCGATGCCCTCGGCCACGCCGCCGGCGCCCAGCGAGCAGCATCCCTGGTCATGCCCCCCGGTCACCCACTGTACATCATACGGCAGGCCGAGCTCATCAGCGGCGGCTGGCGCGGCGCGACCGACCGGCGTGCCGGAACCGACAGGCGTTGCCAGTTGCGTCGGCGCGATGCCGGCGAAGGCGAGATACTCCTCGATCCAGGCGCAGCTTTCGACATCGAGGGCCATGGTGCGCGAGGCGAGCGAGGTGCTGATCCACGCGCCGACGCCGAGCCGGTTCAGGATATAGTCCTCGACGCAGAGGAAGCGATCGGCGGCGGCGAACACCTCAGGACGGTTGGCCCTGAGCCAGGCGATCTTCGGCAACGTGTACATCGAGTGGATGGGAAGTCCGGTCCGCTGGAAAATCTCCGCCTTGCCGAAGTGCGCGGCGAAGGCGGCGGCCTCATCGACGGCTATTGGTGCCGTATTGAGGATGAAGGGGCCGATGGCCCGCCCGTCGCGATCGACCGGTACGAAGCTTTCGCCGTGGCTGGAGATGGCCGCCGCCCGGATCTCGGCCCTCGGCGCGACATCGCGCAGACGATGGATAACGTCGCCCAGCGCCCGCCACAGGCTGTCGGGGGGGAAGCCTTCGCCTGATTTGGTCCTGCCATATTCGAGCGAGGCACCAGCGAGTTTTTCGCCGTCAAGCGCATAGAGCGTCGCCTTGAGGGCCGTCGAGCCGATATCGATGCCGAGTAACGCCACGATCATCCCCGCCTTGATGGAGAACGGAACTAGCGCCGACGTTGCGAAGGCCGGCGCCGAAGGTGCGTCGGTTGGTCAGTCTATCTCGACGACGTCATAGCCGAGGTAGCGGACGAAGGCCTCGTTGATGGCCGTCTTCATATGACCGACGCCGATTGTGGTGTGGTGGCGGAAGCCGCCCTGGCCCAGACGGATCAGCTTCTTCTGCAGTCCAGGAATGGCACAGACACCGGCGCAGCCGAAGAACTCCTTCTCGATCGGGTCGGCGGTGAACTCGCCCTCGGTGAGGTAAATGGTCAGCTTGCCGTCCTCGGTCTTGCAGTTGGACAGCGTTGTCGGGAAGGCGGCAATCCGACCTTCGTTGCTGCCCCAGCCGCAGCCCGGCTGGCTCTTGGCGAACATCTTGTGATCGGTGACCTCGCCCTTCTCGGTCATCAGCGACTGGGCGACCGGGCCGCAGTGGAACAGGATCACCTTGTCGGGATCGTCGCCATAGTTGTTGTTCCAGTCGAGACAGGCGGCCGGCTTGCCGCTGGCGAGATTCAGGGCCCGCATGGTGACGGCGCTGCAGATGTCGATCTCGCAGCTCGACACCACGCCCCGGTCATTGAGTTCGCTGAGCAGCACGCAAGGCGCAATGCCGAGTTCGGCCTGCATCTCGGTCCAGCAGCGGATGGCGACGGTGTCCAGGTGATACTCGTCGATATAATCGTCGAAGGCGACGCCGACCTTGGCCAGCGTCAGCATCTTGTCAGTCGGCACCTTGCAGCAGTTGGTGTAGCTGGCCAGCCTGTCGCGCTTTTGGGTGACGCGATTGTCGCTGTCGGCCATGCCGGCGACGCGCCGGAACAGGTCGGAAAGGTCGAAGGTCTCGACGGTGATGCCGGCCTTCTGCAAGGCGATTTCGTCGAAGCGCACGGTCTTGAAGGCCGTGGTGCGGGCGCCGATGCAGCCGATGGAGAACCGCCGCATGCCCTTGACCACCCGGCAGATGGCGGCGAAGTCGTCGAGGTTGCGTCGGAAGGCCGCCGTCAGCGGATGCACGACATGCGGTTCCAGCATGGTGAAGGGCAGGCCATACTGGTGGAAGACGTCGGCGATCGAGAACTTGCCGCAGTAGGAGTCGCGGCGGTGCTCGAAGTCCATCTTGCCGATCTCGTCGGGATAGGCTTGCAACAGGATCGGTACGGCGCAGTCCTGCAACGCGGCGATGGCGCCGTTCTCGTCAGAGAAATTAGGCATCGACAGGATGACGCCGTCATAACGGCCGCGATTGGCCGCCAGCCATTCGGCATAGGCTCGCCCTTCCTCGCGCGTCTCGACGGCGCCGTAGCGGGTCAGCTCGACCGGCGGGATGAGGTAGCCATAGCCTGCATCCCCGACGGCTCTTGCGACCTCATCGCGGGCACCGGCGATCAGACTTGCCGGGAAGAAGCCGCGATTGCCGAAATAGAGCGCGAACGTGGTCCGGGGCGGACCGCCAGCTTGGGTCATTGTCTCTCTCCCATGGTTTGGTTGCGCGGCCGCCTGCATCGGGCGGCCGTCTGTTGTGGTCAGCTGCCGTAAGCGCTGGCGGTGGTGGTGAGCACGAGGTCGTCGGCCAGCGAGCGGTGGGGCTTGAGGCCGATCTTGCCGATGGCCGCGTGGTAGGATTTCACGGCGTCCTCGGCCTTGAGGTCGCCGTCGCCGACGCGCTTCAGGTGCTCGATGAAGGTGAGCTGATCCTCGGCGGCAACGATCTTGCGGCCGAACAGGGCAACGCGGGCGCCGTGCTTCTTGGCATCCTCGATCAGGAAGAACGCGTCATGGGTGGTACCGGCCGATCCGCCGAGCACGCCGACGATGATGCTGGGGTCGTAATGGCAGAGTTCGGCGACGGCCCGGCCGCCCATGTAGGGCAGCTTCAGGAACAGTGGTCGTGCCGATTCCGGTACGCCGGCCAACAGGCGGACGATGTGGTCGTTAACGAAGCCGGGGATGGCCTCCGGCGCGAGGCCATGCACCTCGGGCGGCACGTTGGGCAGGAAAACCTCGAGGAAGTGGTCGAAACCCTTCTCCTCGGCCTCGATGCGGAAGGCGTTGTAGCGTTCGAGCGTCAAGAGATCGGCGTCGGGGATGTTGTTGAAGGTCACCGAATAAAGGCCGAGGTTGGCGCCGCGCGTGCGCTCCTTGGGCGAGGGGTTCAGTTTGCCGGCCTGGATGTGGTCGATGGTCGCCGTGCTGAAGGGCGCCGACGGCGCCGTCACGTATCGGCCGCCCCGCACGACGTGCAGATCGGTGGTGTCGTTGGCGCGAACGGCCGGAAGAACCGGCGATCCGTCAAAGATCCGCTCTTCGATGGTCAGCTTGGCGGAGGTACTCGCCGACATCAGCATGATGTCGACCAGTTCCGCCTCGACGATGTTGCGGATATCCTGGTGAAGGTTGTCGATCGATCGGAGCCCGCCGTCCGCCGTCCGTCCGGCCGAGGCGACGCCACGCGCCATATCCGGGTCCTTGGCATCGGCCAGGATGAAGCAATTGGCGGACGGGTTTGCCTTGAGGATTGCCAGCTTTTTGTCGAACGTCTTTTCCACTCTACTCTCCGCTAGGTCGATCTAGACTTGCCTCGCAGCGTAAAAATGCGGGCGCATAACAAGATTTAAAATCTCATGAAATAGTACCCCGGCCGACAACAGTCGCATGAAGGCAAAGAAAACACGCCCCTTGCCACGCGGTGGAAAGGCCTTGGTCGTCCATGCATATACATATCTGCTTGCCCGACTCTCCCTTTGTCGGATCGCAGACTTCGTTCTGTCTGCCCCGATTGGCCGGTTTTCCATAGCCTTTGATTTGGCTATAGTCTGATCCAGTCGCAGACGACAGAGGGCGGATTGGCTATGAGTATGTCAAATCTTGCTGGGATGGCCGGTTCGACGGATGCCAAGGCCGATCGCCTCATCCATCGCCTTGCATTCATGAACACCTTTTCAGAAGGGCAGCAGGATCCCGAGGTTGCTCCGTTGTTACCCGGATATACTTTTGGCCAAAGGCTGATGTCGGGCCTGACGCCGGTCGAACGCGACGGGCTCCTGGATTTTGCCATCGAGCGGCCGAACGGTCTGGACGGTTGGGCGCTGCTGCTCACCGTGCGTGGCCGTGGCCTGCTGCTCGACCGGCCGGGCGAGGTGGAACTGCGGGAAGGCGACGTGCTGCTGATCCCGCCAGGGGCGGAACACCGCTATCGCCGGCACGAGGACTCGCCTTCCTGGTGGCATCGCTGGGTGTATTTCCAACCGCGCCAGACCTGGCTGCCCTGGCTATCCTGGCGGGGCGGCGTGCCCAAGGCGACGCTGTTGCGCGGGCAGGACGATGACTTCCGCCGCGAACTCGACCGGATCTTCACCGAGATCGACGCCTGGTCGATCAACGCCGACGCCTTCGCCCTGGAGATGTCGTTCAATCTTCTGGAACGCGCCATCCTGATCTGCAGCCGCTACAACGAAAAGCCGGTGGCCGATTACGATTCGCGCCTTGCCGGTGTCTGCGCCTACATCGCCGAGAACATCGACAAGGCGCTCACGCTCGAGGCCATCGCCGGGCACGCGCGCCTCTCGGTGTCTCGCCTGTCGCACCTGTTCCAGGATCGTTACGGCTGCTCCATCATGGCTTGGCGCGATGATCTCCGGATGCAGCTCGCCTGCCGCATCCTCAAGATGACCGACGCACCGGTGAAGCAGGTGGCGATCCGGGTGGGCTACGCCAATCCGCTGCATTTCTCCAAGATGTTCCGCAAGCGGATGGGGCTGAGCCCGAGCGGATACCGATCGGAACAGGGTCTGAGCGAGATAGCTGCGGCGTGATCGCTTCGAACGGGTCCAAAAGTCAGGTCGACAAGCGGGTAGGTCCGTTTATCCTGCCTTCACCGACTTCCGCTGCCACTGCCGATGAGGGGACCGATCATGCGTCTTGCCGCTGCTTCGTTTGTGCTCTGCTGTTCGACCGTGATGGCCGCGGCCGGAGAGCTTCCCACCTGCGACAATGCCTCGGTGCTCTCGACGCTTTCGAGCCGCCAGGCCTGGGCCGAGGCGCATACCTGGAAGGATGGCGTCACCATCGCCGCCGTCGATCGGATCGATGAACGGCGTCTGGTGACCGAGGTTTTCAGCGTCATCGACCGGCGTTATTGCGCCGCCCGTGCCGAACTTACCGCCGCCCTGCCGACGACGCTCTACTACGTGGTGTCGGCGGACGAGGGCTTCGCCGGCTACGGCTGGAACGTCGAGTTCTGCCTGTCCGGCCGCGATCCCTATCGGGTCTACGGCGCCGACTGCAAGATCCTGAAATGAACGACCGTCTCGTTCGCCTGCTGCTGATCCTCCTTGCGATGTGGCCGGTCGCCGCGCGGGCCGGCGACGTGCCGGGACGCTTCGATTTCTATCTCCTGTCGCTCACCTGGTCGCCGAGCTATTGCGCGGCGGAAGGTGGGGCGCGGGGCGACGCGCAATGCCAGAGCGGCCGCCGCTACGGCTTCCTGGTGCATGGCCTGTGGCCGCAATATGAGCGCGGCTTTCCTCAAGATTGCCCGACAAGCCTCGCTCCAAGCGAGGCCGACATCCGCTCTGTCTCCGACCTGATGCCGGCGCGCGGCCTCGCCCGCCACGAGTGGCAGAAGCATGGCGCCTGTTCCGGTCTTGCGCCGGCCGATTATCTCAAGGCGATCCGCGCGGCGCGCGAGACGGTTCGCATACCCACCGCCTTTCAGCGGATCGACACCTATGTGACCGTGTCTCCCGCCGATGTGGAGGCGGCCTTCATCGCGGCCAATCCCGGGCTCAAGCCGGAGGGCGTCGCCGTCACCTGCGACGGACGGCGTCTGCGCGAAGTGCGCCTCTGCCTGACGCGCGACCTTGGTTTTCGTGCCTGTCAGGAGGTCGACCGGCGCGGATGTCGCGCCGATCGGGTGGTTTTGCCGCCGGTAAGGTGAGGCAAGGGGAGGCCGCCCCGCCAGTCAACGGTTCGATCCGCATCGAAGCATCTCGCACTCGGCAAGCGCTAGAGATGGGAGAGAGCCCGAACAAAAACAGGATTATGATGGCCGAGAAGACAGGCATGGCAACGGAACTGGCGCTGCTGCTGGTGCTCTCGACGCTTTGGGGTGCGTCCTACACCCTCATCAAGATCGGCGTGACGACCATTCCTCCGGTCACGCTGATCGCCGCGAGGACGCTGATTGCCGGCTCCATCCTCGTTGCCATCATTGGGTGGCGCGGACTGAAGCTGCCGGGCGACCTCAGCACCTGGAAGCGCTTTCTGTTTCAAGCCTGTCTCAACTCCGTCGTGCCGTTCACCCTCATCGCCTGGGCTGAACAGACGACCGAGGCAGGCCTCGCCACGATCCTGAATTCGACGGCCCCGATTTTCGTGTTTCTGCTGACGGCGCTGATCACTCGCCATGAAACCGTGACCGGCCGCCGGCTGTTCGGTGTCGCAACGGGCCTGATCGGGACGTGTCTGATCGTCGGTGTCCAGGCCCTCGGCGGGCTCGGAGAGGAACTGTGGGCGCAACTTGCCATCGTCGCGGCCACGATCTGCTATGCGGGTGCCGCCATCTTCGGCAAGACCTTCAAGGGGCTCGATCCCATGATGCCAGCGGCCGGATCACTGATCTCCGGCGCTGTGATCCTCATTCCAACGAGTCTTGTTGTCGATCATCCCTGGACATTGGCCCCGAGCGCCGCGTCTCTGTTGGCGCTCGCCGCCTTGTCTGTCTTTTCCACCGCGCTGGCGTTCGTGATCTATTTTCGGCTCATCCAAACGCTCGGCTCGGTTGGCACGACGGCACAGGCCTATCTGCGTGTGCCGATCGGTGTGGCGATCGGCGTTCTGTTCCTGGGTGAACATCTCTCCTGGACGGCATCGATCGGGCTGGTCTGCGTCCTTGCCGGCGTCCTCGCCATGACGGTGCCGGTGCGTCCTGCCAAAAGCCGTTGATCAGACCCGGGGGGCTCGCCCCCGGGCCTCAAGCGGCTGGTGCCTTGTTACGGGCGCGTTCCGGCGGGGAAGACACTGAGGACAGCCGCGCCCTGTCGCAGGAAAAGCGGCAACTCGGTCAAAGGTGCCGCGCAGGAGATGGTTTGCCCCCCGGCGAGGACGCGTCCTGTCCAGGCATCCACCCAGTCGGTGCCGGCCGGCAAATAGACGCTGCGTTCTCGCTCACCGGCCTGCAAGACGGGGGCGACGAGGATGTCGCCACCGAACATGTACTGGTCGTCGATCTCCCAGCAGCGAGCATCCCCGGGGAAGGCGTAGAACAGCGTGCGCATCAGCGGGTCGCCCTGTTCGTGCGCCATCCGCATCAGGTCGCGAACATAGGGGCGAAGCCGTTCGCGGAGGTCGGTATAGCCTCGCAGGATGGCGTAGACGTCGTCGCCGAAACTCCAGAGTTCGTTGCCGGCGCCGGTGTCGCACTGGGCGACGCCATCGCGGAACGGCACGGCCGGCGGCGTGGTCGGCTCGCGGTAGCCATGCATGCGCAGCACCGGCGAGAACACCGCCCACTGGAACCAGCGCACCATCAGTTCATGGAAGGCGGGGTCATTGACGTTGCCGCCATGGAAGCCGCCGATGTCGGTCGTCCACCAGGGAATGCCGGCCATTCCCATGTTGAGCCCGGCGCTCAGTTGGTTGCGCATCGAGGCGAAGGAACTCTGGATGTCGCCCGACCAGATCAGTGCGCCGTAGCGCTGGCTGCCGGCCCAAGCGCATCTGACGAGGCTGACGATCTCCGTCTCACCCGCCGCTTTCATGCCCTCATAGATGGCTTGGGCGTAATGGGCCGGATAGGCGTTGCCGACCTCCAGGAGGTTGCCGGTGTGGTAGCGGTAGTTCTCGAAATCGTAGACGGCATATTCCGGCTCCGCCTCGTCCAGCCAGAACACCCGGACGCCCTTGTCGTAGTAGTTCTTGCGGGCGACGCTCCACAGGAACTCGCGGGCGGCCGGATTGGTCGGGTCGATGAACCGGCTGTTGCCGAGAAAGTCGAACTGGACGGGAATGCCGCGGTTTGTGTTTACGAGATAGCCCTTTTCGGCCATCTCGGCGTAGTTCTCCGATCGGGAGTCGACGGTCGGCCAGATGGAGACCATCAGCTCGGTACCCATCGCCTTGAGCTCGGCCACCATGGCGGCGGGGTCCGGCCATTCGCGCTCGTCGAAGCGCCAGTCGCCCTGCACCGGCCAGTGGAAGAAGTCGGCGACGATCACCGACAGGGGGATGCCGCGCGCCGCGTAGTCGCGCGCCACCGACAGGAGTTCCTCCTGCGTGCGGTAACGCAGCTTGCTCTGCCAGAGGCCCAGCGCGAAGTCCGGCATCATTGGAGCGGTGCCGGTTGCTCTCGCGTAGTTGCGCAGGATGTCGGCGGGCGTATCGCCGGCGGTCACCCAGTAGTCGATGCCTTGCGCGGCTTCCGAGATCCAGCGCGTACCGTTCCTGGCAAAGGAGGCTTCGCCGACGGCCGGCGTGTTCCACAGAAAGCCGTAGCCATGACTGGAGACGACGAAGGGCACGCTGGCCTGCGAGTTGCGCTGGGCGAGTTCCAGCGTGCAGCCGGCAAGATCGAGATTGGGCTGCTGGTATTGGCCCATGCCGAACAGCCGCTCGCCGGCGATCGGTTCGAAGCGGACGGTGATGCGCGAGGCGTCGCCATGTAGCGGCTTGAACTCGCGCCCGGACAGACAGAGCGCACTGATGGTCTCGGCCGCTTGGTCGCCGATGGTCCAGAACTTGGTCAGCGTGTCGCGCTGGCGCCACTTTTCTTCGAGCAGCACGGTGCCCGCCCGGTTGAGGAACTTGACCCGCCCTTGCAAATCCACCTCTGCGGCGATGGCGCCATTCTCGATCCGCATGCCATTGCTAAGTCGGCTAATAACCGGTGTATGGTCCCGCGAGGCAAGGAGCGCGCCCTCGGCTGTTTCGCGCATCGGGTAGATCGATGATCTGAGGCGCAAGCCATCCTTGCCATGGGCTTCGATCCTCAGCCACGCGCCATTGTAGGACCAGCACAGCGCATCGCGCTCAATCGACAGAGTTTCCAACGTAGGCTTCCTTTTTGTCGAGACGGTCGGACCGCCCCGGTCATTCAAGTCCAAGGGCGTGTGCGTCCCTAAAGCGCGCGGCCCGTTTCCGGGTCGAACAGGTAGATGTCGTCGCCGGCGATGCCGAGTGTCAGCGGTGCGCCGGCCTCGGTCTCGTAGGTGCCGGCATGGGCGATGCTGAGCAGAGCACCGCCGACTGTCGCCTCGATGAAGGTCATCGAGCCCGTTCCCTCGACGGTCTCCACCGTCGCGGCGAGCTGCTCGCCGCTGCCATCGAGCCGGAGATGCTCGGGCCTGAGGCCAGCCAGCACTTTTCGCCCGGTTTCTTGAGCCCGCTCGATTTTGAGGAGCACGCCCGCGCCGATGGCGATCGCCCTGCCATCGGCGGTCACCTCGGCCGGCACGAAGTTCATGGCCGGCGAGCCGATGAAGCCGGCAACGAAACGGTTGGCCGGATGGCGGTAGAGGTCGAGCGGCTTGCCGATCTGCTCGATGCGGCCGTCGTGCAGCACGACGATCAGGTCGGCCATGGTCATCGCTTCGATCTGGTCGTGGGTGACGTAGACCGATGTCGCGCTGAGGTTCTTATGCAGCTTGCGGATCTCGCTGCGCATCTGAACGCGCAGGGCGGCGTCGAGATTGGACAGCGGTTCGTCGAACAGGAAGACCTTGGGATTGCGGACGATCGCCCGCCCCATGGCGACGCGCTGGCGCTGTCCGCCGGAGAGTTGTTTTGGCCGCCGCGTCAGGAGCTTTTCCAGCCCAAGAATCTTCGCCGCCTCGCCGACGCGCTGGTCGATCTCCGCCTTGGGCCGTCGGCGCAGGCGCAGCGAATAGGACATGTTCTGCTCCACCGTCATATGCGGATAGAGCGCGTAGGACTGGAAGACCATGGCGAGATCGCGTTCGCGCGGCGCCTTGTCGTTGACCACTTCGCCCGCCACCTTGATGGTTCCCGACGTGATGGTCTCGAGGCCCGCGATGGTGCGCAGCAGCGTCGACTTGCCGCAACCCGACGGCCCGACCAGGGCGACGAAGGCGCCGATGGGGATGTCGAGGCTGATGTCGTGCAACACCTGCAGCGAGCCGTAGTTCTTGTTGAGATGTTGGATTTCGATTTGGTTCATCGACGGGTGATCCACGTTCATTTCAGCGCGCCGGAGGTGAGGCCGGTGACGATCTGCCGCTGCAAGAGGATGAAGACGATCAGGATGGGCGCGACATAGATGCCGGCGTAGTTCATCAGGCCCACCCAGTCGGCCGAATTGGCGCTGAGATAGGTGGCGAGATTGACGGTGGCGGTCTGTAGTTCGCGCGTTGCGATGAACGAACGCGAGTAGACGTATTCGCCGAAGGACTGCAGGAACACCAGCACCGAGGTGATCAGGATGCCGTTGCGGGCAAGCGGCAGGATGATCAGGAAGAAGGCGCCGAGGTGGGAGTTGCCGTCGACCAGCGCCGCGTCCTTCAATTCGCGCGGCACCTGGGTGAAGGTGGCGCGGCAGAGGACGATGTAGAAGGCCAGCGTCTTGGCGGCGGTGGCCAGCACCACGGCCGTGCGGGGGTAATCGAGCAGGCCGACGTGGTTGAAGGCGACGAACAGCGGCGTCACCATCAGCGACGGCGGCAGCACCTGCAGCACGATGACCAGGAACAGCGCTACGTTGGCCTTGGCGCCACGGGCGTTGGCCAGCGCATAGGCAGCTCCCGTGCCGAGCAGCATGGTGATGGCGGTAATGCCGGTGGCGACCAGCAGCGAGTTCCACAGATAACGGCCGATGTCGTGCTCGGCAAACACGCGCGATACCTGGAACAGCGGCTGGGAGGGCCAGAGTTCCGGCGGATATTTGAAGATGGAGCCGGAGGTCTTCAGCGCGGTCGCATACATCCAGTAGACGGGAAAGAGATAGATGGCGGCGAACAGGATGGCGAGTGCCAGGAGGACATATCTTTTCATCTTCGCCCCGCTCAGAACGACTGTTCGCGCTGTACGGAGCGCACGTAGATGACGGCGACGACGATCACCAGGGCGATCATCATGGTCGCCACGGTGGCACCGCCGGAGATCTCGTAGGTCTGGAACGACATCTGCCAGGACCAGTATTGCGCCACGTTCGACGAGTTGGCCGGCCCGCCCTGGGTGAGCGCTGCGACGAGGTCGAACTGCTGCAGGGTGAAGATGACGCCGAGCGCCACGACGGCGCCGAGCGTCGGTCCCATCATCGGCAGGGTGATCGTCAGGAAGCGCTGGAAGACGTTGGCACCGTCCATTTCCGCCGCCTCGTAGACGTCGCCGGGGATGCCGGCGAGACCGACCGACAGCAGGATCATGTTGAAGGGAATGCCGAGCCAGATGTTGGCGATGATCACCGAGTAGAGCGCGTAGGCGGGGTCCGACAGCCAGTAGATCTGCCCGTCGATCAGCCCCAGGCTCTGAAGGGCGTAGTTGAGGACTCCGAAGTCGCCGGCAAAGATCCAGCGCCAGACGGCGCCGACCACCAGGGCGGGCAGGATCCAGCCGGCCAGAAACAGGCCGCGCACGTAGGTGGAGCCCGGAAAATCCTGCAGGAAGAACAAGGCGAGTGCGAAACCGATCGCCAATTGGAAGACAATGGACAGCGTCACGAAGATCACGGTGTTCCAGACGATCGGCGCGAACTCCGGCCGCTGGAACAGGTCGGTGTAGTTTTTGAGGCCGGCGAAGGGGCGGACGAGCGTGCCGAGCGTGAACATGTCGACTTCCTGGAACGACATGAGCACGGTGTAGAGCAGGGGAAAGGCGGCGAAGACCAGAAGGTAGAGCACGGCGGCGACGATCAGCGTGCCCTCGAAGCCCTTGCCGTCGCGCAGATATCTCGCAAAACCCGATTGAAGCATGATCCCGTCGTCCAATGCGGAAAGTATCCGTCCTGATCGTGGCGTCCGGGGCGATCGCCCCGGACGGGCATCGGCGCGTGAACGGCTGCCGGCGAAGAGGCAACCCGGCACCAATGCGTGGCGCTCAGATCACTTGATAAGGCCGTCGATGGTGCTCTGGGCGGTGTCGAGCGCCGCCTTGGCGTCGGTCTTGTGCGTCAGGGCGTCCTGGATGGCCACCTGGATGGCCTTGGAGACCTTCGGCCAGACTGGCGAGGGACCACGACCACGGGCGTATTTCATCTGCTCGGCGAACACGGCGTAGGCTTCCGGCCACTTGGGGTCCTTCGGCGTGGCGGTCTGGTCGAGCGGCAGCCAGCCGTATTCGTTCCAGTCGCGGGAGCTCTGCGAATAGATGTATTCGAGGAACTTGAAGGCTTCGTCGGGGTGGGCCGAGGTCTTGGGGACGGCATAGGCCAGTTCGCCAAGGGCCGAGGCGCGCGGCGCGCCGGCTTTTTCGACCGGCATCAGCGCGACGCGCCAGTCGAACTTCACCTCATTGGCAAAGCGCGGCAGTTCCCAGCAACCGGTGACGATCATGCCGATGTTGCCGGCGACGAACTGGCTGCCGAGATCGGGCTGGTTGAGCACCAGAACTTCCGGCGTGGCGACCTTGTCGTCGACGAGCTTCTGCCAGAACTGCAGCGCCCGCACCGAGCCATCGGTGTTGATGGCGTTGAAGTCGCCGCCGGCCGATTGCGCCCAGGGTAGGAACTGGAAGGTGGATTCCTCGGTGGCGACCGCCGAGAAACCGAAGCCATACTGGCGCTTCTTGGCGTCGGTCAGCTTGGCAGCGGCGGCCGAGATTTCGTCCCAGGTCTGCGGCGGCTTGGTCGGGTCGAGGCCGGCCGCCTTGAACAGATCGGCGTTGTAATAGAGGCCGAGCGTATTGCCACCGCGCGGGAAGCCGTAGATCTTGCCTTTCCAGGTCGATTGATTGATCGGGCCGGGGTAGAAATTCTTGGCGTCGACCACCTTCGAGGCGGCGATGCGGTCGCTGAGGTCGAGCAGCACGTCATGCGAGGCCACCGAGGCGACATCCGGATTGTCGAGCATCAGCAGGTCGGGCGCCGTATTGGTCGACACGGCCCGGATGGTGTCATTGAGAATGTTGGCGAAGTTGACCAGCTTGATGTCGAGCTTGATATCGGGGTTCTTGGCCTCGAACTCCTTGGCCATGTTTTCGGTGAAGTGAACCGGCTCGTCGAGCGCCCACACTTGCAGCGTCACCGGCGCAGCGATGACGGCGCTTGTGGCGGCTGTCGAAAAGACAAGCCCAAGCAATAGCTTCCTCATCATAGTCGTTTTCCTCCACTTGGCATGCAAAAGCCCGTTGCCGCGCCGATAAATCAGCGCGACATGCAGCGTCATCGCAAAGCGTGACGCGATTTGTATGTATAGCCTTGCGTAAAGCGTCGCAGCACTGATTACTCTCTCCGCTCAGTGCTGCTGTAAACGATTGCGAATTTACAATTCATCGAATGTCGAGTCAAATTGTTTTTGGACGTGATGCTCGGATGCTGGTATCAGGTTGTCGGGTGGAACGGAGAGGGCTTGTTCCGGCGGAGGGCTTCCGGTGAACGCCTCGGGCTTGTAGTCTTCGGGCAAAAGGGCGGGACGATCGTGGGCATCAAGGAACTGGCTGACTATCTCAATGTGTCGATCGGCACCGTGTCGCGGGCCCTCAACAACCATCCGCTGGTCAATGCCGACACGCGCCGCCGGGTGCTGGAAGCTGCCGACGAGTTGGGATATGCGCCCGATCAATCCGGCCGCAGCCTCAGGAAAGGCACCGTCAACTCGATTGCCCTGGTGCTGTCCACCGACCGGACGTCGAGCCAGGAAGCGATGATCTTCATGGAGATCAGCCGCAGCATGCAGTCGGTTTTTCGGCGGTTCGAACTCGATCTGATGATCCATCTCAACGAGCCCGGCCAGGAGCTCAACGACCGCGTCCGGCGCGTCGTCGAGCGTCGGCAGGCGGACGCCATCGTGCTGGCGGAAACGCGCGAGAACGATCCTCGTCTCGACTATCTGACCAAGCGCAAGATTCCCTTTGCCACCTGGGGCCAAAGCCGGTCGGGCGGTCTTCATCCCTGGCTCGATCTCGACTTCGACGGGGCCATGGCCGCCATCTTCGATCGGCTGACCGGGTTTGGTCATCGCCGAATCGCACTGGTGTCGAACAAGCCGGCGCTGATGTTCGACCAGCTTCTCCAGTCGGCCTATCGGCGGGAACTCGCTCAGCGGGGATTGTCGTTCAGTCTCGTTCTCGAAGCCGATGCGGACGAACGGGGCGGATACAAGGTTGTGGAACAGGTGCTGGCTTCGCCGGAGCGGCCGACGGCCATCGTGTTTCCCGACTCACGTCCGGCGGCCGGCGCCTTTCTCGCCTTCAGCGAAGCCGGCATTGTTCCGGGGCGGGATATTGCCATCGCCAGCTGTTCGGTGGACACGCCGATGGCCGGCTACATGTCGCCGGGCCTTACCTGTTTCAGTGTCGACCTGAAGCGCCTTGGCGAGCGTCTGGCCGAGGCAGTGCTGTCCGGAATGCCTCGATTTTCAGCCGAGTTTGGGGGCAAACCGATCCAGGAGATTTTCCCACTCCATCTCATCGCCAGGGAAAGCGACGCCTTCCGGCTATAGCCGGGTCAGTGGTCGGGTCGCCTTTCAGTGGCTAGACAACTGTGTCATGGTCCCCCACCTAAAGAGGAGGAGCGCCTTCCACGCCGAGCGGCGGTACCGCTCGCGGGACGATGCGAGGTGAGGCGATCGGGGGAAACATGTCGCGGCGATTGGCTTTCGGAATAGCGCTGCTGGCGGTCGCCCTCAGCACGGCGATTGATGCCTCGGCGGCCGAACCGAAGCGGTTTGGTGCCTTTTCTGTCGTTTGCGACGACAGCCTGCATTGCGCGGTCAGCATACAGGCGGCGAATCCGGACAAGGCCAGCGTCTTCGTGCTGTCGCGCTCCCCGGAGACCCGGGCACGCTGGACGGTGTTGATCTCGACGCTGGGTGTGCTTGCCGATCGCGACCGACCGGTCGCGCTGTCGGTCGACAACGGTGTCGATATCACGCTCCGGCCAGTGTCGGACTATGTGCCCTTCGTCAACCCGTCCGACTATTACATCGTGTCGCCGTCGGCGCTCGACCGGCTGATGCTGCAAGTGCAGCGCGGCCACGTGCTGCGCTTTTCCTTCATCGACCTTGCCGGCGTGGCGCATACCGACCGCTTCCCGCTGGACGGGCTGATGCCCGCTCTCAACGAGGTCGACCGCCAGCAGGGCCACATTGCCGGCGATCGCCGGGCCGGGCCGCCCATCGGTTTGCCGGAAGCGCCGGACGTTGATGTTGCCGCTCACTTGGCTGCCGCCGGCGTGCCGCCGCGTCTTCTTGAGCTGCATCTTGCTTCCACCGCCTGCGAGGCGCCGGACGCCGCCGACATCGCCGACGCCAAGCCGCTGATCGCGCCGCTCAGCGAAACGGCGACGCTCTACGCCATCCCCTGCTTCCGCAATGCGTCGGGCCTCGCTTCCCGTCTTTATCTCATCGAAAGCGGCGAGATCGGCGGCATGTCACCACTCGTCTTTGCCGGCTTCTCCGATCGGCTCGGCTGGTATGGCGTCGATGTGCTCTCGGGCGTCGCCTACGATCCGGCAAGCCGCCGCCTGGATGCGACCGGTACCGACGACCGCGGCTGTGCCTTCCGCGGCAGTTGGACCTTCACCGACACCGCCTTTCGCCTCGACCATCTGTCGGCCGCCACGGACTGCGGAGCCACCGCGACGAGTTGGAAGGACGTCTATCCGGCGCCCTGAGTTTTGTGAGTCTTTGTCATGTCCGACATGATCCTGCGCGCCAGCCTGACCTCTCCGTTCGGGCGCAAGCCGCGCCTTGCCGCCGCCGTTGCCGGCCTTTCCGATCGGGTCGAGGTGGTGATGGCCGATACCTTCGACGATAGCGACAGCCTCAGGACGCAGAATCCGCTCGGCAAGGTTCCGACGCTGGTGCTCGCCGACGGTTCGACGCTCTACGACAGCCGCGTCATCCTCGAATATTTCGATTATCTCGCCGGTGGCGATCGGATCATTCCGATCGAGCCGGCGGCGCGTTTCGCGGCGCTGAAGCTGCAGGCGCTTGGTGATGGCATTCTCGATGCCGGCGTGCTCCGTCGGCTTGAGACGCTGTTCCGCGACGAAACGCTGCGGTCGCACCGCTGGCTCGGCTATCAGAGCGGCAAGATGGCCCGCGCCCTCGATGTGCTGGAAGCCGCGCCGCCATCGGACACCGATATTCTGGTGGGCGAGATCGCCGTTGCCTGCGGTCTCGGCTTCATCGACTTCCGGCTTGGCGATGAGTGGCGCGCCGGCCGGCCGCGCCTTGCCGGCTGGTTCGAGCGTTTCGGCGAGCGTTGTCCCGGCTTTGCCGACACCGCCCCCCACTGAGCTTTTGGCGTCATCTCTAGGACTTGATCCCCATCAGCGCCGTGAGCCGATCGAGCGGCAGGGCGTCGACGTGGTAGCCGTTCTTGCCGCTCATCGGTTCGGCGGCGCACATGGCGTTGAGTATCGCTTCGTCGACGGCTTCGACCGCTGCTAGGAACAGCGGGTCGAGCAGATCGTTGGAGATCGCCTCGAAGCCGAGCCTCGCTGGTTCCGGCAGCGGGCCGGGATCGTTGGCGGTGGAGAAGGCGAGGAAGATGTCGCCGGAACTGTTGCCCGAGGGGGTGCCGGCCCGGCCGATGCCGATGGCGGCGCGGCGGGCCAGCCGCTCGATCTGGGTCGGAATGAGCGGCGCGTCGGTGGCGATGACGACGATGATCGAGCCGCGCTCGCGCTCATGAACCCGATTTTCCGACAGCGCCGCGCCGACCGGCTGGCCGCAGATCGTCAGCCAGGGGCGGAGGCCGTGGTTGGCCTGTACCAGGGCGCCCAGAGTATAGCCCTTGCCGGCCAGCTCGACCTTGCGCGAGGACGTGCCGGTGCCGCCCTTGAATTCATAGGTGATCATGCCGGTGCCGCCGCCGACCGAGCCCTCGGCGACCGGTCCGCCGGCGGCGCTGTCGATGGCGGAGAGCACGTGGCTCTCGGTGACATGCAGACCGGCGATGTCGTTGAGATAACCGTCATAGGTTTCGGCGGCCACCGGCAGCACCCAGATATCCTCGCCCACCTTGTCGGGGAAGTGCTCGATCATCCAGCGGACGGTGGCATGATGGGCGAGGCCGACGGAGAACGTGTTGGTGATGGTGATCGGCCCGGTGAACCAGCCGGCTTCCTTGATCCAGTGCACGCCGGTCATCTCGCCGTTGCCGTTCATCGAGAAGGCGCCGGCCCAGACCGGATGCAATAGGTTGGCGGCCGGGCGCGGCAGCACGGCGGTGACGCCGGTGCGAATGGAGGCGCCGTCGATGAGCGTCGTCAGCCCCACCGAGACCCCGGCAACGTCGGTGATGGCGTTGAGCGGACCGGGCGTGCCAGGCAGCGGCAGACCGAGCGCCCGAGCGCGCGGGCGGGCGGACGAAGTTTCGGTGCGAAGGGGCTTGGAATCGTCGGTCATAAGGTGTTCTGCCTAGTTGTGCGGCAAACGCGGTGCCGAGCGCCTAAATGTTATTCTTGTACCTAAGCATACTGATGTTAGAAAAATAACTCAACAACGGATGCGCTGCCAAGCGAGGAGCACCCCCTGCCGATGGCCACCCAATCCCTCAGAGCGTCAGCCCCGAAGGCCGTCGACGGTGCCTCGGTCATCGAGATCGAGCGAATTTCCAAACGCTTCCAGTCGGCCGAAGGCGCCGAGGTCACGGCGCTCGATAAGGTCAGCCTCTCCATCTCCGCCGGTCGGTTCACGACTTTGCTCGGCCCGTCGGGTTGTGGCAAGACGACGCTGCTGAGGGCGATCGCCGGCTTTGAGGATCCCGACGCGGGCCGCATCCTACTGGGCGGCGTCGACATCACGCGCATGCCGCCGTTCGAGCGGCCGGTGAACACCGTTTTCCAGCATTACGCGCTGTTTCCGCATCTGTCAGTCGAGCAGAACGTCGCCTATGGGCTCGAGGTGACGGGCGTCGCCCGCGCCACCATCCGGCCGCGCGTCGCGGCGGCGCTGGAGCTGGTCCGGCTCGGCGGTCTCGGCAACCGGCGCATCGCCCAGCTGTCGGGCGGCCAGCAGCAGCGCGTGGCGCTGGCCCGCTCGCTGGTGCTGCAGCCGGAAGTGCTGTTGCTCGACGAGCCGATGGCGGCGCTCGACCGCAACCTGCGCAAGGAGATGCAGGTCGAGCTGAAGCGCCTGCAGAACGAGGTCAAGATCGCCTTCCTGTGCGTCACCCACGACCAGGAGGAAGCGTTGTCGATGAGCGATACCGTCGTGGTGATGAATCGTGGCCGCGTCGAGCAGATCGGCAGTCCGCGCGACATCTATGAGCGGCCGCGGAGCCGGTTCGTGGCCGGTTTCGTCGGCGACGCGGCGCTGATCGACTGCACCGTCGCCGGTGTCGATACGTCGGGTGTTCTTCTCGCCCTCGCCGATGGCGCGACGATGCGGGCCGGCAAGGTGGGGCTGGTCGCCGGCACGCGGGCCACCGCCGTGTTGCGGCCGGAGCGGTTGACGATCCTTCCGGAGGCAAGCCAGGCGCGCCACGTGCTGTCCGGTCTGGTGCGCAACGCCATCTATCTTGGCGACAAGTTCCGCCTTGATGTGGAGGTCGCCGGCTGTGGCGTCGCCGTTCTCTGCAGCGGTTCGATTGAGGTTCCCGCCTCGGGGTCGACGGTGCGTCTCGCCTATGATCCCGCTGACGTGCAGGTGGTGACCGAATGAGCGCCGCCCCTCCCATCAGCCGTCTGGAGCGGCGCCGGCGGCAGGGCGGCCTTGCCCTGCTGACGCCGAGCGCCCTGTTGCTCATCTGCCTGTTCCTGGTGCCGCTCGGTCTGGTGGCGACCTATTCGATCATGACGCGCGGCACCTATGGCGGTGTCATCTGGCAGCTCGATTTCGACGCGTATGCCCGCATCTTCGGCCTGCCCAACGAAGACGAGTTGCGCGACTGGGATTTCATCTATTTCGGCGTCTTCCTGCGCACCGCCGGCATTGCCGGCACGACGGCGCTGCTGGCGCTGCTGATCGGCTATCCCGCCGCCTGGTTCATCGCCCGGGCGCCGCGCCGCCGCCGGTCGGCGCTGTTGCTGCTCGTCACGCTGCCGTTCTTCGTCAACGCGCTGGTGCGCATCTATGCCTGGATGCTGATTCTCAGGAGCGACGGCCTTGCCAACAATATTCTGATGGGGCTCGGCCTGATCAAGGAGCCGCTGACGCTGATCTACACGCCCGGCGCCATCGTGCTGTCCATGGTCTACCAGTATCTGCCGTTCATGGTGCTGCCGCTTTATGCCTCGATCGAGAAGCTCGACCCGCGTCTCATCGAAGCATCGTTCGATCTCGGCGCCGCCCGCTTCACCACCTTCCGCCGGGTGATCGCGCCGCTCACCTGGCCAGGCATCGCCGCCGGACTGGTGCTGACCTTCGTGCCGGCCTTCGGCAACTTCATCGCGCCGACGCTGATCGGCGGCTCCAAGCAACTCCAAGTCGGCACCTTGCTGGCCCAAGCCTTCCTGTCGGCGCGCGATTGGCCGTTCGGCGCGGCGGTTTCCACCGTCCTCAGCCTGATCGTGCTGGCCGCCTTGATCTTCATGGTGCGCAGCGAACGCGGCGTTGTCGGAAAGGGGGCGCGCTCATGAGTTCGTCGCGCTGGAGCCGCAACGGGCGCGGCCTGCTCGCCCTGCACGTCACGCTGTTCTTCGTCTTCCTCTACCTGCCGATCGCCATGCTGGTGGTCTATTCCTTCAACGCCAACGACGTGTCGATGATGACCTGGACCGGGTTCACCTTCGACTGGTACGTGCGCGTGTTCCAAAACCTAGGCCTCGTCTCGCCAAACGATGCCCAGATCGCCGCCGGCAACGCCCAGCTCTATTCCGATCCCAATCTGGCGCCGGCCGTCGTCAACAGCCTGATCGTCGGCTTCTCCTCCAGTTCGCTTGCCACCGTCATCGGCACCCTGACGGCCATCGGTCTCGATCGGGCGGTCTTCCCGGGCAAGCAGATCTATCGCGGCCTGGTCATGCTGCCGATCATCATCCCCGACATCGTGCTGGGCATCGCGCTTTTGGTGTTCCTGTCGTCGGTCGGCCTGCCGCTTGGGCGCGGCTCGGTGATCGCCGCCCACACGCTGTTCCTCACCTCCTACGTTACGGTGGTGGTGGGCGCTCGCCTTGCCGGCATGGATCGCAGCCTTGACGAAGCGTCCGCCGATCTCGGCGCTCGTCCCTTGGCGACCTTCCGCCGGGTGACGCTGCCGCTGCTCGCCCCATCGATCGCCGGTGGTTTCCTGTTGTCGCTGGTCATCTCCTTTGATGACCTGGTGATCGCCTTCTTCACCTCCGGCGTCGGTGCGACGACGCTGCCGATCTACCTGTTCAGCGCCATCAAGCGAAACGTCTCGCCGGAGATCAACGCCGTGTCGGTGCTGATCGTCGCCATGTCCATGCTCTGCGTTGTCGTCGCCCTCATCCTGAGGCGAGACAATCGCGGTGCCAGCCTTTGACCGCCTAAGCCTGCCTCACCATCCCCCTCAGGGAGAACTCCATGAACCGCAAAAGCTGCCTCGGAACATTGACCGC
This sequence comes from Pleomorphomonas sp. PLEO, assembly GCF_041320595.1. Classification (NCBI taxonomy): domain Bacteria; kingdom Pseudomonadati; phylum Pseudomonadota; class Alphaproteobacteria; order Hyphomicrobiales; family Pleomorphomonadaceae; genus Pleomorphomonas; species Pleomorphomonas sp. PLEO. The sequence goes on from NZ_CP166625.1 coordinate 1,430,590, forward strand.
CGCCTGTCTTGCCGGCCTTGCCCTTGTCCATCCCGCCGCGGCGGCGGGCAAGCTCGCCCTCTACAACTGGTCGATCTATATCGACCCCCAGGTGATCGAGGATTTCTCCAAGGAAACCGGCATCGCCACCACGCTCGACAATTACGGCAACAACGAAGAGATGCTGGCCAAGATCCAGGCTGGCGCCACCGGCTACGACATCGTCTTCCCGTCCGTGCACATGCAGGACATCATGACGTCGCTTGATCTGCTGCAGCCAGTTGGCTTGCAGAGTCTGAAGGGCCACGAGAACATCGATCCCAAGTATTTCCGCGCCAAGACCGATCCCGATCACCAGGCCTGCATGCCTTACAATTGGGGCTCGACCGGTCTGCTGGTCAACAAGACGATGACATCAGGCCAGGACGTCGAGACCTGGAAGGTGGTGTTCGATCCGCCGGAGGCGCTGAAGGGCAAGATCGCCATGCTCGACGACGTGCGCGAGACCGTCGGCGCGGCGCTGATCTACAACGGCTTCTCGATCAACTCCACCGATCCCAAGGAACTCGCCAAGGCGCGCGACACCATCATCAAGGCCAAGCCCTATTGGGCGGCCATGCTGACCGACGGCATCGGCGACAAGGTGGTCAACGGCGACTTCGCCGTGGCGCAGTGGTGGTCAGGTTCGGCTGCCCAGACGGTCGATACCGCCAAGGACAAGGTCGACTATGTGCTGCCGCGTGAGGGCGTCAACGGCTTCCAGGAGAACATGTGCCTGTTGAAGACCGCGCCCGATGTCGCCGAAGCCAAACTGTTCTTCGAATACATGATGCGTCCGGACGTATCGGCCAAGAACACCAACTGGCTGCGCGGCGGTTCGCCCAACAAGGCGGCGCTGCCGCTGATCGACAAGGGGCTGACCTCCAACAAGGCGCTCTACCCCGACGAGGCGACGTTCAAGCTGTTCAATCTCGTCCAGGATCTCGGCGACGGCATCCGGCTGTGGGATTCGGTCTGGACCAAGGTGAAGGCCGACTGAGCTGCCTGATCGCCGTTTGAATTTGACCGCCGCTGGTTCGCAAGGGCCGGCGGCGGTTCAGCGTTTCTCGAAGTCGCCAAATACGTCCTGAAGGCGGGCGATGCGCTGGGTGCGCCGCCGCACCGCTTCGCCGCCATCGGCGATCACCGATGTCATCAGGAAGTCGAGCAGGGCGGCGAGCGACATGAAGTTGTCCCAGGTGCGCGATCGCGTCGCCGGCAGCATCAGGACGCACTGATCCTCGGCCACCCAATCGCAATATTGATCGGTGACCACCAGAAGGTCGTGGCCGGCAGCGACCGCCTCCCGCGCCAACACCCGCGATTTGCTGGCAAAGCGCCGGCAGTCGACCAGCACCAGCAGCGTGCCCTCGGGCGGATGGTCGAGCAGTTCGGCGTAGGTGCCGTTGAGGCCGTCGAGATAGCGCACGCCGTCCCGGGCGTAGGCGAGCTGTTCGGCAAAGTAGCGGGCGATGCCGCCGATGTTCTGATAGCTGGCGACGAACACTTCGCGCGCCGTGAGGAGGCGCCTGACGGCCTCCGCCCAGACCGGCTGCTTGGACAGCGCGTAGAGCCGGTGCAGCGTTTCGATCTGGTCGGTCATCACCTCGGCGAGCAGCTGGCCGTTCTGCAAGTCGCGTTGCAGCGTGTCGGGCGTGTCGCTGACCTGCCAGGCGGTGGTGGTGGCGCGCAACCTCAGTTCGGTCTTGAGACCGTCGAGACCCTGAAAGCCGAGCCGCCGCAGAAAGCGGCTGACGGTCATCGGGCTCAAGTGCAGTTGCTGGCCGATGGAGGCCGCCGTCTCGAAGGGCACATTGGCGAGATTGTCGATGAAGAAGCGGGCCAGGCGGCGCTCGGCCGGCGTGCCGGTGGCGACGGTGGCTTCCAGCTTGCGCTCCACCGTACCAAGAGGTCCATCACCGTTTGGGGAATCAGCGACCAAATCCGACGTCCTTCCAGCGACCTGCGCCGCCCATAGTCGCAAAGCGGGTTTTCCTTTGCAACAAAGGACTTGCCGCGGAGCGCCGCTAGCTCGCCGACATAAAAAAAGGCCCCGGAGCCGAAGCTGCCGGGGCCTTCAGATACCTGACCTTTTAAAGATCAGAACTTGTAGGCGACGCCGAGCTTGACGGCGTTGCCGCTGAGGTCGCCGTCACCGCCGGCCGAACCGTAGTTACGGGTGTTGGTGCCGGTGTAGAGGTACTCGGCACGGGCCGTGATGTTGGTGGTCAGAGCGGCTTCGACACCGGCGCCGACCTGATAGCCGTAGTGGGTCCGGGTGTTGTCGGAGCCGTTGTTCTTCATCTCGCCCTGGCCGACCAGGCCACCGGCCGTGCCGTAGACCAGGATGTTGTCGAAGGCGTAGCCGGCGCGGCCACGGATGGCGCCGGTCCAGGTGGCCAGCGGGTCAGCGCCGCCGTAAGCGACTTCGCCTTCACCACCGACGACGATGTTGTTCTGGATCTGGTAGTTGTAGCCGGCGAACACGCCACCCACGACAGCGTCGTGATTCTTGCTGAAGGACGAAGGCTTGTTGGCCCAGCTGTAACCAGCGTCGGCACCGACATAGGCACCTGTCCAATCGAAGGCGGTCGAAACCGGAGCGGCGTAGGGGGCCGCCGGGATCGGCTCGTTAAGGTCGGCGGCGAAAACCGGGGCCGACAGGAGAAGGGCTGTACCGGCGACGGCGCCTAGAAGCAGCTTGCTCATTCTTTCACTCCTTACACACTTGGCGCGGTGACATTGGGAGTTGCCCCGCGCACCTTGCATCTGGCCGTAAGCAATTGCTGCCCGGCTGTTCGATGAGTGGAAGATGATGTCCAATTGAGGCGGTGTCGATGCGAGAATTTGACGAAATCTGGGCAAGACGACGGCGTATTCTGGCTGATGTATTGATGCCACAGTATGGTTATTGATCTGAAACGGTGCGGCAATCGAAATTTAATACAAATGAATATTATCACAATTGCGCGATTTGGGAACACATTTGGTTAACCATAAAATCGGCGGCCAGGCACCCTGAGGGGGCGATTTTTCGAAAACGAACGAATCGATGAAGGAGCGATTCTTTCTGACGCCAGCCGCCGCTTTTCTGACCGGCCGATTTGTGGCAGACCGGAGACAACCGGATCGTGGCCCCCGTGTGCGTGTGGCCGGGCCGGACGGGGAGATCATCATGCCGTTTTCGGATATCGGATCGCTCGTGCTCGTCGGAGCCGGCAAGATGGGCGGAGCCATGCTGCATGGCTGGCTCAAGAAGGGGATGAGCCCCAAGGCCGTGGCGATCGTCGACCCGCATATCGGCTCCGAAGCCTTCTCGATGCTGATCGAATATTCGGTCACCCATTATAAGGACGCTGCCGACATCAGCGCGCCGGCCGATGTGGTGGTGCTCGCGGTCAAGCCGCAGCAGATGGGCGAGGCGCTGCCGGCGCTACGGCGCGTGGTCGGGCCGACGACCCTGGTGGTGTCGATCGCCGCCGGCACGACGCTCGCCAACCTTTCGGCGGCGCTTGGCGACGGGCCGATCATCCGCGTCATGCCCAACACGCCGGCCCAGGTGGGGCAGGGCATGTCGGTGGCCGTCGGCAACGGCGTGGTGACCGAGGCGCACCGGCGCATCGTGACCAGCTTGCTCAACGCGGTCGGCAAGTCGGCCTGGATTACTGACGAAGCGCTGATCGACGTGGTGACCGCGCTTTCGGGGGGCGGGCCGGCCTATGTTTTCCTGCTGGTCGAAGCGCTGGCCGCCGCCGGCGAAAAGGCGGGGCTGTCGCATGATCTATCCATGCTGCTCGCCCGCCAGACCATCATCGGTGGCGGTGCGCTGTTGGCTGGCGTGCCGACCGATGCAGCGACGCTCAGGAAGAACGTTACCTCGCCGGGCGGCACCACCGCCGCCGCGCTGGCGGTGCTGATGGGCGAGCAAGGCTGGCAGCCGCTCGTCGACGAGGCGATCGCCGCCGCTGCCCGCCGTTCGCGCGAGCTGGCGGGCTGAGCATGAGCGAGCAGATCGGCTACGACGACTTCCTGAAAGTCGACATCCGCGTCGGCCGCGTCATCGCGGCCGAGGTGTTCAAGGAAGCGCGGCGGCCGGCCTACAAGCTCGTCATCGACTTCGGACCGGAGATCGGCCAACGCCGGTCTTCGGCGCAGATCACCGAGAACTACAAGGTGGAAGACCTCGTCGGCCGGCTGGTGCTCGGCGTCGTCAACTTCCCGCCCAAGCAGATCGGCCCGATGCGCTCGGAGGTGTTGACGCTGGGCGTGCCCGACGCCGCCGGCCATGTCGTTCTGGTGGCGCCGGACAAGGACGCGGTGGTCGGTGGCCGACTCTACTAGGGAATTCCGCTCCGGCGGCCATCCTCACCGCGCCTCGTTCATCTCCTCGACCTGGGCGTAGAGCCATTCGACGAAGCGTGTCACCTCCGGCTTCGGCCTCAATCGGTCGCGACGGACGAGATAGAAGTTGTCGACGCCGGGGGCGACGATGCGGAAGGGCGCCACCAGGCGACCGAGGCTGAGGTCGTCGTCGATCATCGAAAGGTCGGCTATGGCAAAGCCGCGCCCCGCCTCGGCGGCGCGCAGCGCGGTGTCCATTGTGTCGAAGGTTTCGCCGTGCTCGACGTCGATCGCGTTGTCGCCGAAGGCGCGGGTGACCCAGCGCGTCCAGTCGGTCATGCCAGAACAGTGCAAGACCTGACCGCGGCGCAACTGCTCCACCGGCTCAAGATGGGCGACGGTCTGGTAATAGCTCGGTGAGCAGACCGGCGTCAGCCGCTCCATCAGGAAAGGCACCAGTTCCTCCGGCTGCCACTGCCGCGTCTCATAGAGGATGCCGACGTCGTTCTCGACGTCGCTGGGGTCCATGTTCTCCCACAGCACCGATACGCGCACCGTGAGGTCGGGATTGGCCGTCTCGAAGCTTCGAAGGCGGGGCAGTAGCCAGCGGGCGCCGAAGGTGGGCGGCGTGCGGACACGGACGACACCGGGGCGGGCCCGGATCTGCTCGACGCCGCGTCGGATTGCCTCGAAGGCCGTGCCGAGCGACAGCGCCAGCTGTTCGCCCTCCGGCGACAAGCGGACGCCACGGTGAACGCGGCGGAACAGCTCGACGCGCAGATCATCCTCCAGCGCCCTGATCTGCCGGCTGACGGCGCTCTCGGTGACGTTGAGCTCCTCGGCGGCGCGGTTGAACGCGCCGAGGCGGGCGACACTTTCGAAGGCCTTGAGGGCGTTGAGGCTGGGCAGGCGGTTGACGGCCACGTTCGGCGCTCCTGCTAAATGGGTCTGGTTGATTTTCACGCACAAAAAGGGGCTGCTGCGTCCTGCGGAAAACTGCTAGTCGACCAAGGTATCAGCGGCATACCATCATCCCGTAAACCCCGTAGTTTGCAGTCGAAAAAAGGCCGTATTGTCAGAAATATGACGCTTTCGCACGTCATTTCACTTAGACGGCGTCCGCACTCTGACCATTGCTTTAACGCCCTTGGTAAGGATTTGTTTACGGGTGAGTTTTTGGAACGTCAAGCGGGCAAAAAAGGCGTTTGAAGGGACGGGTCGGCATCGTCATATAGAAGCCAAGCGAACAGTACGGAGTTCTATCATGATCAACTCGATGTCCCTCCGTCAGTGGGCCGGCGGCACTTTTAATCCGAGCCAGCTCTATCGGCAGTGGCGCAAGCGCAGCCTTTTGAGGCACGACCTGCAGCGGCTGGTCGAGGACCCGTATCTGCTCGACGACGTCGGCTTCTGCCGCGAGACCGCCGAGCGCGAGCTCGATCGTTCGGTCTGGGAGCCGGTGGCCAATCTGCGCACGCCGCCGCATAGGCGCGCCGCCTGACAGGTCAAAATCGTAAGTCAATCTTAAGCCCCGGTGCCACCCGCGCCGGGGCTTTTCATATGAAAAAGCGGAGCCTTTCGGCTCCGCCAAGTTCGTGAGGAGGATCGGGGCTGGAGGTGTGAGGTTTTACCCCTTGTTTTTATTGTAGAGGTCGAACACCACGGCGGCGAGCAGGACGAGGCCCTTGACCATCTGCTGGAAGTCGATGCCGAGGCCCATGATCGACATGCCGTTGTTGAGCACGCCCATGATGAAGGCGCCAACCACCGCGCCGGTCACCCGGCCGACGCCGCCGGTGGTCGAGGCGCCGCCGATGTAGCAGGCGGCGATGCAGTCCATCTCGAAGCCGGTGCCGGCCTTGGGCGTCGAGGAGTTGAGGCGGGCGGCGACGATCAGGCCGGCGAAGGCCGCCATGACGCCCATGTTGATGAACGTATAGAAGGAATAGCGGTTGGTATTGATGCCGGAGAGCCGCGTCGCCTTCTCGTTGCCGCCGAGGGCGTAGATGGAGCGGCCGATGGTAGTGCGTGTCGTCAGGAAATAATAGGCGCCGACCATGGCGCCCATGATCAGCAGAATGTTGGGAATGCCCTTGAAGACCGCCAGCTGATAGCCGAACAGCAAGATGATCGCCGAGACGATCGTCGTCTGCACCAGGAAAACCGGCATCGGCGGCACTTCCTCGCCATGCGCCTCTTCGCTCTTGCGGCCGAGGAGCGACCAGCGAACAAAGGCGGCCGTCAGCAGCAGGGTGAGAATGACCGCCGTGGAGTTGACGCCGGGTATGGCGAACGGGTCGGGCAGGAAGCCGGTGGAGAGCTTGGTGAATTCGGCTGGGAAGGGACTGATGTTGATGCCGCCGAGGATCCAGAAGGTGACGCCGCGGAACACCAGCATGCCGGCCAGCGTGACGATGAAGGCGGGGATGTGGTGATAGGCCACCCAGTAGCCCTGCGCCGCGCCGATGGCACCCCCGGCGATCAGGCAGATCAGGCAGGCGACCCAGGGATTGATCTGAAGCCTGATCATCAGGATGGCGGCGAGCGCCCCGATGACGCCGACGATGGAACCGACGGAAAGGTCGATATGGCCGGCGATGATCACCAGCAGCATGCCGAGCGCCATGATCACGACGAAAGAGTTCTGCAGCACCAGGTTGGTCAGATTGACCGGCATGAACAGAACGCCGCCGGTGATCACCTGGAAGAACACCATCACCGCGATCAGCGCGATGAGCATGCCGTAATCCTTGGCGTTGCGCCGGAGCACCGACAGCATCGACCCCTCATTGCCTTCCGCCATGGGCGAATTCACGCTGGACATCAGACTCTCTCCCCTGGAGCACCCGCCGATCGGGTTGGAACAACCCGATCGAAAAGCGGCTGCTCGAACCAAATAATCCGGAGCCTTCGCTTGGCGGCCAGATGCGGTCATCTGGCCGGCGAAGGCTCTAGCGCATGATGGCGCCCATGATGTTTTCCTGGCTGGCCTCGGCAACGGGCATTTCGGCGACGATCGCGCCTTCGTTCATGACGTAGATGCGGTCGCAGGTGCCGAGCAGTTCCGGCATTTCCGAGGAGATGAAGATGACCGCCTTGCCGGCGGCAACGAGGTCGTTGACGATGGTGTAGATCTCGTATTTGGCGCCGACGTCGATGCCGCGCGTCGGCTCGTCAAGGATCAGCACGTCCGGGTTGGTGAACAGCCACTTGGCCAGGACGACCTTCTGCTGGTTGCCGCCCGACAGGTTGACGACGTCCTGATAGATGCTGGGCGTGCGGATCCTGAGCTTCTGGCGATATTCGTTGGCCGCCTTGCGCTCGACATGCTCGTTGATGACGAAGTTCTTCGAGATGCCCTTGTGGTTGGCCAGCGTGGTGTTGTGCATCACATTGTTGATCAGCACCAAGCCGAGCTGCTTGCGATCCTCAGTGACGTAGGCGAGGCCCGACTTGATCGCCCGCTCGACAGTGGAGACGTCGGCCGGCTCGCCCTTGATCAGCACCTCGCCGGAGATATTCCGGCCGTAGGCGCGGCCGAACACGCTCATGGCGAATTCGGTACGGCCGGCGCCCATCAGGCCGGCGATGCCTACCACCTCACCGCGCTTGACGTTGAGGTTGATGGCGTTGGAAATCTTCCGGTCGGCGTGAAGCGGATGGTAGGCCGTCCAGTTGCGCACCTCGAAGATGGTCTCGCCGATCTTCGGTACGCGCTTGGGGAAGCGGTCGGAGAGTTCGCGACCGACCATGCCGCGGATGATGCGCGCCTCGGAGATCTTCTCGGCGTGGCAGTCCAGCGTCTCGACCGTGGCGCCGTCGCGCAACACGGTGATCTTGTCGGCGACGCGGGAGATCTCGTTGAGCTTGTGCGAGATGATGATCGAGGTCAGCCCCTGCTTCTTGAATTCGAGAAGCAGCTCGAGCAGCGCATTGGAATCGCTCTCGTTGAGCGAGGCGGTGGGCTCGTCGAGGATGAGCAGCTTGACCTTCTTGGACAGCGCCTTGGCGATCTCCACCAGCTGCTGCTTGCCGACGCCGATGTGGGTGATCAGCGTCGAGGGGTTTTCCTTGAGGCCGACCTTGGCCAGAAGCTCCGATGTCCGGCGCGTCGCTTCGGCCCAGTCGATGACGCCGCCCTTGGCGACCTCGTTGCCCAGGAAGATGTTCTCGGCGATCGACAGCAACGGGATCAGCGCGAGTTCCTGGTGGATGATGATGATACCTTCTTCCTCGGTATCCTTGATCGAGCCGAACTTTTTGAGTTCGCCGTTGTAGTAGATCTCGCCTTCGTAGGTGCCATGGGGATAGACGCCGCTCAGCACCTTCATCAGCGTCGACTTGCCGGCGCCGTTTTCACCGCAGAGCGCGTGGATTTCGCCTTCCTCTACCGAAAAGCTGACGTCGCTCAACGCCCGGACGCCTGGAAACGTCTTGGTGATGTTGCGCATCTCGAGGATCACGTTCGGCGCGAAGCTATTCCCGGCGGCAGGGTCGGTCATGGGTTCCTCCCGAGACAGGACGCTCCCACGTCCAAAAAGTCATCAGTTGATGACTTAATACGAGGGGCTGATTTCACCGTCAATGGCGAAGTGATAGGTAGCTTTGCGGGACGACCGGTCTGCCGATCGGGCTGTAGAGATAGGACACGTGCTTTGGAGGACAGGTCGGGGATGGACGAAGACAGTGGTGCAAAACGCCGGACCGGCCGACGGCCCAAGACGGCGGAATCGGGGCGGACCGCGCTGCTGCGCGCCGCGATGCACCAGTTTTCCCGCAAGGGCTATGACGGCACATCGCTCCGGGCGGTGGCCGATGAGGCCGGCGTCGACATGGCGCTGATCAACCGGCTGTTCGGCTCCAAGGCCGGGCTATGGTCGGCGATGATCGATCTTGCCGCCACCCATGAAAGCCGCGCCGCCGCGCTTAGAGCCATCAAGGACGATACGGGCATGGGGGTGCGGCAGCGCCTCGAACTGTTCATCGACGTGATTGTCGACGTCGCCATCGACCTGCCGGTGTTTCCCGGTCTTCTGTTGCAGGAGGCGTCGACGCCGGGCGAGCGCATGGACATGCTGATCGATCGGCTGATCGGCCCGTTCGGCCAGGACGCCATGCCGCTGATCGAGGACGGCATTCGGCAGAAGGTGATTGCCGATGTGGCGCCGAGCGTCTTCTTCTCGCTGCTGATGAGTTCCGTCACGCTGGCCATGGCAGCGCCTCATCACAGACGGATGATTTCCACTGACCCGGTCGAACTGGCCGAGATCGTCAAAGCGGCGGCGAAAGCGATCTTCCTGCGCTAACGCGGTGAGAGTGTCCGCTGAGATGGTCGCGGGGTAGGCAATGCCCCGCGACCGTTTCACCATGGCCTATGACTTGCGGCGCCAGACCGAAGCGTAGGTCTCGATAAGATCGGCCGGATCGGTTGGCTTGCGACCGGTCAGGCGCTCGATGGTGTCGCTTTCCACGTTCATCTGGCCAAGGCCGATGGCGGCTTCGTTGCTCACCATGTCGTTGCTGCACCAGGGAACAGGCGATTTCGCGCCGTTGTCTTCGCTGGAGCGGGGAATGCCGAGACCGTCGAGATAGGTGTAGAAGGCCTCATCGTCGACCGGCTCGTAGCTGAACGGTATGCCGGAGGCGGCCACGATCATCTCGCAGATCTTTCGCTGGCTGATCGGGCGGCCGCAGACGTCGTAATCGGCGTTGGGCTCGCCCTTGCCGAGCAGCAAGGCGGCGCCGACGCGGCCGCTGTCGTCCTTGGCGACGAAAGTGCCGACGCCTTCGCCGGCGGTGGTCACCCAGCGATTGCCACAGGCCAGGGCCAGCATCACCGCGTTCACGAAGTAATTCTCGAGGTAGAGATTGTTGCGCATGATGTTGAAGGCGAGGCCGGAGTTGCGCAGGTAGGCCTCGGTGAAGGTGTGGTCGGGCAGCACGTACTGGGCGTAGCCCTGCCGGTTGGCGCCGAAAAACGAGGTGTAGGTGAAGTGCTCGATGCCGGCATCGACGGCGGCGTCGATGACGTTGCGGTGCTGGAGCTGACGCGGCAGGCCGATGTAGACGCCGGAGATCATCCATACACGATTGGCGGTCCGGAACACCTCGGTCATCGCTGCGCGGTCATCGTAGCTGGCCGTGGCGATGGTGACGCCTCTCGCTTTCCAGCGTTCGAGCTTGTCGGCGGGAATGCGTGACGGATCTGGGCTGGTGAACACCAGATTCTTGCCGTCGACCGCTTCAAGCATGTTTTCGGCGACCCGGCCACCGAGTTGGCCGTCCGCTCCCATGACCACATAGCGCATGTTCCACCTATCCCGTTCGAGAGCCTGACCGGAAACTCACTGGGGCGGGCATCTAGCTTCGACTTCATCGCCATCTGCCTAGCCACCAGCGAATTTCGGCTCAGTCTCTGAGACCAAAGCCGCGAGACCAGAAGCGATCCCGCTGTCACTTCTCTATAACTAAACCAGTCGGACCAGTTTTGTATTAGGTTGACAGCGTAGGTCGCGCGATTAGGATGCCGAACGGTGATTGGGGCGTGAGGAGCGAATGCGAAAGAGAACGGACGAACGCCGGTTAGCCATCCTGGGGGCGGCGCATCGGGCTTTTGCCGAGGCAGGTTTCCGCAGCAGCACCATCGAAGATATCGCGCGCCGGTTCGGCGGCTCGAAGGCGACCATCTACAGCTACTTTCGCTCCAAGGACGAGCTGTTCGTCGCCGTCACCGAGGCCTTCATCTCCGGGGCGATCCTGGAGGCATTTTCCCTTCTCGACCCGGATGATGAGGACATCGTCGGCAATCTGGCCGTCTTTGGGCAAGCCTATCTCTCCGCCGTCCTCAGAAGCGATGTTCAGGCGCTGAGGTCGATGGTGGTCATCGAGGGGCAGACCACCAGCCTCGCCGCCACGTTTTACGCCAACGGCCCGGCGCGGGCGCAGGGCGATCTGGAGCGGTTCTTCGCCGCTCACCGGCAGGCCGGGCGGATCGCCATGGATCGTCTCGATCTTGGCGCCCGCCGCCTGCTGGCACTGTTGGAAGCCGAGTTCCAGGAAGCCCGCCTGTTCGGCGTGATCGACCCGCCGGGAGCCGAACAAGTTGCCGCCTCCGTCGCCCTGTCGATCGAGGCGTTCCTCAGGATATATCCCCTCCGCGGCGCCGGTGGCTGAACCGGCCGAGGGGCACGCGGAGAAAATGCTTTAATTCAATAGGATAGAGCGCGGCTCGGCGGCGCGCCGCCCCATGCGGGTGTCGCCCAGCCGCCGGGGCGCGGGCCGAGTTCGATGGCACCGCCGGGGGAGGGGCTTGGCCGCTTTACCGTGATCCGCGTGGTCGTCATCGTGTGGATTGTTTGCCGTCTGGTGCTCGGTTCTATGTATTGTTCACATCAAGGCGTTGATCTGCCGGCCCAGGAATGGGTGATATATGCATAGTTCATATGAAGCTTGCGTTGATCGTTCGTCGGTCAATTTTTGTAACGTTACAAACAATGCGGTTGAGCAGTAAAAGCTAGAAAAAATCGGAGTTGGCCAACAAATAGTTGTGCGGAGTTCCCTACCTTAGTTGCGGTAAGTCGAGAGTTGCTTAAATATGGCCTTTCTGCTCCAATTTAGGCTGGGCAGGTTTGGCGGGTGGATGAATGGCTGACGACGAACGCGATGGCTCGGATTCCGACATGGCATATCGGGACGGCGGCGATACGCCAGATCCCAAGCAGGCCGCCTCCAGCAAACCGCGCAAACCGCCAGGGCCGATCAACGAAGATCTTTATTACGTAGGAATCGGCGCCTCGGCCGGCGGTTTGGAGGCTTTGCGGCCGTTTGTCGCCAACCTGCCACCGCAAGCCGACATGACCTATATTATCGCCCAGCACATGTCGCCCGACCACAAGAGCCTGATGGTCGAATTGTTGGCGCGCGAGACCCAGCTTCCCGTTCAGGAAGCGACCAACAACCTCATTCCCCGGCGCGATACGATCTACGTCGCGCCGCCAAATGCCGATATCACCGTCATCAACGGACGCTTCCACATCAGCCGGCCGACCAACACCATCGGTCCCAAACCATCGGTCGACCGCTTCTTCATGAGTCTCGCCGACGACCGGCGCGATCATGCCATCGGCATCGTGCTGTCGGGAACCGGTTCGGATGGCGCCCACGGCGTCAAGGCGATCAAGGCGGCCGGCGGCATTTCGATCGCCCAAGATCCCAAGACGGCCAAATACGATTCCATGCCGCGCGCGGCTATCCGCGTCGGTGGCGCGGATCTGGTGCTGTCGCCCAAGGACGTCGCCAACAAGCTGACGTCGATCGTCCAGTGGCCGCATCGATCGCCGCCGACCGACGACGATGAATCCGATCCGCCGCCTCCGACCGTCCAGGGCATCATCCAGCAGATCGCGTCGCACACGGGAATGGATTTTGCCAATTACAAGGATGCGACGATTTCGCGCCAGATCATGCGGCGCATGGCGGCCCTACAGATCCCCACCGTCGAAGCCTACGGCAAGCATGTCAGCAATCAGCGCGACGAACTGGCGACGCTGGCAAGCAATTTCCTGATCTGCGTGACGTCTTTCTTCCGCGATCCGGATGCCTTCCACATGGTGCGGAAATTCCTGCGCGACCTTTTGAAGAAGAAGCGCCCAGGTGACGAAATCCGCATTTGGATCCCCGGCTGCGCCACCGGCGAGGAAGTCTATTCGGTCGCTATCATCCTCGATGAGGAACTGGGCGAGGCGCGCGACAAATATCGCGTCCAGATTTTCGCGACCGACATCAACGACGAAGCCGTCGCCGTGGCGCGGGCCGGCGTCTATCCGGAGGCGGCGCTCGCCGGGATCGACGCTGACACCATCGGCCGCTATTTCAGCGAACGCGATGGCATGTATGTCATACACAAGTGGCTCCGCGATCGCGTCCTGTTCGCCCGGCAGGATCTGGTGCAAGATCCGCCGTTCCTTCGCATGGACATGGTCAGCTGCCGCAATTTGCTGATCTATTTCAAGGCGGACCTTCAAGACCGCGTCCTCAAGCTGTTTCACTACGCGCTGCGTGACAACGGGATCCTGTTCCTGGGAAAATCGGAGTCTGTGGCTCGCCTCGGCGGCCTGTTCATCGAGCTGGATCGCAAGGGCAAGGTCTACCTCAAACGCCCGATCGCCACGCCGATGATCGCCGGTTTTGCCCGGACACGCGGCTCCACCGGCATGCCGGGCGATACGATGCTGCCGGTCGGCAAAGAGGTGGCACAGCTCAACAGCACCTTGGTGGGGCGCGATCGGCTGTTCGATATCTATGCTCCGCCGAGCATTCTGATGACCGCCGCCGGCGAGATCGTGGAAATCTTCGGAGACTGTTCCGCCTTCCTTGCGGTGCGCACGGGGAGGGCCGATTTCAACGCCTTCTCCCTGATCATCCCAACGGCAAGACCGGAGCTGCGGGCGTTTGCCTATCGCGTGTCGCGCGACAAGCAAACCGTGGTCTCCAGCGCCTTCGAGGTGCTGATCGACGGCAAATCCGAATACATGCGGCTCGCGGTGCATTACTGCGGCGAGAGCGACGCCGAGGAGGCGGCGCTTCTTCTGGTCAGCTTCGAAAAGGCCGAGGGCAGGCAGCCCATCGCGCAGGATGTGACGACACCCGACCTCGAGGCGGTAGAGCGTGTCAAGCAGCTCGAGCATGAGCTGATCCTCAACCGCGAGTATCTTCAGACGGTCATCGAGGAACTGGAAACGGCCAACGAGGAGCTGCAAGCGACCAATGAAGAGGCCCAATCGGCCAACGAGGAATTACAGGCGTCCAATGAGGAACTGGAAACGGCCAACGAGGAGCTTCAGGCTTCAAACGAAGAACTGACCACGGTCAATGACGAGCTGGGATCTCGAACCAGCGAACTGACGGAAGCCTGCGGCGATCTCGCCAATGTCCTGGACAGCCTCGACCACGGAATTATCGTTGTCGACCAGCAATTGGACATTACGCGATACAACTCAATCGCGAGGATTTTCTTCAAACTGCCCCTCGATAGCTTCCCCAATTTCACGCTAGCCCTCACCGGCGTTCCCGTCGCCGAGCTTCTTCCGAGAATCCATAGCGTTCTTCTCAAGCAGAAGATGGAGGAGTTCGAATTCCGCCACGAAAATCGCCGGATCTACCTGTTCCGCTTGGTGCCCTATATCGATGTCAACCGGGGTGCCAAAGCCCAGAGCGTCGTGGTCTGCATTCACGACATCACCGAGAAGAAGGAAGCGGAAGACAAGATCCTGCTGTCGGCGTCGGTGTTCGAAAACGCGCTGGAAGGCACCGTGGTGACGGATGCCAACAACAACATTCTGTCGGTGAATCCGGCCTTCACGCGCATCACCGGCTATAGCGAGGCGGAGGTGATCGGCCGCAATCCCCGCGTGCTGTCCGCCGGGGAACAGTCGCCGGAATTCTACCGGACTATGTGGGACTCCATCAGCCGGACTGGCGTTTGGAAGGGCGAACTCACCAATCGGCGCAAGGATGGCGAGATCTATCCAGAATGGCTGTCGATCTGCGCCGTCAAGTCGGAAGACGGCAGAGTTGTCCGCTACATCGCCGTCTTCAGCGACCTGACGGACGAGAAAAAGGCGCTGCTGACGATCCAGCGGCAGGCCAATTTCGATGCCTTGACCAACCTGCCGAACCGCAGCCTGACGTCGGACCGATTGCAGCAGATGCTGGTGTCGAGCCGCCACAACAACCGCATGTTCGCCGTGTTGTTTATCGATCTCGACCACTTCAAGGACGTCAATGATGCTCTCGGCCACAATGTCGGCGACGTCCTGCTGATCAAGACCGGCGACAGGATCGCAGAAAACTTGCGGGACACCGATACCGTCGGCCGTCTGGGCGGCGACGAGTTCATCGTGCTGTTGAACGATCTCAACGGCATCGACGATATCGTTCCCGTGGTTCGGGGGATTCTGTCTGCCATCGCTCAACCGCTGTCGGCGGCCGGGCATGCCGTTCAGACCTCGGCGAGCATCGGCATCACGGTCTATCCGATGGATGGCGATACGCCTGAAGCGCTGCTGAAGAATGCCGACAGCGCCATGTACGAGGCCAAGAGGCACGGCCGCAATACCTATTGCTTCTTTACCCAGCAGATGCAGGACGAAGCCAACCGGCGCCACTGGATCAGCACCGAGATGGCGGCGGCCATTCAGTCCCGGCAGATGCAACTGTACTTCCAGCCGATCATCCGGATTGCCGACCAGCAGTTGATCGGGGCCGAAGCCCTGCTGAGGTGGCGGCATCCAGCACATGGCTTGATCTCACCGGACGTCTTCATCCCGATCGCCGAGCAGAATGGCTCGATCCTGCAGATCGGCCGATGGGTTTTCGAGCATGGGCTTGAGGCCTGGGAGCAATATTCACGGGGCAATCCCGGCTTGAGCCTGGCATTCAATATGTCGGCGGCCGAATTCGTGTCCCGCGAGCATATTGAGGATCTGCTGTTCCTGCTGAATGGAAGCGGCCTTGCTACTGAGGGAAAGATCAACATCGAGATCACCGAGAGCGTCAAGTTTTCGGACAATGCCGACTATGTTGAAACATTGAACAGGTTCCGCCGCCTCGGATGCGGTGTTGCCATCGACGACTTCGGAACGGGCTTCTCCTCCATCAGCTATCTCAAGAAGATGCCGATCGACGTGGTCAAAATCGATCGCTCCTTCATTCGCGACATCGGCCATAGCGAGGGTGGCGACGCGATGATCCGAGCCTTGATCCAGATGGTCCTGGCCATGTCCAAGAAGTGCGTCGCCGAGGGAGTCGAAACGCGGGAGCAGTTTGAATTCCTGAAGGAGTGCGGCTGTACCTACGCCCAGGGCTTCCTGTTCGGTCGCGCCATGCCGCTGGCCGAATTCGACGCCCAGAGGACAGTCAAAATGCTGCCGCCCGCCGATTGATACCAATTCGCGAAGATGCTGACGCATCCGCTCATTGAGGCCATTGCAGATTTCTCTTTTGCATCAGGGGCATGAGAAATCGGCAAGCAGAATACCAAGAGGCATTTTCAATGCATCTTGGTATGAAACGCCGCCGGCGCACATACCGCGCCGCCGCGCCGGACTCCTGTGTCATGCGGGCAGGCGGATGGTTGCCTTGAGGCCGCCATGCGGGCTGGTGCCGAGTTCGATGTCGCCGCCGTGGCTGCGGGCGACGTCGCGGGCGATGGCAAGCCCGAGGCCAGTGCCGGGAACGTCCTGGTTGCGCGCCGCGTCCAGCCTGTAGAAGGGCCGGAACACCGCCTCCATCTCATCGCCAGGAATGCCGGGGCCATCGTCCTCGATGGTCACCGACAGCCAGCCCTCGCGCCGTTCCCCGGTGACCCACACCGCCGAGCGGCCGTAGCGAGCGGCGTTGCCGACGAGATTGGCGATCAGCCGTCGAAAGGCGGTGGGGCGCAGCGCCAGCGCGCCGTCGCCGGTGAAGGTGAAATTGACCGTCCGTCCGGCCGGGTCCGCCGTCTGGCGCAGGCAGTCGGCGATGGTCGCCTCGACGTCGAGCGGCTGAGGTGCCTCGTCGGCGTCGCCGCGGGCAAAGTCGACGTAGGCCTCCAGCATGGCTTCCATCTCGGCGACGTCGGAACGGAGGTCAGCTGTCTCCTCGCCTTCCGGCAGCAAGGCGAGGCCGAGGCGGAAGCGGGTGAGGATGGTCTTGAGATCGTGGCCGACACCGGCCAGCATGGTGGTGCGCTGTTCGATCTGCCGTTCGAGGCGGCGGCGCATGCCGATGAAGGCGTGGGCGGCCTGCCGCACCTCACGGGCGCCGGAGGGCGCGAAGCCTTCCACCGGGCGTCCACGGCCGAAGGCCTCGGCGGCGGCGGCGAGCCGCTCGATCGGCTTGATCTGGTTGCGCAGGAAGATCAGCGACACCAGCACCAGGAACAGGGCGGTGCCGACCATCCACACCAGGAAGAAGTGCCAGTTGGCGGCGTAGGCGAGGCTGCGGGCGAAATCGACCTTGAGGACTCCGGCATGGACGACCATCCGCACCTCGACGCGGTTGCCGTCGGAGGTGTCGCGGATGGAAAAGGGCATGCGGGAGCGCTTCTGGATGCCCTCGGCGAGCATGCTGTGGACGATGTCGGTCGATGACCGGCGCAGGCGGCCGATCTCGCTGGTCGGCATGATTTCCGCGCTGAGCCCCATCGCCTGGCCGGCCGAGGCGACGAGGTCGGCGCGCTGCGCGTCGGTGAGGTCGGTGTTGTCGGAAATGGCGGCGAGGCCGGCGATAGAGCCGGCAACGGCGTCGGACAGGCGCTGGGTGACCAGGATCCAGTGGCGGTCCATGAACACGCCGGTCAACACGCCGAGCAGGATCAGCATCGGCACGACGACGATGAGCAGCGACCGGCCGAGCAGGCCCTTGGGCAGCGACCGGTTGATGGCATGGCCGGTGCCGATCCAGGCGCGACGGAGAATCAATGGGCTGTTGCGACCGACGAAGACGCGGACACGCCGGATGACGTCATCCAGCCGGTCGAGGCTGGCGGCGACGCGGCCGCGTCGCTCAGTGGTCTCGGGCGCAGGCGTTTCCGTCATTTTCCTCATTCCAATTCGCGAAGATGCTGACGCATCCGCTCATTGAAGTCATTGCCGATTTCTCATTTTTATCAAGGGCATGAGAAATCGGCAAACGGAATACCAAACGGCATTTTCAATGCATCTTGGTATTATTCGAAGCGCAAGCGGTAGCCGACACCGCGCACCGTTTGCAGGAACATGGGGTTGCCGGGGTCGACTTCAATCTTGCGGCGCAGACGGTTGATCTGCACGTCGATGGTGCGTTCGCCAACCTCGCCCGGCTCTCCGGCCAGCGCCTCACGCGACAGCGTGCCGTCGGGGCTGGCAGCGAACTGGCCGAGCAGCTGCCGCTCGCGGTCGGTCAGGCGTACCGGCTCGTCGCCGTCGCAAAGCTCCTCGCGCTTGGCGTTGAAGACGAAGCGGCCGAAGCGGATCTCCTCGCGGGTCAGTGGCGCTTCCGGCAGCGGCCGGCGCTTCAGGATATTGTTGAGGCGGAGGAGTAGCTCGCGCGGCTCGAACGGCTTGGTGAGATAGTCGTCGGCGCCGGCTTCCAGGCCACGGATGCGGTCGGCACCATCCGACTTGGCGGTCAGAAGCAGGATGGGAACATCCTGCTCCGACCTGAGCGCCTGGGTGAGGCTGAGGCCATCCTCGCCCGGCATCATCACGTCGACCACCAGGATATCGAATTCGATGGCCGAGATCTTGCGGCGCGCCTCGGCGGCGTCGGCGGCGGCGGTGACGCGGTAGCCGTTGCCACCGAGGTATTTACCCAGCAACTGGCGGATGCGGCTATCGTCGTCGACCACGAGGACGTGGGTGGCGGCGTCGGCGGGGGCGAGGGAAGCCATCGCTCAGGCCTCCTTCTCGGCCGGGGCACCGGGCGCCCGGGCGTCGATCATGTTGCCGAGGAAGTCGCGCACGGTAGCGCGCGATCCGGCCGGCAGCGTGGCGAGCGCCCGCATGAGGCGCACGTGCTGGCGGGCGGACAGGTCGGAGGCAAGCCGCTCTCCCTTCTCCGAGGCGTAGAGCAGCCGTTCGCGCCGGTCGATCGGGCCGGGGCGCTGCTCGATATAGCCGTCGTCGACCAGCTGTTTCAGGACGCGGCCAAGGCTCTGCTTGGTGATCTGCAGGATGTCCAGAAGGTCGGATACCCGGAGGCCGGGGTTGCGCATGACGAAGTAGACGACGCGGTGGTGGGCTCGGCCATAGCCGATCGCTTCAAGAATGTGGTCGGCCTCGCCGACGAAGTCCCGGTAGGCAAAGAACAAAAGTTCGATCAATTCGAGGTCCAGCTCCTCGCGGTCCCCGCCACCCTGGCGACTCGCAGACGGTTGGTCGGAGGGAGATACAGCCCCAAACGGAAAATTTATGGCAGTCATGTTGACATACTTCGATTCATTTGTTACTTGAATAGCCGTCACGACGAAACGATCGTTCGCACGACGCGGTCGTCACAGATATTCGGCGCCCTCGGCATCCTTTGATCCGCAAGCATAACCGCTTGTCAACGCCGAGGCAAAACGTGTCAGCGTGCGTGCCATACCGTTGTCCGGAAGTGCCGGGCAGCAGAAGAAAAGAAAAGGTCTGGGAGTTCAAGATGGCCAGTGTCCCCTTTGACAGCCGCGACGGTGTGATCTGGTACGACGGCAAGTTCGTCGACTGGAAGGACGCCAAGGTGCATGTTCTGACCCACGCGCTCCACTATGGCAGCGCCGTCTTCGAAGGCGAGCGCGCTTATAGCGGCGAAGTGTACAAGCTTCGGGAGCACAGCCAGCGCCTGATCAGCTCGGCCGAGATCCTCGGTTTCAAGCTGCCCTACAGCCTTGAAGAGATCGAGGCGGCGACCAACGCGACGCTCGCCCGCTCGGGCCTCGTCGATGCCTACGTCCGGCCGATCGCCTGGCGCGGCTCGGAGAATATGGGTGTCGCCGCTCCCAACAACACCATCCACATGGCCATCGCCGTCTGGGAGTGGCCGAGCTATTTCAGCCCCGCCGAGAAGCTGAAAGGTATCCGCCTGACCTGGGCGCCCTATCGCCGCCCCGACCCCTTGACCATCCCCTGCAAGTCGAAGGCGGCCGGTCTTTACATGATCTGCACCATCTCCAAGCACGCGGCCGAGGCGCAGGGCTATACCGACGCCCTGATGCTCGACTATCGCGGCTATGTGGCGGAATCGACCGGCGCCAATATCGTCTTCGTTCGCGATGGCGAACTGCACACGCCCGATCCGGACTGCTTCCTCGACAGCATCACCCGCCAGTCGGTGGAAGCGATTGCTGCCCGTCACGGCATCAAGGTCAACCGCCGGCACATCCTGCCGGAGGAGCTTGCGACCTTCACCGAGGCGTTCCTGGTTGGTACCGCCGCCGAGGTGACGCCGATCTCCGAGATCGGCGAGTATCGCTTCAAGCCGGCGGCGATCAGCGAACTGCTGATGCACGCCTATCTCGACGAAGTGCAGCCGAAGAAGGTCGCCGCCGCCGAGTAATCAGGCGGTTCACCCAATACACAACAACCCCGTCGCGCCGATGCGTGGCGGGGTTTTCCATTGCGCGTTTTCAGGGAGGATTAGCGATACCAGATCGGCCCGGTGAACAGCCTGCGGACCGTGAAGATGCCGAGCCCAAGGGCGATCATAACGGCAAGCCAGAACGCCATTCCCATGCCTTGAAAATAGAGCAGAATGGCCAGAACGGCGGCCAGGGGAGCCAGAAAGCCGATCATGAGCAGGAAAGCGAGCCCTCGGGATTGCCGGTTGAAGTATAGGTAGCCTTTCTCCGCGCCGCATGCATGGCAGACGAAGCCGCGTTCTGATATCGCGGTCAAACAATATGGGCAGTGCGCCATTTCGTACCCTGTATTAATATAGAAATTTAGCGGACCGGCTTTGTCTCGCTCAGTAGTATTCTCTGGTTTTAATTAGATCCAAATTCTGGCTGCATTTGTCCAATTCGTATCCATGTGTGGATTCTATATCAGATTTGACCCATGTAGTCTGAAATAAAGATTCCAGATAAGCTTCGAGTTCTATCAATTTTTGAAGCAAGGCGCGGCGCGCAGTTCTTCCTTCTTCGGTAATGGCCGGAATCTTGAGAACGCAATCAACGCTGGTTCGAAACTGCTTCTCTAGGCTATCAGCTGCGTCGTCACCGATACATAAAGACCCGGCAAGCCTAACACGATGGGCGAGCGACGCGCAAACGGCTTGGATATCTTGATCTAGCTGACCAAGCTGTTCGGACAGTACGGCCCCGCGTCTTCTTTGTATTTTTGGATGCATCATATCCTCGAAACATTTATTTTTTAGATATAATTAAACGCGTCGCACGCTTATATTGCGTGAATTTGATCTAGTCGCGATCTTGATAGTCATTTTTTTCTAAAATTAAATTTATTTACATCGAATGCCGTAACATTTTTTGGGCCTATTTTTTTGAGTACTTATTTTACGAATAGTTCTTTGAGTCCATAATTGGATGTAGCCAACTGCAAAAAAATAGCCCCCAGGATAACCCTGAGTGCTTACTGGCTATACAATATATGTTGCCTAAAAGGTGCAACGACGCCTTCGCGTCAACGCTATTGCACAATTTAGCTGGCGCCGAATTCTATGTTACGAGGAGAATTTTGCGCCCAATAAACGTTTTCCAAGACACATGAACGAACCTATTTGAAAATCATCACCGCCGAACGCCAATATAAAGCGAAGCGACCAATCCCCCAACCGTTCAACGGGATAGACACCCGCCGACTTTCACTGCGCCATAATCATGTCGCTGCGTCGATAGACATAGGTATATATGCTAGGGTGAATGCTTGCAAGTGCGCCACGCCTCGTTTTCGAGATGTTCGTGGAACCTGATACGCGTTAGATTCGATAACAAAGAAAATAATTCTATTATGCCCCGCAGGGGCATTGAGCATCTTGTTTGCGATATTGCCTTCTGGCCCCGGCCGGTTCCGGGGACGAGATGATCGAGCCCCGCGCATGGGGAAAACCGCCCATCAGCGCTTCCGATCCCAGGGACAGCGAGGCGGGCAAATTTTACAACACGCCGGACGCTGGGATGTTTGCGCCCGAGCTGTTGAGACCGACAATCGACCGGCTCGCCGCTTGCTGATCGGCGGCAAACGGGATTTCCCGAGAGGTCAGCTCTTGGCGGCCGCCTGCCGTTTCAGGACATCGAGGCAAGCCGCCGACAGCTCGCCTTTGTGATCGGCAAAGCATTGGCGCAGCTGTTCGGTTCCCGGCTGGAAGTCGCTGCAAAAGCGCCGGTAGTCGGCAGAGCAGGCGCGGCGCATTTCCATGCGCGAGGGGGAGCGGCCGGGGCGGCCGTTTGCGCCACCGCCGCCGAGGCGGACAGGCAGAGAAGGGCAACGGATACGATGCGAAGCAGCATGTTTACCTCCCTTTGCGGCACCGCCGTCTGGCGCCGATTGTATGGATGGCCGCCACGGCGCCAATGAGCATAAAGGCAAGGCGTTGGGACGACAATCGCGGCTGCGATCACTCGGGTGGAGCTGCTTTCACCGCCGGTCGAACGTTTTGGCCCGCAGCCATTGCCCTCGGGAATGGGGCTCTCGGCTCAAGGTCACGCGCTTTCACCAAGCCGCAAGTATTGCATGATATGAAGGATCAGCTGGCGATGGCGGGCGCAATAGCTCGCGGCCGGCTGGGGGAAGGGCATTTCATGAAATCAACACTCGTCGCCGCCGGCATCGGCGCGCTGTTCGCCGTTTTGCCGACGCTGGCCATGGCCGGTGAAAAGGTCGACATGGCCGAGCTCACCTGCAAGCAGTTTCTCGCCGATGAGGAAGGCATTCTGCCGACCGTCATCTGGATCGACGGTTATCTCAGCCACCAGAGCGGCAACACGGAGATCGACATGGATCAGTTGGTCGCCAACGTGAAGCAGATCGCTGGCGATTGCGCCGGTGAGCCCGACAAGAAGATCATGGACATGGTACCGGCAGACGAATAGTCCGCCGCTGACTGTCCACGCTTGATCAAGGAACCGCTCCCTGGCCGCTGGCCGGCGAGCGGTTCTTTCATTTTGAGGGGGCAGGTTTGGCGGGCGCAGGTTTGGCGGGTGCCGGTTTGGCTGGTCCGATTTGGTCGGGCTGGGCGTGCGCGAGGGGCGTCGTTGCCGCCAGTTGGGCGTCGATGGCGGCGATCAGCGCCACGACGTTGGCGGTGTTGCGACCGAGGTCGTAGTAGCCGATCTGGCTGCGCGAGTAGATGTAGAGGAAGGAACCGCCGCCGCGCGCGGGCGTGATCATCAGCGACAATGTCGAAGGCATGCGCAGGGCGGGTGAGAAGACGATCGCTCGGAGGCGGGTATTGACCGGATTGGCGCCGACCACGCGCACCTTGCCCGGCAGGCGCCTCACGACTTTCTCGGTGACGGCGAACAGGGCGGCCGGCGGCAGGTCGTACCGGCGCGTCTCGATGTCGGGGATGCCCTTCAGGCAATCATCCGCCGGGCAGGCGAGGCTGTCATTGAGCTTGCCGGTGCGCGAGGGCACCGAAAAATCATAGGGTCCGAGATCAGGCGAGCCGAACACCGCGTCCCAGCTGGCTTCTCGGCCGTAGGTGTTGAAGGCCAGCACCAGGAGCAGGATCGCCCCAAAGAGGGCCGCGAGCACCAAACCGAGGAAACGCAGAGGGGACATTGGATACCGAGGTCATGAGCGCGGACGATCCCAGCTTTTAACGCGATTGAACAGGGCGCGCCAGAGGTCGGCCGATACCGTTAACCAGCCGGCCAGCACCGCCATCACGACGATCATTGCAAGGCTGCCCGACGGGCCGCCGGTCGGCGCGACGGAGTAGCTGATGTCGCGCGGCAACGCCGTCACGTAGGGAACCGGATTGCCGACGGGGTGGATGGCGCCGGTCGTGGTGTCGAGCGTGGCAATGGCCGGCGAAACTTCGGCCGCTCTCACCGGCGACAGGCTGGCGAACAGCAGCGTCACCGCCAGGATCAGCGAGGTGGCGACGGCGACGACGATCGAGGCCCCGGCGCCGACGGAGAGTTCGTGGCCGTGTCCGGTCGTGGTGTTGAAGGGGGTATCGTCGATCTTGTCGCTCATCGTTCTCGTCCTTGCCGCTTCGGTTGCCGGCCGGGCCTTCGGTCGGTGACTTTCGATGGCGATAGAAATGCCTTGGGAATGGGTCGCGTCGATGCCGGGATTGAGGTCGGTGACGGGAAATGTCGTGGCGATTTCGTGGCGGGGTTAACACTTGACCGGTGGAGGGCTGGTGGATAAGACGAAGGATTACCGAATATCCATTTCTTTCAGATGGTTGAGTGGCGACGGGTGCGAAACATGGTTAACGCCGCGTAAAGGTGAAAGGTCGCTTTTTCAGCGTCGCTCCGGCACCGAACGCGTCGGGTTGGGCGTCGATGCAGTTGCTTTTCATGCTATTAGTTGTATCATGCAACTATATCCGAGGGGAGCTGCCGACGTGAATGCCGATCCCGCTGTTATCGAGGAGATTCGCGCCCTGTCACGGGCGATGGTTCGCGCCTGGGGTTTCATGGGCGGAGAGTTCGCCGGCACCGATCTGTCGCCGTCGGCGGTGCATGCGCTGATCGAGATCGAAAAGGGCGGCGTCACGGCACGTGAGCTGGGCGTCCGCCTCCACCTCGAAAAGTCGAGCGTCAGCCGGATGCTGCGCAAACTGGTGAGTTGCGGCGATGTCAAGGAGATGGCCGCCGAGACCGATGGCCGCGTCAAGCTGCTGTCGCTCACCGCTGCCGGCAAAGCGCGCGTGGCAGCCATCCATGCCTTCGCGCGCCAGCAGGTGGAAAATGCGCTGGGTCGCCTTGGAGAAGGTGAGGATCGCACCGTTTTGGCGGGGCTGCGCTTTTACAGCAAGGCGCAGGGGGCTCTGGCGAACGGGGAGGGCGCTGGTCGGTCCCCGGAGATCGTCCCCGGCTATCATCCAGGTCTGATTGCCCGCGTCACCGAGATGCACGTGCGCTACTATGGGCGCGAGCACGGGCTTGGCCAGCGTTTCGAGGCGCTGGTAGCCGGCGGGCTAGCCGAGTTCTGCATCCGTCTGGACAGACCGAACAACGCCATCTGGACGTTGCGGCAAGACGGTGAAATCGTCGGCTCGCTGGCCATCGACGGTGAGGATCTTCCAGGCAATATCGCCCATCTGCGCTGGTTCATCGTCGCCGACGGCGCGCGGGGCGGTGGTGCCGGGAAAAGGCTGCTGGACGCGGCGCTGGCCTTTGCCGACGGGTGGGGCTTTGCCGAGACGCATCTGTCGACCTTTTCGGGCCTTAATGCCGCCCGCCATCTTTATGAATCGCGGGGCTTCGAGCTCACGCAAGAGCAAGCCGGCGCCCAATGGGGCAAGGAGCTTCTGGAGCAGCGCTTCGTGAGGCGCCTCCCATAAGAGACTGTCCCATCCGAATCGGCTTGCGTTGCATCAGCCACGCGCGCGGAGCGCCGCCGTCAGTGGAAGCCGTGCCGCGGCCAGGGCCGGCAGAGCTCCACCGACCATTCCGATGGCCAGCCCAAGAAGACCGCCCGTCAGCATCACGTCGCCGGCGACGGAGAGCTGGAATGCCATGCGGGCATTGTTCGCCCCGATCGTGCTCGCCTGCCAGCCATTGAAGGCGGCCCAGGAGGCTGCGATGCCGATGGCGGCCCCGAACAGCGAAAGCAGCATCGCTTCGATCCAGGTCGACACGAAAGCGGCCAGACGGCCGAAGCCCAGCGCGCGCAGGGTGGCGATTTCGACCGTCCGGTCGGCGACCGAGCTCATCATGGTATTGAGTGCTCCGGCACTGGCACCGATCGCCATCAACAGCGCCAGCGGCCAGCCGAACAGGCGAATGAGGTCGGCGGTGCGCCCCGACTGGGCGGCATAGAGGTCGGCTTCGGAAATGGCGATCAGCGGTGTCCCGGTCATGGCCGAGAGCGCGCTTTTCAAGGCTGTGATGGACGTGGGACTTTCGAGCCGAAGTCGCAGCGTCTGCACCTCACCCTGCCGGTCGAAGCTGGCGCGGACGGCGTCGAGGTCGGCCCAGATTTCCGATTCGAAGGCGCTGCCGCCGGCGGTGAAATGCCCGCTCACCGTCCACACCATCGCGCCGAGCCGCACCTTGTCGCCGACGCCAAAGCCGGGGAATTCCTTGGCCAGCCGGTCGCCGACCACGATTTCGCGGCTGCCTTGGCCGAACATATGCCCGGCCGAGAGCGTGATGCCGTCGCGTAGCGATGGTCCGGACAGGTCCATGCCGCGCAGTGCCAAGGTCCGCCCGGCTTCTTCTCCGGGCGGCCGGACGTCGACGGAGACGACGATTTCCCGCGACGAGACGAGGTTGCGGGCCGCATCGCGAACCACGCCGAGATCGTCCCGCTTCGCCTCGATGGCGCGGATCGCGTCCGGTGGAATGTCCGAACCGGTTTCCTGATTGGTGCCGCCGCCGAGAACAACGGCGACGGCGGGGGAGCCGGCGCCTTTCAGCGCCTGCTCGAAGCCCTTGGCCATGGACAGGAAGCCGGTGAGAACCATGACGACGAGAGCGACCGCAAGCCCCATCGACAGGGAGATGGCAAGCCGGCGCGGCAGGCTGAGGAGGTTGGCACGAACCATCACGAGGGTTTGCCGGGTGGCGGAAGACATGAGTTCACCTCGTTCTGAAGGCAGCGGTGACGGGGGTGCGCATGGCGTTGATCGCCGGCAGCGCGCCGGTGACGAGGCCAAGGCCGAGGATAAGAGCCAAGGCCTTGGCGAGGACCAAGGCGGAGAAGACGAGGCCGAGCGCCGGGCCGGCCAGTTCGGTGGCAAGCCTTGCGCAGGCAAGGCCGACGCCACCACCGACGAGGAAGACGAAAAGCGTTTCGCTGAGCACGAGCACAAGCAGGGCCCCGCGCGAAAAGCCCAACGTTTTCAGAAGGCCGATCTCGAAGGTGCGTTCACGCATGGCGAACACCATGGTGTTGACGACGATCAGCAGCAGCGTCACGAAACTGGCGCCGACAACCAGATCGACGATCAGGCCGACGTCGGCATATTGGCGGAGAAAGGCGTCGAGAAACTGCTTTTCCGATTGCGTCCGCGTCGGAGCGGCGGAGTTGGCGAACCCCGCGTCGATGCGGGCTGCGAGTTCCCCCGGCGGCACGCCATGGCGGGGGCGGACGACGAAGGCGTCGGCCGTGTCCTTGTCGCGGGCCCGCGCCGCGTTGACGTAATCATAACGGGCGATGATGAAATAGGTATCGGTGCTGGCGTTCTCGCCCTCGAAAATGCCGGCGATCTCGAAGCGCCAATTGTGGCCGCCGTCCTCCCTGGCGGTCTGAGGCGTGGTGACGGTGATGCGCTGGCCGACGCTCCAGCCCTGAGTTTCGGCCAATGCCCGGCCGACCAGCACCCGGTCGCGTGCCGCGCCGATCGCGTCCACCAGATCCGGCGTCAGGCCGAGTTCCTTACCGTTGATCGTCAAGAGCGCCCGAGGGTCGGTCGCGCTGACGGCGACCACGTTCTTTTCCACGTCGACGAAGCCGCGCAGGCGCGTGGTCGAGGTGACCGCCGCGACGCCGGGATCGCCGGCGATGCGGGCCATGGACGCCAGCGGTAATGGTTGTGTCCGCCCCGCGGCGCTCATCACGCCGAGGAGGACGTCGCTGGCGCCACCCGATCCTTGCGAGCCGGCCAGAAAGCTGGACGTTAGTCCATAGATCAGGAAGGCCACGGCGACGCAGACCATCAGCAGCAGGGTGCGGAACGGCTTGCGTCCGGCATTTTTCCTGGCAAGTCCAAGGAAAGTCATCAGGCGGCGCTCCTCTCTTCGGCGAATTGCCCCTTGTCGAGGCGCAGGGTTCGCCCGGCGTGCTGGGCGGCTTGCGGATCGTGCGTCACCATGACGATCGTCTTGCCCAGGTCCCGGTTGAGGAAGCCGAGCATGGCCAGAACCTCGTCGGCGGACTTGCGATCGAGATCGCCGGTGGGCTCGTCGCAGAGCAGCAGACCTGGGTCGGTGACGATGGCGCGGGCGATGCCGACCCGCTGTTGCTGGCCGCCGGACATCAGGGACGGATATTGTTTCCCGCGCTCGGCGAGGCCGACGAGATCGAGCACCTTGTCGATCCGCAGGCGTCGTTCTCTCGCCGAAAGGGGCTTGAGCAGCAGCGGCAGTTCCACGTTCTCCGCCGCCGTCAACATCGGCAGCAGATTGTAGAACTGGAAGACGATCCCGAGGTTATGGGCGCGCCATGACGACCGGCCGGACTCGCCCATCTGGTCGAGGCGGATGCCGCCGATGCTGAGGCTGCCGCCGTCCGGGCTGTCGATGCCGGCGAGCATGTTGAGCAGTGTGGACTTGCCCGATCCGGAGGGCCCCATGATGGCGACGAATTCGCCGCCGGCAATGGTGAGGTCGAGGCCGGAGAAGATCGAAATCGTCTCCCTGCCGATGCGGTAGCCCTTCCGGATGCCTTTCAAGTCGATATAGGGCCTATTGTCGCGTTTCTCGGTCATTGATCGATGGCTCCTTGTGGGGTGTCGGCGGTGGTGAGGCGGATGCGCGCGGCCATGCCGGGGCGGATGCCCTCCGGTGGCGCCTTGGGAAGAAGGCGCAGGCCGATCGTGCCCTTGTCGGGGGAGACGGCAGGTGCCAGCCGCAGAATTTCGACTGGGAACGGCCGATCGGGAAAGCCGTCGAGCACCGCTTCGCCGCTAAGGCCGGGCCGAAGGGCGGACATATTGGTTTCGGCGACGTCGGCCTCGATCTCCATGCTGCTCGTGTCGACGATGGTCAGCAGGCTCTGGCTCTCACGGACGCTGTCGGCGCGTTCGAGAACGGTATCGCCAACATGCGCGCCGAGCCGTGTGACGACGCCGGCGATCGGCGCCCGGATGGTCAGGGCGCCGACCTGTTCCTCGGCCTCGCGAACGGCCAGGGATGCCTTGTCCAGGTCCTGCCGCGCCTGAGCGACATCGTTTTGCGCACTCGCCCACGTGGTCCGCGCGTCTTCGACGTCCTGCTTGGAGAGGACGCCGGCCAGCGTCTCCTTGCGCTTCAGGGAAGATTGCGCCTGATCGCCGGTGATGCGTTTTGCCGCCAGAACGAGTTCGGCCGATGCCTCCTCGATTTTCGCCTGTTCGAGGGAAAAGCGGGCGCTGGCATCGTCGAGGGTCACCAGCACCTGACCGGCCACGACGGGATCGCCGAGATCGACGGCGATGCTGGTGATCTGTCCCTGGTATTTGGAAAAGACCGCCGTGGAGCGCGGTGCGATCAAATAGCCCGAGCCGGTTACCTCGCGGATGGGGACAGGCTGTGCTCGGGTGGCTGGGGCCTCGGCGGTTCGCGTGGTCGCCTGTCCGGACGACGCGCCGCTGGTCGCTCCAGTCTCGGATGGGACTTCGAGGCGAGCCGCATCCGGGAACAGCGCTTTGATCTTCTCCGACGCTGGTGACCAGAGCAGGACGGCAAGCGCGGTGGCGCCAACCAGGAGCGCGCCGAAGGCGAGGGCAATCCGTCGGCCGGTGGTCGGCGGAGGTGTGGTGGCCGAGGCATTGGGGGAAAGCGACCTGAGCGTTTCGGCGAGTTTGCGGTCGTGTTCGGTGATCGTGTTCATGCCCAAAGCATGACCGTTCCCACCGCGCATTCGACCTCAAACGCATTCCAGGTCGGACTGAAACGCGTTTTCGTACCTGTTGCGCACCCTCACCATGGCTTGGCGGAATATCTCCCGCCCCGCAGATATGAAAACGGCCCGGCAGGCGCCGAGCCGTTCTGTAGATGTCAGGGCCGCTTCAAGCTTCAGCGGCTATCGTGCTTCCTGCCCGGATACTTACGACACCGAGGCGGCGAAGCGCTGGATGCGGATGCAGGCTTCCTCGAGGTCTTTGGTCGCCGTGGCGTAGGAGATGCGGAAGTTGGGGCCGAGGCCGAAGGCCGAGCCCTGCACCACCGCGACGCCTTCCGACTCCAGGAGTTCGGTGACGAAGTCGTCGTCGGAGGTGATCACCTTGCCGGCGGCCGTCTTCTTGCCGATCAGGCCGGCGCAGGACGGGTAGACGTAGAAGGCGCCTTCCGGCGTCGGGCAGTGGATGCCGCGCGCCTGGTTCAGCATGGACACCACGAGGTCGCGGCGCTCCTTGAACACCTTGTTGTTCTCGGCAATGAAGTGCTGCGGGCCGGTGAGGGCTTCGAGCGCCGCGTATTGCGAGATCGACGAGGGGTTGGAGGTCGACTGCGACTGGATGGTGGCGATGGCCTTGATCAGCTCGGCCGGTCCGCCGGCGTAGCCGATGCGCCAGCCGGTCATGCAATAGGCCTTGGACACGCCGTTGACGGTCAGCGTGCGCGACAGCAGCGACGGCTCGATCTGAGCGGGCGTTGTGAACACGAAGTCGTCGTAGACGAGGTGCTCATACATGTCGTCGGTCATGATCCAGACCTGCGGGTGGCGGACCAGCACGTCGGTCAGCGCCTTCAGCTCGTCGCGGGTGTAGGCCGAGCCCGACGGGTTGGACGGCGAGTTGAAGATGAACCACTTCGTCTTGGGGGTGATCGCCTTCTCAAGCGCCGCGGCGGTAAGCTTGAAGTTGGTTTCGATCGTCGCCTCGACGAAGGTGGGGGTGCCACCGGCCAGCAGCACCATGTCCGGATAGCTCACCCAGTAGGGAGCCGGGATCAGCACCTCGTCGCCGGGGTTCAGCGTCGCCATCAGCGCGTTGTAGAGCACCTGCTTGCCGCCGGTGCCGACGGTGATCTCGGCCGGCTTGTAGACAAGGCCATTCTCGCGCTTGAACTTGTCGACGATCGCCGTCTTCAGCTCGGGGATGCCGTCGACCGCCGTGTATTTCGTCTTGCCGTCACGGATCGCCTTGATGGCGGCTTCCTTGATGTTGTCCGGGGTGTCGAAGTCCGGCTCGCCGGCACCGAGGCCAATGACGTCGCGACCGGCTGCCTTGAGCTCACGCGCCTTATTGGTCACGGCGATGGTGGCAGAGGGCTTCACACGGGCGAGCGACTGGGCAAGAAAAGACATGGAAGGGCGTCTCCAAACGCTGGGACAGATCAATCGTATCGGTTTAAATACGACCTTCTTGCTCTATTGCGGCGCGCCGGCTTGCGCAAGATCAAACCGCGCCGAGAACGTTCTGCGATGGGGGTTCTTGCTTGGAATGTGAGGCCTTTTGGCCAATCGTCCGGGCGCCAGCAACAGGCTTGGCGCCGTGCTCGCGTACAGCCGGTGGCGACGAGGCCTCGGCGGGCGGCAAGCACAGGCTCTTTCCCGCGTGGTCGTGGCGACGCCGATCGCCCTCAGTGATGACCCAGAGCTTTTCCGGTGAAATCCGGTTCACCCGAAAATCTCTGTCTCTTTGTTTTCCGCAATTTCGGAGGCAAAACCGGTTCCCACTTTTGCTGAAATTGCTCTCGTGGGATCAGGCGGCCCGGATGCCGTCGAGCAGGGCCTTGAACTGCTCCTTCAGGTGCGTGGCGTTGACGGCCAGCATCTGGGAGGTCGCTTGCATCTTGTCGGCGCCGCTGCCGGTTTCGGCGGCATTGCGATAGACGGTCTCGACACGCCGGACGACGCCATTGGTACCGTTGGCCACCTCGGTAATCGACCGGGCGATCTCCTGCGTCGCCGCCTGCTGTTCCTCGGCGGCGGCTGCCACTTCGTTGGAGGCGGTGTGCATGCGCTTGATGGCTTCGCCGATGCCCTTGATGTTGCCGACGGCATTGTGGGTGGAGGCCTGCAGCTGATCGATTTGGGCGGAAATTTCCTCGGTCGCCTTGGCGGTCTGGTTGGCCAGCGTCTTCACTTCCTGCGCCACGACGGCGAAGCCCTTGCCGGACTCGCCGGCGCGGGCCGCTTCGATGGTGGCATTGAGCGCGAGGAGGTTGGTCTGCTCGGCGATGCCACGGATCAGCTGGACGATGTCGCCAATGGTCTGGGAACCGGTGGCCAGCGTCTGGACGTCATGATCGGTTCGGTCGACCTGGCCCACCGCTTCGGCGGCGAGGCGGGAGGCCGTTGCGATGCGCTCGCCGATTTCGCGGGCGCTGGTCGCCAGCTCCTCGGTGGCGCCGGCCACCGTCTGGACGTTGTCGGTGGTCTGACCCGCTTCATGCGACAGTTCGCCGGCGGCGTCGCGCGTCTCGCCGGCACTGCCGGACATGGCGGCGGCTGTCACCTGCATGTCGGTGGCGGCGATCGACAAGGACGAGACGAGTTCGCCGACTTGCCGTTCAAAATTGGCGGCGATCTCGTTCATCATGCGCCGACGTTCCCCGGCGAGCTGGCTATCGCGTTGTTCCGCCTCCTTTTGAAGGCGCTGGCGCTCGGCGAGGTCGTTGCGGAAACTGGTGACGGCTTCGATCATGGCGCCGATTTCATCGCGCCTGAGAGCGTCGGGCAGCGCGACGGCAAGGTTGCCGCCGGCCATGGAATGCATGGCAGTGGTGATGGCGACGATCGGCCGGGCAATGCCGCGATTGGCGAGCAACAGGCTGACGCCCATGCCGAGAATGGTGGCAGCGGCGGCGGAAATCACCAGTACTAGGGCGGCGCGGTCAGCCAGAGCGCCGGCATCGGCGCGGGCGGCGGCCATCTTGTCGGAGGAGTAGGTGCTGTAGACCTTCACCTTGGCGGTCACGTCCTTCTGGCCGTCCAGCGCCTTGCCGAGGGCGGTTGCGACGGCGGCCGGATCGCCGGTTGTCGCGACATCGACCATCGCATCGATCGCCGTGAAATAGGTCTGAAGCGAGGTGCGGATGTCCGAAAGCTGGGTCTTCTCGCTGTCGTCTGCGACGGCTTCGAGCTTGGGCAGGCGGGCCAGCATCTCGGATGAGCGCTTGGCGGCCTCTGCCTTGAAATCGGCCGCTTTTTCAGGGGCCTGCGCCAACTGATAGGTCATGCGGCTGATAGCGATGATGTCGATGCGTAGATCCATTGCCTCGCGAGCGGCCTCTTCCGAGCGGCCGACGTTGGTGTAGGTCTCGGTCGTCGATTTGAGCTCGATCCAGCCAAGGACGGCGATAGCTACTGCAACGAGGCCGACCAAAAGGACGACGGCAAGGATCTTCCGAGCAATCGAAAGGTTTTTCATTGGATTCATCGCCTCATTTTTGGTCGCAAGCCACTGGCGGACCCAATTATCGACGAAGATATCTAATTTGCAGTTAATCGAGATATATCAGCGTCATCGGGCGCGATGATTAGTCGCCTTCGTAAATATTGACCTAGTCTTTTATGCCAGCTGGATCGTCCCATTTGCCAGGGGTTGCTCAACCTTATCGAGATGCTTCCTCAAGTCTTGCGCAACCGTACGATGGCTGGGCGTTCGTCCGGACCGACGCTGATATCTCGGGGGGGTGGGGCGGGCACCGAGCGGAGTGACCTTGTCAGGCTGCCCGTGTGGGCCGTTTGTTGTCCTTGAGCGGGAGGCCGCGCAGATCACGCAGCCAAAGCTGGCCGCAGGCGGCGGAGATATCGCGCCCCTGCGTATCGCGGACGACGACGGGAACGCGCGCCAGCTCCAGTCGCCTTTTGAACCGCACCAGGCTGCGATCGGGCGTTCTCTCCAGGTCAATGCCATCGACGGGGTTCCACCGCATCAGGTTCACACGCGCCGGCGTGTTCTCGAGCATCGCGGCAAGGCGATCGGCATCGGCGGCGCTGTCGTTGATCCCTGGCAGCACCAGATAGACGAAGGTCACGGGGCGATTGTGCCTGTGGGCCCAGGCGAGCGCCCGCTCGACCACTTCGTCGATGGCGTGGCTGCGCGTCCCAGGCAGCAGCCGGCCTCGCGTGTCCTGTGTTGTCGCATGCAGCGAGATCGTCAAGTTGATGGCCAGATGCTCCTCGCGTAGGCGTTTGAGCGCCTTCGGGATGCCTATCGTCGACAGCGTGATGCCGGTGGTGGGGAAGTTCATGCCTTGCCGATCCCGCAGGATCCGGATGGCCTTCATGACTTGGTCATAGTTGTTGAGCGGCTCGCCGATGCCCATGAACACGATGCGATTCACCTTCGCCCCCAACTGCACGACCTGTTCTACAATCTCAGCCGCATCGAGGTTGCGCTTCAACCCGGCCTGTCCCGATGCACAGAAGCGGCAGGCAAAGGCGCAACCGACCTGTGACGAAATGCAGGCAGTGTGCCCGTCGCGACGGCGGATCAGAACGCTCTCGACGGCATAGCCATCGCGCAGCGCGAACAGCATTTTCTCCGATCGGCCCCCCTTGTCGTGTCCGATCCTGTTCAGACCACGCAACTGTAGTCCGCGTGATCGTGCCCAGTTCAACAGCGCGCGTGGCGGCTCCGCCTGAGTGAAAAACAGGTCGCGGTAGGCGATCTCCGGCACGTCTTCACCACTCAGGTCGACAAAATCGGACGCGGTGAGGCTCAATGAGAGCCTGGAAGTATCCGTCTCGCTGCATTGGCCGATCGATGTCGGTGTCGAAAGGATGCCTATGCTTGTCATCTACGCCTCGGCTCCTGGATACAGGCCAGCAAAGGGTAGTTTATAACCGACGCGTCGGTTATTTACAAGTCAAGCGGCGGAACCTCAGTCAAAGGCATGATCCGGGTAGAGGATGGCGAGAACCTGCCGGGTCTGCGTGGTCATGAAGGTCGCCAGTGGCCCCTTGGGGGCGATCAGCCACTGCATGCAGGATCCCTGAATGACGGCCTGGACGAGCCCTGAGGCCATTTCCGGGTCGTGCGGGGTAGGGGGAAGCCGTTCTGCGATCGCCAGGCGAACCAGTTCGTTTCGTTCGAGAGCAAGGGCGCGCAG
This sequence comes from Pleomorphomonas sp. PLEO, assembly GCF_041320595.1. Lineage (NCBI taxonomy): Bacteria > Pseudomonadati > Pseudomonadota > Alphaproteobacteria > Hyphomicrobiales > Pleomorphomonadaceae > Pleomorphomonas > Pleomorphomonas sp. PLEO. Next base: position 1,465,295 of record NZ_CP166625.1, read on the forward strand.
CCTTGGGTCCTGGGTATCGCCCCAATAGAGGAGCAGATAGCCGGCCGTGTCTTCGCCGGTTCCCATGCCGCCGATCAGATCCTTGAGCATGGCCCAGAGTGGCTCCAGCCCAGGAGTTGCAGGCACCATCGCAAAATAGCTGCGAACCTCCTGGGTCATCTGCTCCATGACCTTGTGGTGCAGCGTCGTCTTGTCGGTGAACCGCTGGATGAGAGCGGCCCGGGAGATTCCGACCGCGTTGGCAACCTGGCTCAGCGTGAAGTCGGATGGGCCCAGGCGCATCAGGACGCCTTGCGCGGTCTCGATAATGTACTCGTCGCTGTGAAGTTTGGGCCTGGGCATATGGGCTTCACTTTCGAATCAAGGCGGTCGCGGGCTTGGTACAGCAGGCAACATACTCAATCGGAAAGCGCGCCGCGCCAGTCCGTCAATGACTTCCTGACAGGCGATTTTCGGCACACCTCAGTTCGCACAGCCGGCGTTGCGTGGCTTTGCTGCGATGGCGCTAGCAGATGATTGAAATGGGCTCACCTCGATAGTCGATTGAAATTCCAGCGTCCGGCGTCATCGGTGACAGGCTGGGGCGGACGCGGTGGATGGTCAGGTGACGGACCTTGGGAGCACCGGGGTAGGTTCCCCGGCATTCGCCGATGTGAAGGGTGCTGTTGGCGTCGTCCCAGTGAACCGAAACGCGGGCGCACTCGCCGCGCTGGTAGCCTAGGCTGAGGCCGTCGTCCTCGTAGAGTTCTAAGTCACCGTCGCAGCCGGGGAAGACGTAGATTTCCAGCGTGTCGTTGACCATGCCGGCGGTCGATTGCCTGACCGGCGCGAGCGGAAGGATGCTGCCGGCCCTGGCATGAAGCGGGATGCGATCGAGCGGGCTCGGGATGTCGTGCACGCGGCCGCCCAGCCGGTTCTCGCCGGTCCAAATGTCGAACCAGCCTCCCGTGGTTTCAGGCAGATAGACCGGCCAGGTTTCCACGCCGGCCGCCAGGACTGGGGCAACGTGCAGCGCTTTGCCGAACATGTAGCTGTGGACTTCGTCGAGCGCTCGTTGGTCGTCTGGGAAGTCGAACACCAGCGGCCGCATCATCGGAATTCCAGCCTCCGCCACCTCCGCGGCCGTGCCGTAGATATAGGGCAGCAAGCGATAGCGGAGTTCGAGATAGGCCCTTGAGACCGTCTCCACCTTGTCGCCATAGCGCCAGAACTCGGTGTCGGTCTCAAAGCCGTGGACGCGCTGCATCGGCAGGAACGTCGCGTACTGGAACCACCTGAGGAACCGTTCGCCATAGGCGGGGTCGGCATATTGGCCGGGGCCGGGGCGGAAGAAGCCGCCGGCGTCCACCGTCCAATAGGCATAGCCTGATGCCGCCATGTTGAGGCCGGCGGCGATCTGGTTGCCGAGCGTCGCCCAATCGTTGCCGACATCGCCGGACCAGGTGAAGGCCGGGTAGCGCTGCTGGCCGAGGAAGGCGCTGCGCGTCAGGATCAGCGCGCGGGTATCCGGCAAGGCGGACTGCCAGGACTTGGACACGGCGCGGGTGACTTCGAGGGGATAGGCCAGCTGGACGTGTTCGCCCCGACCGGCCGCCGTCATCCGGCCCACGAGATCGTCGTTCTCCGGTTCGGTGGCGTCCTGCCACCAGGCGTCGATGCCGAAGCGTCTCAGTCGCTGTTCCTGCTCACTGGCGTAGAAGGTGGCGGCGTCCGGATTGAAGAAATCGACCCAGTCGGTGCCGGCGATGAAATAGCCGCGACGGTCGAATTCCTGGCCGAGTTCGGACGACGGATCGATACGCGCCCAGACCGACAGCATGAAGCGGGCGTCGCGCTTGTGAACTTCGTCGATCAGCTGTTTCGGGTCGGGGTAGTGGGCCTCGTCGAAGCGCATGGCATTCCAGCCATGCGACCCCCAGTATTGCCAGTCCTGCACGATGACATCGAGCGGCAGGCGTCGCCGCCGGAACTCGTCGAGCGTGTCGATGATCTCGGCTGAGGAATGGAAGCGCTCGCGACAATGGACATAGCCGAAGGCCCAGAGCGGCAGCATCGGAGTCGCGCCGAGCAGCTGACGATAGCCACCCATCACCTCGGCGGCGCTCGGGCCGGCGATGATCACATAGTCGATGGCACTGGCGACCGGCGAGCGCCAGACCGTGCGGTCAGTGACCGGACCGTAGAAGAGCGTTGGCTCGTCGGTGTCGTTGGCCTCCACCCTGACCAGATGCTTTCCGGCCGTGAGATCGGCAAAAAAGCTCGTCGTCGGCGGGAGCCAGAAGTTGTCGTAATCGGCGTATGTGTGGCCGTCGATCTCGACGCGATAGCGCGTGCCCATCTTCTTGTTGATGTCGAGCTGTATCGCCTGACGGCCGGCCGTCGCGACGTCGATCTCGCCTTCGAACAGCGCCATCCGCCGCTCGACCTCGGCCCCGCCGGAGGACGTCGTCACGGTCGCAACCTGCGTCTGTCCGCTCGAGCGTTTCACCAGATCGATCCGATGCGGCGGCGGGTTGAGTTCGCTCTGGCCGCGATGGTGCCAGATCAGCCCATAGCCATGGCTGGATAGTAGGAAGGGCAGGCTGATCTGGGTGTTGACCTGGGTGAGGCGTCGCGGCAGGCCGCGCAGGTTGAGGGCGCCGTCCTGAAAGCAGCCGGTACCGAAGAGGTGCTCGCCGGGAGGGGAGTCGAAAGCCTGCTCGGCGATGTGGATGGCTTCATCGCCGAGCCATCCCGGCGTCAGGCTGCGCTCGGCGTCGGCTTCCGCCAGTAAAAGAGCGCCGTCTCGCCCGAAGAAGCGCAGGCGGCCGGTGGCCTCCGTCACCTCGCAGCGAAGGTGCGGCAGCTCCAGGCTGGTGACGCCGCCCGCTGTTTTGAAAGACGCCGCGACCGGCGGCAGATCCTCCATCAGGATTCCACCGGGCATCCCCGCGTCATGCCCGGCCGGCGCGAAGCGGACCCGAAAGGCTCGCTCGCTGACGGCCGTGACGGAAAGCACCCCGCCGGGATAAGCCTGAGTGAAGTCAGGCGCGTTGGATAGGGTCGAAGGAGTGCTTTTGGTCATGATGCCCGAAACTTGCGTGGTGTTGATGGCGGGTTCCGATCGGTGCCGGCGGGCGTTTCAGCCCTTCACCGAACCGCTCGTCATGCCGGCGATGATGAAGCGCTGGCCCATGAGATAGATGACGATGACCGGGATGATGGTGAGCAGGATGTCGGCGGAGACGAGGTTCCAGCTGCTCTGGTACTGGCCGAAGAAATTGTAGACGGCGAGCGTCATCGGCCAGTTGGAACTTGAGTTCAGGTAGTAGAGCGGCATCATGAAGTCGTTCCAGATATTGAGGAAATTCAGGATGCCGGCGGTGACGAGCACCGGCTTTAACAGCGGCAGGATCACCAGGAAGAACAGCTGGGGCGGTCGGCAGCCGTCGATGATCGCCGCTTCGTCGAGTTCGCGCGGGATGGTGTCGACGAAGCCGTAGATCAGGAAGATCGAGAAGGGCACCTGCATGGCCGCGTAGAGGATGATGATGCCGATCTTGGTGTTGATGAGGTGGGTGACCTGCATCATCGTCGTCAGCGTGAAGAAGTTGATCGGCAGGGCGATGCCCATGATCAGGAACAGATAAAGGAAGCGGTTGCGCCGCGTTCTGTGGCGCGACATCACGAACGCCGCCATGGCCGACACCAGCGTGGCGATGACGGTGGCCGAGGTGGCATAGAGCAGGCTGTTCAAGAAGCTGCCGACCAACTTGCCCTTCTCGATGGCGATCAGGAAGTTTTCGAGGTGGAGCTCGGTCGGCCAATCGATGCTCATCGTGCTCGCCTCGGTCGACGATTTGAGCGCGTTGATGGTGATCAGATAGACCGGCAGGAGCATGACCAAGCTGGCCAGAAAGGCGGCGAGATGGGCGGCTGTGGCACGCAAGTTCTTGGGCATCGGTTCCGTCCTCACTCGCGATCCGACTGGCGTTCCATCACCCGGATGACCAGGTAGCCGGTGACGACCAGGATCAGGAACAGAATGCTGGAAATGGCGGTGCCGAGCCCGAATTGCCCTTTGGAAAAGGCCTTGAAGATCTCGGTCGACAACACCTCGGTGGCATATCCCGGCCCGCCGTTGGTGAGCGCATAGACGATGTCGAACACCCGCAGTCCATAAAGGACGTTGAGCACGGTGACTATCATCAGCGCCGGCATCAGCATGGGAAGGGTGATGAAGCGGAACTTGGCCCAGGCGCTGGCGCCGTCGATGGACGCGGCCTCGTAGAGATCCTTGGGGATAGTCTGCAAGCCGGCGAGCAGGATGACCATGATATAGCCGATGCCCTTCCAGCTATCGACACCGATCACCGAATAAAGGGCAATGCGCGGGTCCGTGAGCCAGGACAGCGCCAGGCCGTCGAGGCCGATGCCGCGCAGGAAGGTGTTGATGAGCCCGGAGGCCGGATCGAGCATCGAGCGGAAGATCAAGGCGACGACCAGCGTCGGCAGGATCACCGGCAGATAGATCAGCACCCGGTAGCCGTTGACGAACCAGCGGACGCCCTGGTTGAGCAGAAGGGCGAGCGCCAGACCGAACACCGTCTTGATGATGATCGTCCAGAAGGTGAAGACAAGCGTGTTGCCGATGAACGACAGGTAGTTCTCGTCCGGCGACAGAATGGTCCGGTAATTGTCCAGGCCGACGAACTCGACCTCGTCGGAATAGCCGCTCCAGTCGGTGAACGAATAGGCGATGCCGCTGAGGCTCGGAATAATGAAGAACGTCACGTACAGAACGAGGGCCGCGAGGACGAAGTAGAACGGATAGGACCTGTGCGATTTCATTGCGATTTCCCATCGCTGGCGGTCGCACCCCCGGCCAGGGAGCCAATGCTCCGAAGTCGGGGGTGGACGACGCCAAGCCGTGGCGAAGCAGGGAGGGGCTACTTCTTCCAGGCGGGATCCCTGGCGGCCTTGGCGAGATCGGCGCGGCGCTTGTCGATGTTGGCAAGCACCTTCGCCGGGTCGATCGATCCGGTGAACATCGCCGTCAGGTCGGCGCCGATGTCCATCCACTGCGGGTTCAGATAAGCGACAGCGGTCTGGTAGACGGTGCCGCGCGCCTCCTTATGGCTATCGAACAACGCCTGTACGTCGGCGCTGAACTTGCTCTTGGCCCCCGTAAAGGGCAGCGTCATCGCGGTGGGCGTATTGTCGATGAAGTAATCGACGTTCTCGGGCTCGGCGAGGAAGGCCAGATACTGCTTGGCCGCGTCGACATGGGCCGAACCCGCGTAGATGAAGTGGGTGGGGCCGGCCGGATTGATGTTGACTTGCTGATTGTCGGCGAGCGGCATCAGGAACACGCCGATGTCGGACGCCTTCATGTCCGGGTAGTCATGTTCCACCAGAGAGGCAAAGCCGGTGTTGGCGAGCACCATCGCCACCTTGCCGCTCGCCATCGCCTTGGACGCGCCGGTGTAGACGTCGGCGAGGGCGTTCTTGCCCATGTAGCCGAGGTCGAACATCTCCTTCAGCTCGGTAACGGCCGAGAGCATGGCGGGATTCCCGGCAAACGTCGCCTTGTTGGCGTTCAGCGCATCGGCAAGGCCCGGCGTGACCTCTTCAAAACGCGGCCCCAGTTCGGGGAACCACAGGACATGGTGCCAGCCGTCGGCGACCGGCTCGTAAATCGGCTGGATGCCGTTATCGAGAAGCTTCTGACAGGCGGCCTTGAACTCGGCGTAGCTCTTGGGCGCGCTGAGGCCATATTGGGCGAACAGCTTCTTGTTGTAGCTGATCACCCAGGTGTTGCCGAGAATGTCCCAATAGGTGAGGCCGTAGAGCTTGCCCCCCAGCGTGGACTGGGCGGCGATCAGCTTGTCTTCCTTGGCCGCCCAAGGCTCATTCGTGAGGTCGACGGCGTTTTTCTCGACGTTGTATTGCAGCTTGAGATCGGTAACGCCGCTCTGGCCGCCGAACAGGTCCGGGCCTTCGCCGGAGTTGAGCTTGGCCTGGAGAACGTTGAAATACTGGCCCGACGGCAGGATCTGGAAATCGATGGCGATCCCGGTCTTCTCCTCGAACTTCTTGGCGAGCGCCTGCTCGGCGTCCTTCACCCAATCCTGGCTCGCCATGTAGGTCAGCGTCACCTTGTCCGCCGCGAGCGCGGCCCCGCCCGTCAAGGCGAACACCAGGCACGAGGCGCCGGCCAGGGCCAGCATGTGCATGGCGCCCTTGGCGGCCGTGCGATTTTTATGCGTCGTTGTCATAGAATCCTCCCTTGTTGCGTGTCCCAACGGACCGCGCCGTCCTCCTCAGGCGGCTTCGATCCGCAAACCTCATCCGTCGCAATGCGCGGTGCGCCGATTCAAAGCGCCCGATACAGCCGACATCACCCTTGTCTTGGCCGTTTTCCGCCATTGTAAGCGCTTACAATTGCTGTGCTGTTCTATCCGCTGCCGTCCGCTGCATCCTCTTTGGACAGACTTGAGATCGGGGCCATGTTAATGTAAGCGCTTACAATGCTAAGTTCGCGGCTCACTGTCTGTCAATGGGCGAAGCGGAGGGGCGGAGGATTTAATGCGGGGAATTGCCCATCTGGCTCGGGAACTCGGGGTGTCCACGGCAACGGTATCCCGCGCGCTCAACGGCAATCCCAATGTCAACGCGGACACGCGCGAGAAGGTTCTGGAGGCGGCGCAGCGCCTTGGCTATGCCGCTAACCAAGCCGCCCGCTCGCTCGCCCAGGGCGTCACGCGGGCCGTCGGCTTCATGATCGAACTCGATCAGGAGAGCACGGCGAGCACCGATTATTTCTTCATGGGGGTCGTCGAGGGCATGCAGGCGGTTCTGGCCGCCCATGGGCTCGATCTCCTGGTCCTGCCTTGCGCCAAGAGCCAGGACAACTTCACCTTTCTCCAGCGTTTCGTGTCGCGGGGCGCCGTCGATGGCATGATCTTGGCCGAAACCCGGCGCATCGATCGGCGCATCGATCTGTTGCAGTCGTCGGGTATTCCCTTCGTCACGCTCGGGCGAAGCGATAGCGGCAGCGGCCACTCCTGGATCGACCTTGATTTCGAGGGGGCGATGGCCACCGCCGTCGATCGTCTGGTCCAGCACGGCCATCGGCGCATCGCGGTGACGATTCCGTCCGGCGATGCCAACTACGGGGCGATTTTCGCCCAATCCTATCGGGACAATCTCGCCCGGCACGGCCTCGAACCCGATGAAACGCTGGTGTTTCCGACCCATCGCCGCGAAGACGATGGCGACGCCGTGGTCGATAGCATGCTCGACCGACCCGACCCCGCCACGGCGATCATCCTATTCTACGAGGTGACGGCCATCGGCATCTACCGGCGGTTGGCCGAACGCGGGCTCAGGCCCGGCCGGGATTTGTCGGTTATCGGGCTACGCGGAGAGGACTCGGTGCGTTTCCTGACGCCGCAAGTGACGTGCTTCCACTTGTCCCTTCAGGACCTCGGGACCGCCGCGGCGCGGGCGATGCTGGCCCAGATCCCCCTGACGGCAGGCGCCTTCTCCTCCGGCATCGTGCAGTGCCGGATGCCGCTGTCCCTGGTGCCGGGCGAAAGCGATGGACCCATCTCTCTGCCCGGGGCGCCAGCGTCATCGGATTGATCGGCAAGGCGCTCACCTGCCGTGGGACTGGCAGGCAGAAGGGCAAAAAAAAGCCGGGCACAGGGCCCGGCATTAAGTTTTGGAAAGCGATTCGCAGGGACGAATCGCACCTTCCAGAGGGGAACAGCTGAAGATTCGCTTTCGCCGGGAGGATGGCGAGGGAACCAACACATCAGCTGAGGTCTATATGCACCCGCCACAGGTGCAAAACAAGCAGGCAAACTGCAAATCTGCTATGCAATATCCCGGTTAATTTGCCCAAACCGTAACATCATCGTGATGATTGCGCGGATCATCGGTGTTTTCCGTTAAGGAGAAACGCGAGACTGGTAAGGGCGTCTGCCTACACGTTGACGATATTTGCCGGCTCATAGACCGTTTGGAAATTCGCTCCGGTGAGTCGGCTCGCATGGCTTTCGAGAGCCGGAGCGCAGCGGACATTAAGTCCGTGAGCGCCGGAAGCGCGGAAAGTCGGGCTCAACGGCTGCCGGAGTAGAGTTTCAATGCGGACTATCAGTAGGACCAGCGCTGGGCCTTCGACACCAGGAAATCGCGGAAGGCGTGGACGCGCGCCGAATTCCTGAGTTCGTCGGGGTAGACGAAATAGGTGTCGTAGGACAGCAGGTCGACTTCCGGGATCAGCTGCTGCAATCCCGAATCCTCCTCGACCAGATAGTCGGGCAGGAGGGCGATGCCGACGCCACGCTGCACCGAGTGCTTGATGGCGACGAGGTTGTTGACCCTGAGGGCCGGCAGGCGCGGATTGTCGTAGGGCCGACCGACGCTTTCGAGCCAGTTCATGTCGCGCAGATAGTTGGGCGCGGCGACGCCGAAGGTGATGATCCGGTGCTGGTCGAGATCCTCGATGGTCTTGGGGCTGCCGAAGCGCTTGATATAGGCTGGCGAGGCGAACAGGTGGAAATGCACGGTGAACAGCTTGCGCTGGATGAGGTCCGGCTGAGTCGGCTGGCGCAGCCGGATGGCGACGTCGGCTTGCCGCATGGCGAGATCGAGTTCGTCGTCGTTGAGGATCAGCTGCAGCTGGACGTCGGGGTAGAGATCGACGAACTCGTCGACGCGCGAGGTCAGCCATGTCGAGCCGATGCCGACGGTGGTGGTGACGCGCAACGATCCCGAGGGGCGTTCGCGGCTGTCGGTCAGCCGGCCCTGCACGTCCTCGAGCTTCAGGAGCACGTCATGGGCGGCGCGGTAGAGCAGCTCGCCCTGTTCGGTGAGGATGAGGCCGCGGGCGTGGCGGTGGAACAGCGGCACGCCGAGATCCTGCTCAAGGGCGCTGACCTGACGGCTGACGGCGGACTGGCTCATGTTCAGCGTATCGCCGGCGTGGGTGAAGCTCCCGGCATGGGCGGCGGCGTGGAATATTCTGAGCTTGTCCCAATCCATCGCGTCCCCCTTTACCGCCCCCATCGCTACCGAGGCCGCTTTCGGCCACCGGCTCTCTCGTCGGAGCAAGAGCCAGACTTACAGGGCCAGCCTTGCCGCATCTTTGTTTTGTCTCATCGGCTTGTCCGAAAAATTTGGCAACTTTTCGGACGGCTCGTGATTTCTTCTTATGGCCCTTGCTTATCCCAAAAGTCTCGCAACCTGCGGATAATGCATGGCTCACCACACTCATATATCCGAAAAGTGTGAAAACTTTTCGGGCCGTGCTTTAGGTTCAACGCTTCCTTGCTCCGGCGCAAGCCCTGAATTGCGCCGCCGCGCCAGTTGGTTACGCAACCTTTGTATCAGTTTCGAGCGCGCCGATGTAGCGTTCGGCCTCCAGCGCCGCCATGCAGCCCATGCCGGCCGCCGTCACCGCTTGGCGGAAGTGCTCGTCGGTCACGTCGCCGGCCGCGAAAACGCCGGGCACCGATGTCGCCGTCGAATCGGGCGCCGTCCAGATATAACCCGACGACTTGAGCCGAACCTGACCGGTGAACAGCGATGTGGCCGGGGCATGACCGATGGCGACGAACAGGCCGTCGGTGGCGACATCGCGCAACTCGCCGGTGACCACGTTCTTGAGGCGGACGCCGGTCACCGACGGCGGGAAGCCTTCCTTGCCCAGCACTTCGTCGACCACGCTGTTCCAGATCACCTCGATCTTGGGATGGTTGAACAGGCGATGCTGCATCACCCGCTCGGCCCGGAAGCCTTCGCGGCGGTGCACCACCGTCACCTTGTCGGCGTGATGGGTGAGATAGAGCGCTTCCTCGACGGCGGTGTTGCCGCCACCGACCACCACCACGTGCTTGCCGCGATAGAAGAAGCCGTCGCAGGTGGCGCAGGCCGAAACGCCGAAGCCCTGGAACTTGTGCTCCGACGGCAAGCCGAGCCAGCGCGCCTGGGCGCCGGTGGCGATGATCAGCGCGTCGGTGGAATAGGTGTCGCCCGAGTCGCAGGTGAGCTGAAACGGCCGCTTGGACAGATCGACCGAGGTGACGATGTCGGAGACGAGGCGCGTGCCCATGTGCTCGGCCTGGGTGCGCATCTGCTCCATCAGCCAGGGGCCCTGGATGGCGTCGGCAAAGCCGGGGTAGTTCTCGACATCGGTGGTGATGGTGAGCTGGCCGCCCTGCTGCAGGCCGGCGATCAGGATCGGCTCCAGCATGGCGCGGGCGGCGTAAATGGCGGCGGTGTAGCCGGCCGGGCCGGAACCGATGATGAGGGCCTTGGTATGGGTGTGCGTCATGCTCGTCTCGTTGCGTTCGCCGGCCCGCGACGCGGCTTCGGCTGGACGCCGGCGGCGGCGTCTGGAATCGACTGAATGGTAGGTGTCCGGCGGAGCGGTTTCAAGGCGGTGACGGCTTGGTGGCGTCTTGCGCGGTTGGTCGTCCCCTGCCGAATGGCCTTCGAGCGCCGGCGGCGGATTTATAATATGTGTTCGTGTCGCCGAAAGATGCTTTCGCCACGACGACCGGAACGGTATGTTCCGGCCCGAAGCGAGGGCTGCGAACCCTCCGGAGGATGCGACATGAAGGCCCGTCTCGACGCCATCGACTGGAAGATCCTGCGTGAGCTTCAGGCCGACGGGCGCATGACCAACGTCGAGCTGGCGAGCCGCGTCGGCATCTCGGCTCCGCCCTGCCTTCGGCGTGTCCGGGCGCTGGAGGAAGCCGGCGTCATCCAGGGCTATCGGGCGCTGATCGACGAGAAAACGCTCGGCTTCGACGTGACGCTGTTCGCCTTCATCTCGCTTTCCTCCCAGTCGGAAGCGGAAATCCTTGCCTTCGAGGCGCGGGTGAAGAACTGGCCGCTGGTGCGCGAAAGCTGGATGCAGTCGGGCGAGATCGACTTCATTTTGAAATGCGTCGCCCCCGACCTCAAGACGTGCCAAAACTTCGTGATCGAGCAGCTGACGGCGACGCCGAACGTCGGTCAGGTCCGCACCAGCCTGACGCTTCGCCAGGTCAAGAACGAGCCGGTGGTGGTGTGATATCGGCGCCTTGGGGGGCGAGACGATATTGTCTCGGCGGCCCAACGCCACATATCCATGCGTCGGCATAAGCGTTCCTCGCGCAGTTGACAGGCGCCGCCGGGCGTAGCATGTCCCTGCGGGCTATTTTCCGGCGGCCGTTTGTGCGAAAAGTCGCGCAACTTTTCGGGCGGATGCTTGCTTGTGGCAGCCGCTGATCCGAAAAGTCGGACAACTTTTCGGGCGGGTGCTTGCTTGTGGCAGCCACCGATCCGAAAAGTCGAACAACTTTTCGGGCGGATGCCGTGCCGGCCGGTGGGCCGGTCAGACGTGGAGTGTGCACTTGAACTTCCTGAAGGGCCGGCTCGACGGTTTTCTCGGATCGGAGCAGAAGCTCGGACCGCTGGTGCGTCTTTTTCGCGCCAACTTCCGCCCCTATGCGTCGCGCTATGCCTTCGCATTCTCGATGATGCTGCTTGCCGCGGGCGCGACGGCGGCGAGCGCCTACATCATCAAAGAGATCATCAACAAGATCTTCATCGAGAAAAGCGAAGGGCTGGTGTTCACCATCGCCAGCGTCATCATCGTCGTTTATCTCGTCAAAGGCGCTGCGACCTATTTCTCGTCGGTGACGCTGACCAAGATCGGCAACAGCATGATAGCGCGGCTGCAGCGGCAGCTGTTCGCGGCGGTGCTGAAGCAGGATATCGCCTTTTTCCAGACCCATGCGCTCGGCGACATCGTGGTGCGCATCTCGCAGAACGCGGCGGCTGCCCGATCGGCGATCGACCTGATCGTGCTCAGTCTCGGCCGCGATCTGTTCACGCTGCTCTCGCTTGTCGCCGTCATGATCGTGCAGAACCCGACCATGTCGATGCTGTCGCTGGTGATCGCGCCGGTGGCCATCTACGGCATCACCCACCTGCTCAGGAAGGTCAGGACGGCGGCGCGAAAAGAGGTGATGTCGCTGGCCCAGATCGTCACCATCGTCCAGGAGAGCGTGCAGGGCATCCGCGTCGTCAAGTCTTTCGGGCTTGAAGGGCGGCTGGAGGCGGGGTTCGCGGTGGCGACCGCCGGCGTCGAGCGGCTGTCAAACCGCATCGCCACGCTGGGCGCCCGCTCGAGCCCTCTCATGGAAACGTTGGGCGGTTTTGCCATCGCCTTCGTGGTGATGTTCGGCGGCTACCAGATCGTCCACTACAATGCCGACCCCGGCGCCTTCTTCTCCTTCATCACGGCGCTGCTTCTCGCCTACGAGCCGGCCAAGCGGCTGGCCCGCTTCAACCTCGACCTCGAGATGGCGCTGGTCGGCGTCCGCATGATGTACGAGGTGCTGGACATGGTGCCGGAGTTGCAGTCGGCCCCGGACGCCGTGGAGGCCAAGTTCGAGGCGGCCACCGTCACCTTCGACCGCGTCGATTTCGCCTATGGCGAGGCGCCGGTGCTCCAGAGCCTCAGCCTGACGGCGTCGGCCAATTCGGTGGTGGCGCTGGTGGGGCCATCGGGCGCCGGCAAGTCGACGGTGTTCTCGCTGGTCGAGCGCTTCTACGACCCCAAGGGCGGCGCCATTCTGATCAACGGCACCGATATCAGGCGCTTTACCGTGGAGTCGCTGCGCCGGCACATCGCGCTGGTGACGCAGGATACCTTCTTGTTCGACGGCTCGGTGGCGGCCAATATTGCCGATGGACGCCCGGATGCCACACCCGCCGAGATCGAAATGGCGGCGCGCGACGCCAACGCCTATGACTTCATCATGGCGATGCCCTCCGGCTTCCAGTCGCGGGTCGGCGAAGGCGGCGGCAACCTTTCCGGCGGCCAGCGCCAGCGTATCGCCATCGCCCGCGCCATCCTGAGACAGGCGCCGATCCTGCTGCTCGACGAAGCGACCTCGGCGCTCGATGCCCAGGCCGAGCGCGACATTCAAGAAGCGCTCGGGCGCCTGATGAAGGGGCGGACGACCTTCGTCATCGCCCATCGCCTCGCCACCGTGCGCGACGCCGACATCATCTATGTCATGGACAAGGGTGAGGTGGTGCAGTCCGGCACTCACGAACAGCTGATGGCCGAGGGCGGGCTCTACGCCCATCTCAGGGCCCTGCAGTTCAAAGACGAGAAGCCTTTCCAGCCTGCCGAGGCGGCGGGCTGAATCAGCTTTCGGAACGCAGGCGCCGCCAAGCTGCCAGCACCGCGTCTGCGACATCGGCCGTCGAGTTGATCGGTGGATAGGTGCCGCTGGTTGGCGCGTCGGGGAAGCGGCCGATCCGCGCCTCCTTGCCGAGGAGCGCTATGAAGGCTGCGATCTTCGGATGGCCGCCCGATGGATGGAAGATCTGGATCGGTCGGCCTGTTGTCGCCGCCTCGCCGATCATGTTGGTGGAATCGGCGGTGACGATCAGTTCGTCGGCGAGCGCCATGTAGGCGGCTAGCGGGTTGGCGCCTTGGCCACTCCAGAAGATAACGCGTTCGCTCTCGTCGGCGAGCGACTTCAGGGCAGCGGCGAGTGTCGGCGGTGTGCGCCTGGAGGCGGTGATCATCAGCGAGGCGCCGCCGGCAACCCTATCCTTGAGCCCGGAGATGAGCCTGATGATGTCATCGGGCGTGAAGCGGTGATGGCGGCTGTCGCCGCCGATCAGCACGGCAAGGCGCGGCGACGGAAGGGCGACAAGGTCGGCGGGTGGGTTGGCGCGGATCGCATCGAGGCGGGAGGGCGGCAGGCGGTTGGGCGCGGTCGTCACCACCTTGACCGATGAACCGCGCAGCTTGTCGTGCGCCTGCACGATCACGAGATCGGCGCCGTGGCGGCTCGTCCTCGGATCCTTGAACAGCACCGCGCAGGTGGACGGCGACAGGTGCTTCAAGTGCCGGAGGTAGGCGACGGCCCGCCGACCGGTGGCAAGGCAGATATCGGGGTAGGGCGGGGCAAGCGGCGAGCCCGGCTGGCTCGGCCGGTCGCGCCAGTCGATCGGCCCCCAGGGCATCATCAAGGCGAAGGGCTTGCGCGGGTGGACGCGGCGGAACTCCGGCGTCACGCCCA